>CAVHKA010000048.1:9157-12230 GCA_963636325.1 Agathobacter sp. | reverse complement strand
GCAGGAAGTCCAGCGCGTAGCCCTTGCCTACATTCAGCTGGTTGAACCGCTCATAGACCACCGCGCCGTGGGCGCGGGCGACGGCGGCGGTGCGGTCGGTGCAGTTGTCCGCCGCCACGAACACCGTCACAAGGGACATATCGTAGGTCTGGGCCCGCAGGCTGTCCAGCAGGCCGGAAATGACGTTCTCCTCGTTCCGGGCGGCGATCAGCACCGCGTACCGGTGCCGTCCGGCCGGAGCGGCGAGGGCCTTGGGCTTTTTCGCCAGCACCAGCGGGATATAAAGGAACTGATAGGCATAGCAGATAAAAAACAGCGCCGAGATAACGGCGTTGATGGTACGCAGCGTGGTCTCCATAGAGGTTTATCCTTTCTTCTCTTTCTGACCTTGTCGATCGATGGCACCTCTATGGTAGCAAACGCCGGATTAAGAAACAATCACGGGGAAGATTAAGGTTTTATTAAGGCCCGGCGATGCGCCGTCAGACAGCGGCGCAAACGCCCTGAAAATATAGCATTTTTACTGTCGGAAATGCCGCGTGACACCTGAATTGACTGCGCGAAAAACGCATTGTGCCGCTGTCAAATAATGGCAGCGGCACAATAATTTTCTGAAATTTTTACGCTAATTAGTTTAAAAGTATTGATTTCTTTGGGCAGTTGTGCTATATTATGCTATGTGCACCGACATGTGCATTGACACGAGTATTTCTTTCGCGGAGTGCCCAACTCTACGAAATCCGAAGCCCTCCTTTCCTGCGTGAAAACGACTGCTCCGGGATTGTTTTTTTACGGCAACAGGTGCTGGACGGACGGCTGCCCCACGACGAGGCCACGGCGCGGCTGGCCTACCGGCAAATTTACAGCTTTATCGCGCCCCATATTCAACCTGAGAAAGAGAAACAACAATGAACGCGAAACTGAAAAAGACATGGAACATCATCAGCACCGTTCTGGTGGCGGTGGTGGTGATATTGGCCCTGCTGCTGGCCGGTGCGCGGCTGCTGGGCATGCAGGTGTTCACGGTGCTGTCCGGCTCCATGGAGCCCGCCTATCACACCGGATCCATCATCTATGTAAAGAAGATCGCCACCGAGGATATCCAGCCCGGCACCGTCATCACCTTCATGCTGGACGAGGATACCGTGGCCACCCATCGGGTGACGGCGGTGGTGCCGGACGAGGAGGACCCCACGGTGGTGCGCTTCCGCACCAAGGGCGACGCCAACAACGCCGAGGACGGCAGCCTGGTACATTATAAAAATGTGATCGGCACGCCGGTGTTCACCATTCCGGGCCTTGGCTATGTGGCCAATTATATCCAGCATCCACCCGGCACCTATGTGGCCATCTCCGCGGCGGCGGTACTGCTGCTGTTGGTGTTCCTGCCGGACGTGCTGGCGCCGGAGAAGAAAAAGAGCGCGGGGAAATAAGCGCCCCATTTAACCCCGTATGGCCTCGGCATTTTGCCGTTGACATAAAAAAATAACACAAAGAATGAGAGGAAATCAACCATGAAGAAGAAAATCGTTGCACTGTGTCTGTGTATCGCGCTGGCCGTTGTTGCCATCGGCGGCGCTACTCTGGCGTATTTCACGGACAAGACCGATGCCGTCACCAACACCTTTACTGTTGGTAAGGTGAAGATCGACCTGTGGGAAACCGAAAATGGCCTGACTGACGGCACTGTGACCAAAACTGGCCGTACTAATATCAAGGTCGCTCCTGGCACTAATATTGATAAGAACCCCACTGTTAAGGTCGTCGCTAATTCCGAGGATTGCTGGCTGTTTGTGAAGATGACCGTTAAAAACTGGCCCACCGCTAATGTGACCTATTCCATTGCGAATGGCTGGAGCACTTTGTCCTCTGAGAATGGTGTTACTATTCTGTATCGCACGGTTGCTAAGGACGGCAATAATGATCAGACTTTCGGTATTCTGACCAACGATAAGATTTATGTTGACAACAAGCTCGTCTCCAGTGATTTTGTGGCGAATGCCAATGGCGCTATGCAGCAGCCCTCCATGGCCTTCCAGGCTTTTGCCATTCAGCAGGATAATCTGACTGATGTCAACGATGCTTGGACTGCCGTTCAGGGCGCTTATACTACCGTCGTTACTGGCGAATAACCCCAAACATACATACCCGGCCGCGCACCCCTACGGGGGTGCGGGCCACAAGAGAGCGCCCTGCTGATGGCGGGGAGCTCTCCTGTGGCTTATCGGCCACGCCCCTTTTTACCGAAATTCCAAACAGGAGAGGAGCAAACCCATGAAACGTAAGCTCTTATTACTGTCGGTGATGGTGATCTGCATCGCCATTGCCGCCGCGGGCACGCTGGCTTTCTTCAACGGGGATGCCACGGCCCACAACGTGATCACCACCGGTAAGGTGGCGATCAAGGTAGATGAATATTCCCAGTACGACGCGGATAAGACCGTGGAGCGCGTGAAGTACCAGAACGAGCAGACCGGCATCATGCCCGGCACCACTGTGAACAAGATCGTGGTGGTCTCCGGCGAGGACGGCACCGCCGACGCATGGGTCCGCGTGAAGTTCACCAAGTCCATCCAGCTGGCCGCTGGCAAGCAGGGCGAGGTTAATCTTGACCTGATCGAGCTGAACATTGATACCAGCAAGTGGGAGCTGAAAGACGGCTGGTACTATTATAAGGAAGCCGTAAAGGCCAATCAGGAAGCCGCGCCCGCGCTGCTGTCCGTCGAGTTCGACGCAACCATGGACAACACCTATCAGGGCGCCACGGCTACGGTAGACGTGCTGGCTCAGGCGGTGCAGTGCGCCAACAACGGCAAGACTGCGCAGACCGCCAGCGGCTGGCCCACTGACGGCACCAAAACCGGCTGAGGAAGGAGGAGACGCATATGAAAAAGAAAAAAGTATTCGCACTGATCATCAGCCTTGCGCTGGTTTTCAGCATCGTGCTCTCCGGTACGCTGGTGGCTTACGCTGATGTCGCCGAGGGCGAGCCTGCGGTGAAGGAGGATGCCGTGATCCCCACCCTAGCCGCGGAGGAAGATCCCGTTGTCCCGGAAACTCCCGTTGTCCCGGA
>CAVHKA010000048.1:0-9147 GCA_963636325.1 Agathobacter sp. | reverse complement strand
GTGCTGCGTGATGCTGCTGACGCTCTCCCCCAGCCTGATCGCCAGCGCCAGCGCTGACGACGAGAATACCGTGATTGAGCAGACCGATCCGACCGGGGACAAGAAGGACGAGCGCGCTCCCGCGTCCGACACCGGCGACGCCGCGAATAACGGCGACGCGGCCAAGAACGAGGAAACGCCCGCGCAGCCCACTGTCCCCGAGCAGCCTGCCACTCCTGAGGAACCTGCTGTCCCGGAGGAACCGACCGTCCCCGAGCAGCCGACTACTCCGGAGCAGCCGACCACACCGGAGCAGCCCGTTGCCCCCGAAGCGCCCACCACGCCTGAGGAACCGACCGTTCCGGAGGAGGGCGAGGAAACTGGCGACGGCATTATCTCCTTTACGAACATTGCGCCGCTGGTCTCCGGTGCCGCACCCATGCTGAAAACCATGCGCGCCGCCGCACAGGCAAATGACGAGACGACCGGTAGCGGCGTCGAGCTGAAGAAGTCCGTTACAAAGGTCAGCGACAGCGAGTATAAGATCACGCTGGAGGCCTATGCCACCGGCAGCAGTGAGATGTCTTCGACTTCCACACCGGTGGATATCGTTCTGGTGCTGGATGTTTCCGGCTCGATGGATGATCCCTTTGGGAACGGCAATAGTCAGAAAAAAATCGTTGCTCTGAAAAATTCCGTGAAGAATTTCATTGACAGCGTAAATAAGAGTTCTCCCACGAGCCAAATCGCTATCGTGAAGTTTGCCGGAAATGAAAGTGACAAAATTGGCAACGATACATACCGGTCCGGTCTTTACACTTATAACTATTCTCAGGTGGTGAGGGGGTTTACTGCGGCATCGGATAATAATAAGCAAGTACTCAAGAATGCCGTTGACAACCTCAGTCCTGCCGGTGCAACTGCTGCGGATTATGGCATGGATCTGGCAAAAGCGTTGTTAAATCAAAACGATATTAAAACTGATGGCCGCGCCAAAGTGGTTGTCATGTTTACCGATGGTAAGCCGAACCACAGCAATGGTTTTAGCAATTTGGTTGCGGACAACGCAATTTCTACAAGCAAATCCATTAAGGACATGGGGGCTACTGTATATACCATTGGCATATTTAAGAATGCAAACGGCAGTCCAATCACAGCCAAAAAGCAGTGGGATAAACTGAGCGAGACCAACCAGTACATGCATCTGGTGTCCTCCAACTATCCCAAGGCATCTGGCTGGAAGACCGACTTTTGGGACAACGTCAATTATCCGGGTGTATCCGCACAGCCAGACAACAGTGATACGAAATCTTCCTATTTCCTGTCTCCGAGCAATGCGGATGAGTTGGATAAAGTATTCCAGGCGATCGCCAACGAGGCGATCTCCGGCGTCAATCAGGCATTGAACAGCAGCGCTTACATTCTGGATACTGTGACCGAGTATTTCGATGTGCCCACCGGAACCGATGCTATCCAGTATTCTGTGGCCAAGTGCACGGGCAAGGATGCTGATGGACTGACTTTTGGTCCCGCAACAGAAGCTTCCGGTGTGAGCGGCAGCTTTACGGGCAAGACGTTAAAGGTCTCCGGCTTTGATTTCAAGGAAAACTGGTGCGGCTCCAAGATTGACCTTCAGGGTAATACCACCTATCGCGGCCAAAAGCTGATCATCGAGTTTACTGTCAAGGTACGCGACGGCTTCCTGGGTGGCAACGATGTGCCCACCAATGTTGGCAAAACCGACGGCATCTATGATAAAGATGGCAAATTGGTCGATGAGTTCCCCCAGCCTGCGGGTGTTGATGTGAAAATTCCCGACATTACCGTCACCGCGAAGGATAAGAATGTATATCTGCTGGGCAGCCTGACCGCCAAGGACCTTACGGCAGGTGCAGAAGCCAAGTACGGCACAACGGATATTCTGGATTATGGCGCAGATGCCTGGGAAGATGATTATGTGACTATCACGCGCAGCGCTGGAAATGACTTCACAGGTTTGACCGATGACACAACCTATACGCTGACGGTCAAAGTGAAACCCACCAAGGAAGGCTCTATCGAAGAAAAGTCCACCACTTCCGCCGAAGCCAAGATCAACGTCTTCAAGCCTGAGGTGACGTTTAAGGACAGCCAGATCACGCTGGGCGAAACAGCGGATTATGCAAAGGACAACTATGTCGAAGTTGAATGGAAGCACGGCACAGCAACAGCTCCCGATACAATGGGCACCGCGCCCACACTGGAGTACTCCTATGATCCTGCCGCTGCTGCTTTCCCGCAGGATACTCCCGTCAAGGTTTCTGAGGTGAAGATCAACAGCAAAGATGTGACGAGCCATGTGACGTTCTATCGTGAAAAGTGCATCATCAAAACCGACTGCAACGATGCTCTTGCAAAGGTCACAGATGGTGTCAACTTCATCGTTCACGTCAAGTCCCTGTCCCTGGAAATCAGAAAGACCTATGGCAACATGCTGGACCCCAACCAGTCCGCAGTATTTGAGGTCAACGGCCCTACTGGTAAATTTGAAGTGGTCATTCACGGCACGGGTGCTGTGACCATCAATGGCCTGCCCATTGGCAACTATGCCGTCACCGAGAAAAACACTTGGACTTGGCGGTACAAGGACACGGCCAAACAAACGGTTACCTTGACCAAGGATGACACCACCAAGACCGTCAGCTTTGAGAATACTCGGGACAAGGATCTGTGGTTGACTGGGGGCACATGGTGCGATAACCGTTGGATCGACGGCACAAAGAATGTACCCACCTCTGCGAGCAACTGAGAAAGGAGGCCATGAAACATGAAATTCGGTAAGAATGCCGCCCGTGGCGGCGCGAAGCGTTCCCTCGTGCTGGTGGTCTCCGTGCTGGCGCTGGTGCTGGCTGTGGCCGGCGGCACGCTGGCCTGGCTCACCGCCAACTCCGGCCCCGTGACCAACACCTTCACCCCCGCTAAAGTGACCTGCGAGGTGGAGGAAAACTTTAACGGTACCACTAAGTCCGACGTCAAGATCAAGAACACCAGCAACATCGACGCCTACATCCGCGCCTATGTGGTGGTAACGTGGAAGAACGCACAGGGCAATGTCTACGGCATGCCTGTCAAGGACACGGATTACACCATTGAATACGCAGCGAATACTGGCTGGGTGAAAGGCAACGACGGGTATTACTACTATACCAGTCCTGTGGCGGCCAATGATGGCCTTACCGGTGTGCTGATTACCAAGTGCGAACCTGCTACTGATAAGGCTCCCGCTGACTATGACCTGTCCGTGGAGATCATTGCCGAGGCCGTCCAGAGCCTGCCCACCACGACGGTGATCAGCGTATGGGAACCTGTCACCAAGGTTGACGCTAACGGCACGTTGACGGTCACGACCGGTAACTAAAGGAGGGTACAACGATGAAAAAGACATTCAAAACGACGTTTTCCCTCCTGATGGCGCTGGTGCTGGCGCTGAGCCTGACGGCAACGGCTTTCGCTCAGGCGGCCCAGCCCGCCGCCGCTGACATCGTCTATCAGGGCAAGGATAAGCTGATCATCACGCCCAAGAAGGACAAGGACAATAATCATACCTCTACCGACCTGTTCGGCAGCTTCAAGGGCATGATGCCCGGCGACAAGCGCACCGAGACCATCACCTTCAAGAACGAGAGCAACACCCCCTACGCCGATTATGTGAAGCTGTACATCGTGGCGGTGCCCCATGACGCAAATAACCTGCCGGTGGACAGCCACATCACCGATCTGGCGAAGATGGCCGAGTTCCTGCAGAACTTCAACATGACCGTGAAACAGGGCAACAAGGAAATCTTCAACGCCAGCCCCGACCAGACGGGTACCTTCGCCGGTGACGGCTATCTGCTGGGCACCTTCAAGAAGGGCGAGGGTACGACTCTGACCGTGGCGCTGACGCTGGATGCTGAAAAGACCGGCAACGAAGCCGCCGGTCAGGAGGGCGAGGTGGACTGGAGGTTCTACGCTGTGGAATACACCACGACGCCCGGCGGCCGCCGCCCCGGCAAGCCGACCGTCACCCCCGGCACCCTGATCCAGACCGGTCAGCTGAACTGGCCCATCGCCGTTCTAGCGGCGGGCGGCGCGGTGCTGATCGTTCTCGGCTGGATCGTCACCAAGAAAAAGAGACACGGCAATGCCTAAAAAATCGGGCGTTATCCTGATCTCTCTGGGAGCAGTGCTGATTCTTGCGGCACTGCTCCTTTTTCTCCATAACCGCGGCGAGGACCGCAGCGCCGGGCAGGAGGCCGAGACCCTGCTGGAGGAGGCGCGGTCCGTCATCGCGGACAACAGCGCCCCGCCGGACGCGCCGGAGGAACCGGAGCCGGAGATCGTCTATGACTACGCGGGCGTGATCGCCATTCCCGCCATCGGCCGGGAGCTTCCGGTGATCGACCGGTGGAGCTATCCGGCGCTGAAAAAGGCTCCCTGCCGTCAGCACGGCTCGGCGGAGGGCGGTGATCTGGTGATCGCGGCCCATAACTACAAAAGCCATTTCGGCTATCTGGACCGGCTGCAAACCGGCGACGCGGTGACCTTCACCGATATGAACGGCACGGTGTATGACTATCTGGTGGCGGAACTCCGCCAGCTGGAGCCGGAGAATGTGGAGGATGTCTCGCTGGTGTTTGACGACGCCTACCCGCTGGTGCTGTATACCTGCACCCCCGGCGGTAAGGCCCGCGTGGCGGTGTTCTGCCAGTGGGCCGACCCGGCGGCTCATGCCGAGCCGGCGGACGAGTACGAGCCTGCGGTGGACGAGGCGGGGGCTGATATACTCGAATAAGCGCATACTAAGGCCAGCCGGATCGTGTTACAAAAGTTCATGAAACAGTTGATATGCTCCCTTTGTGAAGGGAGCATATCAACGTTTCCCTGAGAAGATTCTCCCATACTGCGCGTGCCGCGCGGTATGGGAGTTTTTTCTGCCCTGAGCATTTCCAGCGGTTGGGGATAAGCCTCGCTGCGGAGAATGGCTCGCGCATCTGTCCAGTTGGCTGCTGCACATTGAGGGGAGATGTCCATATTTTGATAATTATTATCACCATATTGCTTTTTCCGACAATATTCGCGCGAAAGGCGTGGTAATTTAAAAACGAGGGTGTTTACCGCAGCGATCCGATCATCAGAAACGATAGACAGAAAAAACCGCAGGCACAGACGCCTGCGGTGGGATAACGCAAAAGTGTATTTCATAAATCAAACACAATTTACGATAGTATGGCAACATAAATTCCGCCTATTACTATACATGGATTCGCTAAGGAAGTCAACGGGGAAACCGGAAAAATTGCGAAAAAGCTCAAATTTTCCACAAGGCTGTGAAAAGAAATTGTTAAAATCCCAAAAATTGGAAACCATGATTCGGAAACACTGTGCTGCCCCATTTTTTGCCGTCAGGATCATCGTCAAGGAGGGAAGTTTATGCCACGTCGCGGAGAAAATATCTACAAACGAAAGGATGGCCGTTGGGAGGGCCGCTATATTCGCGGTCGGACGCCTGCCGGAAAGGCAGAGTACGGATATGTTTATGCCAGGAGCTACACAGCTTGCCGCGAGAAACAGCGGAAGATGGAAAAAGCCCTCCCGCAGAAGCCTATCCTGACAGGAGAAATGTCTGTCAGCCAGGCCGTTGCGTTCTTCCTGTCGGACCGGCGCAGCGCTCTAAAGGCTTCGACAGTCGGACGCTATGAGTATATGACCAGCCATTATATCATTCCGGAGCTGGGAACGCTCATGCTTCATGAGCTGACGCCTGAAAAACTTTCTGCGTTTTTCAGGCGGCTGCAAGATAGAGGCTTGTCATGCAAAACCGCAAGGGATATCGGCGTACTGCTGAAAACGATTTTCAAAGTTGTGAAAAAGAAATGCCATTGCGATTGCCCCGGCAGGGATGTGGAACTACCCGCGTATCGGGGCAAAAAGGTCGAGGTATTTGCCGACCACGAAATAGCCACGCTGGCGCGGAAGGTATTGGATACGCCGGATATCACCGGGTTGTGTATCCTTTTGGTGCTGAACACAGGGCTGCGGCTTGGTGAGATCTGTGCCCTGCGAAGAAGCGATATCGACTACCGCTCCGGCGTCTTGCGGATCGAACGCGCGGCTGCCCGTGTGCGGGATGCTTCCGGAACACATTTGGTGGTGCAATCCCCCAAAAGCGGCAGTTCTGTGCGTCTTGTGGCCATTCCCAATGATATGCTGGAGTTGTTGAAAACGACCACTCAGAATATCCAAAATGACAACTATCTGCTGACCAACACAGACATTCCGATGGAGCCGCGCACACTGCAATACCGATACCGGAAGCTGTTGGAGCGATGCGGTATCCGCTATCGGAATTTCCACGCCCTCCGGCACACCTACGCGACCCGGTGCATGGAAAATGGCGTGGACATCAAGAGTCTCAGTGAGCTCCTGGGCCACGCCGACATCCGGACGACTTTGCAGACGTATATCCATTCTTCTCTGGCCCACAAAAGGCAGGTGGTTCAGAGTATATGTTTCTTGCCCGTTGAGGGTACGTGCGGCGGTTTAATTCCGTCAAAAAATCCGTCAGAGCTGTCAGCAAATGCTGTGTTCTCCAGCGAATCAGAAGCCTGTTTCGTAAATTGTGTTTGATTTACGAAAAACACCGGCTGCCTGTCGGCATCTTTCAGTATGCGCATACTCCAACAGTATAATTCATCCATATCAGACAAGTAAATAAGATCTTGCGAAGTCGTGTGGCTGTCACTGTAAAGGCGAGAGATCGTCAGGTGGCAGTTTTGAAGGAATGGGGTGATACCCCCTGCGGACGGCGCTGTTGACGTAAGGAATGGACCAAAGCGGTGGCGACACCGTGTGGCGAATAGCAGCCATTGGAGCGAACGCTCTGAGAAGGTAGGTCAGGTACGAGAAGGACAAAAGTCCTTCGTGACGTCAGGGCAGAAGAATTGCGCGATGGAGGATCAGTGTTGTACAGCGGGCGCTCTCTCCCTGACGGCATAGGCAGGAGTGCGCGCTGACGAGGGTCGTCAGCGTGTTTTTATTTCTGCCAGGTTACCGCTGGTTTTCTTTGGAGAACCGGCGATTTTTTGTGAGGGAGGAGTATATTCATGTCCAACAAAGACCCACGGGTGAAATTTGACTACAAAAGCTGGTTTGACCGCAATGTCGCCAAACGCACAGAGGCGGCGCTGGCGGAATGTGACGCGGCCTTTGCCGAAGAACACGCGGATACGCCGCTAGAGGAGCTGGCCCGGTATCTGGCCCGCAACGCCGAGACGCTGCGGCATACGCCTTCGCCTTGCGAGGTAGATGGCGGTGCGTTCCTTGAGCAGCGTTTCGGCAGCTGGGAGGCAGCGCTGGAAATGGCAAAGCTGCCGCCTGTGAGAAAGGTATTGCATCTGAGAGAGACCGCCCGCTACCGGGCGGAAAAGAAGATACAGGAGCCGCTGTTTTTCGAGGAATCCGAGCGCAAGAAGAAGGAAAAGCGCGCCAAGTCCGCCATTCGCCGCGCCGCACAGGAGGCGCAGCTGAAGGAAAAGAAGAAGCAGGCGCGGGAGAACAAGGAAACGAAAAAAGCGTAGCGCGGTGATTTATCGATAGAAATTCGTAGGGGCGGCCCTTGCGGTCGCCCGCGCGGGCGGAAAAAGCCCAGGCACAGTGAGAGATCCGTAGGGCGGGGCCCGTGTGCCCCGCCGCAAGATGGCGCGACAACCCTGTCATTCCGAGGAGCGCAGCGACGTGGGAATCCGTATCCCATGCAGGAGATTGCCACGCCAGTGTGAGCACTGGCTCGCAATGACAATGTTGTAGGGGCCGATGCCTACATCGCCCCGATACCACCCCAACAGAACACCCATACCCCCGCAAGCCGAGTGCGGCACATATGCCGTAGTCTTTCCCATAGAGCGGGAGGGGTTTGCCGGCCCCTCCCGCCGACCTCAAAAACAGCAGCCCGGAACGGGACTGAAGGAGTATAAAAATGAAAAAGAATCTGAGATATCTCATCGCGTCGCTGCTGGCGCTCATGATGCTGCTGAGCCTGTGCGCCTGCGCCCAGACCGGAATTGGCAGCGGCAGCAACGGCGGATTGGACCTGGACTATATAGGCGAGGACACCGACCAGCCGGAGGAGGAAAAGCCGTGGTACGCCTGGATCACGGATGCGTTCAGTTTCGGCAAAAAGGATACATCGACTGCCGCCACACAGAGCAAGCCTGACAGCGTGGCGGATTTCTATACCCAGGGCGACGCGGACGCGCCCCAGGGCAACAAGGGCCGCAAGACAGACCAGAGTGTTGATACCACACCGGAGGAGGAAGTCACCAATACAGCGCCTAATTCCGGCGGCAAGAAGGACGACAGCAAGAAGAACGACCAGAAGACCGAGGATAATAACACCCCCGCGCCCACGCCGGAGCAGAAGCCGGACAGCAAGAAGGATACCGTCACCATCACCATCCGCTGCGATACGGCGGTGAATAACGGCATGCACCTGGAGAGCAAGTGGGCGGGCATCGTCCCCGCCTCCGGCGTGATCCTGCCGGTGACCACGGTGGAGATCGAGGAGGGCGACACGGTATTCGATGTCCTCTCCTATGTCTGTGAAAAGTACAAGATCCACATGGAATACAGCGGCGGCACGTCCAGCGGCTGCTATGTGGAGGGCATCAATAACCTCTATGAATTCGATGGCGGCCGTTGGAGCGGCTGGATGTACTGCGTCAACGACTGGTATCCCAACTACGGCTGCGGCGTGTATTTCGTCAAGGCCGGTGAGGTCATCGAGTGGAACTACACCTGCGACCTGGGCTGCGACCTGGAGAACGGCGATCCTTACGGCTACGGTAAGGAGTGGAAGGATAATCATGACTGATACCCGGATGCGCTTCTTCGGGAATCTGCACCCGGCGGTCAGCATGGCCTACTTCGTGCTGGTGCTGGGCCTGACGCTGGGATGCATGCACCCTGTTACGGTGGCGCTGTCCTTTCTCGGCGCCAGCTGGTTCTCTATCCGCCTGCGGGGCTGGAAAGCCTACGGTCAGACCATGCGGTTCGTGGGCCCCATGTTCCTGCTGATCGCCCTTGCCAACCCCCTATTCAACCATCGGGGCGTGACCATGCTCTTTACCATCAACCACCTGTGGTACACGC
>CAVHKA010000047.1:0-12239 GCA_963636325.1 Agathobacter sp. | reverse complement strand
GCGGTTCACGCTTTCAGTGCCGCGTCGTACAGGGCGTTGCGGCTCAGGCCCGTGTCATCGGCCACGGCCCGGACAGCGTCCTTCAGCCGCAGGCCCTCCTCGCGGCGGCGCAGCACCAGCGCTACCCCCTCCTCCAGCGTTATGGCCGGGGCGTCGGACGCTTCCCGGCCCGCCACCACCAGCACATACTCGCCTCTCGGCTCGTTGGCGGCGTAGTAGTCCGCCGCCTCCGCCAGCGTCATGCGCATGGTCTCCTCATGAAGCTTGGTCAGCTCCCGGCACAAGGCGATCCGCCGCTGGCCGCCGAAGGCCTCCGCCATGTCGGACAGCGTGGCCCGGAGCCGGTGGGGCGCTTCGTGGAAGATCATGGTGCGCCGCTCACCGGTCAGCTCATGGAGCTGTTCCCGCCGCTCCTTTTTGCCGGAGGGCAGGAAGCCCTCGAAAGTGAAGCGGCCTGTGGGCAGGCCGGACACCGCCAGCGCGTACACGGCGGCGCAGCAGCCGGGGATGGTCAGCACCTCCACGCCGTTTTCGGCGCACAGCCGCACCAGATCCTCGCCGGGGTCGCTGATGGCGGGCATGCCCGCGTCTGTCACCAGCGCGCAGGTCTCGCCGTCCAGCAGCCGGGCCAGAATGGCCTGCCCGGCGGCGGCGCGGTTGTGCTCGTGATAGCTGACCAGCGGCTTCTTGAGGTCAAAATGGTTCAGCAGCTTCACTGACACGCGGGTGTCCTCGGCAGCGATGAAGTCGGCGTTTTGCAGCGTCTCCACGGCGCGGGGAGAAAAATCTCCCAGATTGCCGATGGGGGTGGCTACCAGATATAATGTTCCGGGCATAGCGGTTACTCCTTGTCTCTGAAATAGGCGCGGCGCACGTCGGGGGATTCGCTGCCGTCCGGCAGCCGCAGCAGCAGGGGCGGCTCCACGGAAAGGCCGGGCTTTCCGCCCCGGCGGCACTCCAGCAGCACCAGCGACGGCGCGCTCCGGGCATTGTGCTGCACCATCCGCAGCCGCTTCGGCTCCAGATGGTGGACGACAGCGGCGGTCATCAGCGCCGCCAGCCGTTCCGGGCGGTACACCAGACAGAAGCGCCCGCCCCATTGCAGCAGCCGTTCCGCCGCCGTGAAGATGTCGTCCAGCGTGGCGGTCAGCTCCGCGCGGGCGCTGCCGCGCTGGCCCTCCGCCACCGCGCCGGTGTGGGGCGCGAAGTAGGGCGGATTGGATACCGCCAGCTGAAACGCCCCGGTGGGCAGCTCGTCCCGCTGCCGCAGATCGGCGCACAGCGCCGTCATGGCAAGGTCGTTGACAGCGGCGTTGCGTTCCAGCATTTGGCAGGCGTGGGCGTCCCGCTCGATACCTGTTACCTGTAAGGAGGGCTCCCTTGCCAGCAGCAGCACACCCAGCAGGCCCGCGCCCGCACCCAGATCGCAGACCTGTTCGCCCCGCCGGGGCGCGGCGAAGCCGCCCAGCAGGAAGGAATCCGTGGAGGGCGGGAAGCACTGCTCGTCGTAATGATACCGCGGCCCGCCCGGCCACAGCTGTTCCGTGTGCTCCATGACCAGCCCTCCTTTTCTAAAAGTAGTATAGCATATGTGTGCCCTTCGGGCAAGACTTTGTAAGGGTCGGCGTCCCCGACGACCCGTCCATAAAAAAACGGCCGGTGCATCGCACCGGCCGTTTTTCATGTACGGATTTTACTCAGCGGGATTGATAGCACCGTTGGGGCAGGTGTCTGCGCAGGAACCGCAGTCCAGGCAAGCGCCGGCGTCGATCACGTACTGAGAATCGCCCTGGGAGATAGCGCCCACGGGACATGCATCTGCGCAAGCGCCACAGCTGACGCAAGCGGAACTGATCTGATAAGCCATTTTGAGTACCTCCATTAAGATTTGTCAACGCTATTGTATCATGAAAATAAAAAAATGCAAGACCTTTCTCGCGGGATTTGCGGCGAAAATTGTGGAAAGGGGTGAAATTGACACCATGGAGTCGGTGTGTTAAAATCCAAAGTAAGAATCAAAAGGAGGCCGTTCCATGGAATACACCTATGAATACTTTGAAAAAAGCGCCCGATACGTCCGGGAAAAGCTGGATTTTCAGCCGGAGATCGGCATCATTCTCGGCTCGTCCCTGGGCCCCTTTGCCGCCCAGGTGGAAAACCCGGTGGTGATCCCCTATGAGGACATCCCCAACTTCCTGCGCTCCACCGTGGCCACCCATGCCGGAAAGCTGATCTGCGGCACCATCAGCGGCAAAAAGGTGGTATGTATGTCCGGCCGCTTCCACTCCTACGAGGGGTACGATTTTCCCCAGCTGACCGCGCCCATCCGCCTGTTCAAGCTGCTGGGCTGCCGTGCCGTGATCCTGACCAACGCCGCCGGCGGCGTGAACTTGGGCTACAAGCCCGGCGATATCATGATCATCAGCGATCAGATCATGCTGCCGGGCTGCTCCCCTATGCGGGGCCCCAATATTCCGGAGTTCGGCCCCCGGTTCTTCGACGTGCAGAAGATGTACAGCCCCGCGCTGCGATCCATCGCCCGTGAGTGCGCCCAGGGCAGCGGCCTGACCTTCCACGAGGGCTGCTACTTCTTCATGCAGGGCCCGCAGTTCGAGACACCGGCGGAGATCCGCGCCATCCGCACGCTGGGCGGCGACGCCGTGGGTATGTCCACCGTCACCGAGGCGCTGACGGCGGCCCACTGCGGCATGCCCTGCCTGGGCTTCTCCGTCATCACCAACATGGCGGCGGGCATTCTGGATCAGCCTCTCACCGACGAGGAGGTCAACGAGGTGGGCCATCTGGTGGCCGATAATTTCAGCGCCTATCTGAAAAAGGTGCTCTCGAGGATGTGAAAAAATGACCACATTACTGAAAAACGCCTGGGTCTATACGCCCGGCGGCGTGATCAAGGGCGGCTTCGTGGCCGTTGACGGCGCGGTGATCACCTATGTGGGTGCTGCCCGTCCGAAGGGCGCCTTTGACTGTGAGAAGGACATGTCCGGCAAGCTGCTGCTGCCGGGACTGGTGAACGCCCATACCCACGCCGCCATGACGCTGCTGCGGGGCGTTGGCACCGACCTTCCTTTGCAGAAGTGGCTGTTTGACAGTGTGTTCCCAGTGGAGGGCCGCATGACGGCGGAGGACATCCGGGCCGGTACGGCGCTGGCGCTGCTGGAGATGCTCGCCTGCGGCACCACCAGCTTTTCCGACATGTATTTCTTCCCGTGGGAGGCGGCGGAGCTGGTGGCGGAGTGCGGCATTAAGGCCAATCTCTGCTATCCGGTGCAGGCCTTCGACCCGGCGGATACCTATGAAAAGAACGAAAGCGCCCGCAAGCTGGAGCGGTTTTACCGCGACAGGCACAACGCCGCCGATGGCCGCATCCGTGTGGACGGCTGCCTGCACGCCGAGTATACCTGCAATCCCGACGTGGCGGCGGGGACGGCGGCCTGGTGCCGCCAAAGCGGCGCGCGGATGCACATCCATCTCAGTGAGACAAAAAGCGAGCACGACGGCTGCGTGGAGAAATACGGCAAGACCCCGGCGGCGTGGATGAACGATCTGGGGGTATTTGACGTGCCCTGCGCCGCCGCCCACTGCGTGTGGGTGACGGAGGAGGATCGGGCGCTGCTGCGGGAAAAGGGCGTCAGTGTTGTCCACAACCCCACCAGCAACATGAAGCTGGGCAGCGGCTTCGCGCCGATCCCCCAACTGCTGGCGGAGGGCGTCAATGTGGCGCTGGGCACCGACGGCGCGGCCAGCAACAATAATCTCAACATGCTGGAGGAGCTGCATCTGGCGGCCATCCTTCACAACGGCTATCACCACGACGCGGCACTGCTGCCGGCCGGTCAGGTGCTGGAGATGGCCACGGTCAACGGCGCGAGATTGCAGGGCCGGGACGACACCGGCACCATCGAAGCCGGAAAGCGGGCGGATATCATGGCCATCGACCTGAGCGCGCCCCACCTCTGCCCCCATCTGGACACGGCGGGCCTTGCGGTATACAGCGCCCAGGCAGCCGACGTGTGCATGACCATGGTGGATGGCCGGGTGCTGTATGAAAACGGAGAATTCCTGACGCTGGACAAGGCGCGGGTGCTGTATGAGGCCCGCGCCGCCGCAAAGCGGCTGTACGGCGCTTAAAAGATAGGAGAAAGTGAGAAATGGAAAGAGCTGACAAGGGCCTTGCCTTTATGATGCAGTATGAAAATGTGGCGTGGTACGACAGCGGAGAGGTGCGGATATTGGACCGCCGGGTGTATCCCCGGAGGGTGGAGTTCGTCACCTGCCGCACCTATGAGGAGGTGACCCAGGCCCTGCGGGACATGGTGACCCAGTCCACCGGCCCTTTTACCGCCGCCGCCATGGGCATGGCGCTGGCGGCCTATCAGTGCCGCGATATGACGGCGGACCAGCAGGTGGCCTATCTGGAAAAAGCCATGGACAACATCTCACACGCCCGGCCCACCACGGTGGGGCGGATGCAGCTGATCTGCGGCGGCTGCCTGGAGGCGGCAAAGGCCGCCATCGCCCAGGGTGTCCCCGATGTGGCGCTGGCCATCCGGGACTATACCGTGGCCACCAACAACCGCCGCTATAACCGGGTGGGCCAGATGGCAAAGCATCTGGTGGATAAGTTCCCCGACAACGGCACCGTCATGACCCAGTGCTTTGGCGAGACCATCGTGGCCATGATGCTGAAGGAGTGCCGCCAGCGGGGCAAGACCATCCGCCTGTTCTGCCCGGAGACCCGTCCCTATTTTCAGGGGGCGCGGCTGACGGCCACCGTGTGTCACGATATGGGATTTGATGTGACGGTCATCACCGACAACATGCCCGCCTATGTGATGCAGCGGGAGCATGTGGACGTGTTCACCTGTGCCGCCGACGCCATCTGCTGCGACGGCTATGTGGCCAACAAGGTGGGCACCTTCCAGATCTCCATTGCCGCCAATTATCTGGGCGTGCCGGTGTATATCAGCGGCATCCCCGACAAGGGCCATCCCACCGTGGACACCGTCCACATTGAGATGCGGAACCCGCAGGATACGCTGGAGGCCATGGGGGTCAAGACCGCTGCCGACGGGGTCAAGGGCTATTATCCCGCCTTCGATATCACGCCGCCCCAGCTGATCACCGGCGTGGTGACGGATCTGGGCATCTATTCTCCCTATGACCTGCAAAAGTATCTGGAGGTCAGCGAATTGGGGCCCTATGAAATGGTGATCTGAGTTACAAAATAATTGTTTAATAATCGAAAGAGGCGATAAAATGGAGTATTCTCACAAAGAGCTGCGGCAGGAAATGGTGGACGTGTGCCTGGAATCCCTCCACGAGGGACTGTTTACCGGCACCAGCGGCAACCTCAGCGTGGCGCTGGGGGACGGCACCATGCTGATCACCCCCACCTCGGTGCGCTATACGGTGATGCGGCCCATGGATATCGTCCGGTGCGATCTGGACGGCAACATCATCGAGGGCGACCTGCGGCCCTCCAGCGAGTGGCGGATGCACGCCGCCATCTATCGGGCCTATCCGGAGCACAAGGCCATCTTCCACACCCATTCTCCCTATGCCACGGCTTTTGCCGTGGTGCATAAGCCCATCCCCGCCGTGCTGATCGAGACCCGCATCTTCCTGGGCGGCGACGTGGAATGTGCCGAATACGCTACCCCCGGCACCTTTGCCGTGGGGGAGAACGCGGTGCCCTGTCTGAAAGAGGGCCGGGGCGGCTGCCTGCTGAACAACCACGGCGTGCTGGCGGTGGGCAGGGATCTGAACGAGGCCCGCACCCGCGCCCAGTACATCGAGGACAGCGCCCGGATCTATCACTATGCCCTTCAAATCGGAGAGCCAGTGGTGCTGGGGAAGCTGTGACGGCGAGGGAAACTTCGTAGGGGCGGACGACCCTGTCCGCCCGAACAATCATGGAGCCATCGTTGAGGGCCGACAGAGTCGTCGGCCCCTACAAAGATAAAGAAGAGTCTGTGTCATTTGACACAGACTCTTCTTACTAAACGATCATTTACTTACGAGATTCCCACCCAGGTGGCCAGAATTCCCACCACCTCGCGGCAGGCGTAGCCGGGGCCGAGAAACCAGGGGCTGAAGCATCCGGCGGACTGGGCTTCCAGCCCCGCTTCACGGGCGAACAGCTGGCCCCGGTACTGGTGGAAGTTGTCGCTGGCGATGACCACATGGGTGTCAAGGCCGTTTTCCCGGATGATCTCCGCGGCGAACAGCAGATTTTCCCGTGTGTCGAAGGACTTCTCCTCGGCGTAGACCCGCTCCGGGGCGATGCCCATGTCCATCAGCACCTGCGCGGCACAGCCGCCCTCGGTCAGTGTCTCGCTGGTGCGGTCCAGTCCGCCGGTGGTGACGCAGACCGCGTCAGGGTGGGCCGTCAGATAGTTATAGGCCGCCTCGATGCGCCCTTGCAGCATCATGCTGGGCCTGCCGTTGTAGACCTGACAGCCCAGCAGTACTACCGTCTCCGGCGCGTCGTCGCCGGAGGGACGGTTCGCCGCCGCCAGCCCCATGACGGTCAGCACCGCGATGGCCACCGCCAGCACCACGCTGACGCCGGAGATCAGGACAGCCTTCAGCCACTTGGGAAAGCGGCGGAAGAAATCGGGGAAGAAGCACCGGGCCGCCGCCAACAGCAGCAGCGCCGCCGGCCAGTACATGCCGATATGGTGGACGCCGATGGCCAGCGGCATCAGGAAATACACGACGCCCAGCAGGGAAAGGGTGCCAAGGATAGGTAACAGCATAGGTTTCAGTTCTCCGCGATGTGATTGGCGATGCGCTGCATGATCATGTCCAGCGCCACCAGATTGTGGCCGCCCTCCAGCACGATGATGTCGGCATACTTGCGGGTCGGCTCCACAAACTGTTCATGCATGGGCTTGACGGTGGTGAGATACTGGGTCACCACCGATTCCAGCGAGCGGCCCCGTTCCTCCACGTCCCGCAGGGCGCGGCGCAGGATGCGCACGTCGGCGTCGGTCTCCACAAAGATCTTGATGTCCAGCAGGTCCCGCAGGGCCTTGTTCTGGAAGATGAGGATGCCCTCCACGATCACCACCTTGGTGGGCTTGATCTCCACCGTTTCCTCGGTGCGGTTGTGGATGGCGTAGTCGTAAACGGGACAATAGATGGTCTCGCCCCGCTTCAGTGCCTTCAGATGCTGGATCATCAGGTCGGTGTCAAAGGCGTCGGGATGGTCGTAATTCTGGCGGCACCGCTCCTCGAAGGAGCAGTCCTGCCGCTTATAATAGTTGTCATGATGGACCACGCTGATGTCATTGCCGAAGCGCTGGGCCAGATGCTCGGTCAGTGTGGTTTTGCCGGAGCCGGTGCCGCCGGCGATGCCGATGAAGATGGTGCTCATAGGGGTCCCTCCCTTGCATTGTTCCCCTTTATTATAGAAACTCAACAGGTGAAAAGCAAGAAAATATGTAAAAAAATGATGAATTTCCAGCATTTTCAGTTGACGGGACTGTTGCTTTTGGGGTATGATAGCTAAGTATTATCAAGAGTATGTCCTTTGGAGGGAATGGAAAGCATGAGTCTGATCAAGTGTAATAAATGCGGAGAAATGTTCTCCGACAGCTATAAAAGTTGCCCTTTCTGCGCGGAAGACGAGGAATATTATAACGGCAAGGTAAAGAAGCGGGGCCATCGCCAGATGGAGCAGAAGAAAAAAGCCCCCAGCATCGTGGGCCCCGTTCTGGTGGTCGTGGTGGTGCTGCTGATCGCTGTTCTGGTGTGGGCCTTTGCCGGAGATACGGTGAAGGGCTGGTTCGGCGGTGATCAGGAACCGGCCAACGATCCCAACCCCGGCACTGTCCAGCAGGATCCCGTCACCCCGCCCGATAACACCCCCGACGAGCCTACTGTCAAGGAGCTGGCGCTGGATCATACCACGCTGCTGCTGGCGCCCGGCGAGACCGGAAAGCTGACCGCCTCCGGCGGCGCTGAGGAAGGCTACAGCTGGATCACCAATGACTCCGGTGTGGCCAAGGTGGATACCGACGGCACCGTCACCGCCGTGGCCGAGGGTACGGCCATGATCACCGTTACCTGCGGCGACGAGAGCGCGGCCTGCGCCGTCACCGTCCAGAAGAAGGCGGACACGAATACCACTACCCCCAATACAAATACAAATACTAACAACACCAACAACAATAACGGCAATACCAATGACAATAATACGACGAACAAGCCCAATACCAACACCAGCACGTCCCTGAAGAATCTGAAGATCAAGACCATGTACGGCACGGAGCTGGGCAAGAATCCCGATGGTCAGTTCGATATGACCATCAACAGAAACGATCCTCCCTGCGAGCTGACGCTGGAGGGCGTGACCGGCACCGCCACCTGGAAGAGCTCCAACACCAATGTGGTGAAGGTCTCCTCTGACGGTACTCTGGAGCGTGTGGGCTCCGGTACGGCCACCGTTACCATCACCATCGGCAGCGCCACGGCGGAGATCCTTGTCCGCGTCAACTGACCACGAATACGACCTTGAAAAGCAGCGGCTGCGCCGCTGCTTTTCTTTCATTTGATAAAAAGGGCACGCCCTTTTTATCAAAAAAGATTTCGCTCCGACCCGTGTTCGGCGTACACATTGTGTACGCCGAACACTCTCTCCGCGCAGAGTGTTTTTCGCCACGTACACGCCGCGGCGAAAAACGATTCAAAAGGTTCGTCGCCATGGTGGGCGACGAATTCTGCGAAGCTTTTGTACACGTTGTTGATTCTCATCCCCCGCCTTGTCAAACCCTAGGCCCTGTGGTATAATCAATACTGGAAAATTATCGACAGAAAAGGAATTTACCATATATGACCACGCAGGATTACCGCACCCGCAGTCCGCTGCGGATCTTCTTGAGCTATTTCAGGCCCCATTGGAAGCTGTTTACGCTGGACATCAGCTGCGCCATCCTTATCGCCATGGTGGATCTGGCCTTTCCGCTGATCAGCCGCGCGGCGCTGTACCAGTGGCTGCCGGAGAAAAACTACCGTGTGTTCTTCACGGTGATGGCCATCGTGGCGCTGGCCTTTGTGCTGCGGGCGGGGCTTTACTATATCGTCACCTACTGGGGCCATACCTTCGGCATCCGGGTGGAGGCGGACATCCGCCGGGATCTGTTTCATCATATGCAGATGCTGGGCTTCGATTTCTATGACCGCAACCGCACGGGCCAGCTGATGAGCCGCCTGACCACCGATCTTTTCGAGCTGACGGAGCTGGCTCACCACGGGCCGGAGGATCTGACCATCTCCATCATCACCATCGTGGGTGCGCTGGCGGTGATGTTCAGCATCGAGTGGCGCATGGCGCTGATCGTCATGGCCATCATCCCCATATTCCTGGTGGTGCTGATGCAGCTGCGGGGCGGTATGAGCCGCGCCTCGGTGGCCGCCAAGCAGAAAACCGGTGCCATCAACGCCGAGATCGAGTCGGGCCTCAGCGGCATCCGCACGGTGAAGGCCTTCGGCAACGAGAGCATCCAGCAGCAGCGGTTCGACTGCGCCAACGAGACCTTCAAGACCGCCAAACGGGGCTTTCATAAGGAGATGGGCCGGTTCAACGCCACCATGGAGCTGTTTGTCACGGTGCTGAACGTGGCGGTCATCGCCGGCGGCGGCTGGCTGATGATGGACGGCCGGATGGACTATGTCGACCTGATCACCTTCAGCCTGTATATCACCACCTTCATCACCCCGGTGCGGAAGCTGACCAACTTTGCCGAGCTGTTTTCCAACGGCTTCGCGGGCCTGCACCGGTTCATCGAGCTGATGGGCACCGATCCCACCATTGCCGACGCGGCCGACGCGCGGCCTATGCCCAACGTCCGGGGCGACATTGCTGTAAAGAACGTCAGCTTTACCTATGACGGCGCGGACGAGGTGCTCCACCATGTGACGCTACATGTGGCGCAGGGCGAGACGGTGGCGGTGGTAGGGCCCTCCGGCGGCGGAAAGTCCACCCTCTGCCAACTGATCCCCCGGTTTTACGACGTGACCCGGGGCGAGATCGACATCGACGGCGTGGACGTGCGCCATATCCGGCTGGACGATTTGCGCCGGGCCGTGGGCGTGGTGCAGCAGGATGTGTTCCTGTTTGCCGACACCGTGCGGGAGAACATCCGCTATGGCCGTCCCGACGCCACCGACGGGGAGGTGGAGGCCGCTGCCCGCCGCGCAGAGATCTACGACGATATCATGGCCATGCCCCAGGGGTTCGACACCTATGTGGGCGAGCGGGGCACACTGCTGTCCGGCGGCCAGAAGCAGCGGGTGGCCATTGCCCGCGTGTTTCTGAAGGACCCGCCTATCCTGATTTTGGACGAGGCCACCTCGGCGCTGGACAGCGTCACCGAGGCGAAGATCCAGCATGCCTTCGACATGCTGGCCAAGGGCCGCACCACGCTGATCATTGCCCACCGGCTCAGCACCATCCGCAGCGCCCACCGTATTCTGGTGGTGCAGGAGGGCCGCATCGCTGAACAGGGCAGTCATGAGGAATTGTTAGCAAAGCAGGGCGCTTATGCCCGGCTGTATCATACACAGAATTTGGGGGAATGGAACCATGAAGCAAGAGAAAATTGACCGCATCAACGAGCTGGCTCGCAAGGCCAAGGCCGACGGCCTGACCGTCGAGGAGGAGGCCGAGCGGGAGGCCCTGCGGCTGGAGTATAAGGAGGCCATTCTGGGCAGCCTGCGCAGCCATCTGGAAAACACCTGGATCGTGGACGAGAAGGGCAACAAGCGGAAGCTTCAGCCCAAGGGGGAGAAATAATGGACTATCATGACGACAACCAGCCGCGGCGGCAGCCCAACCGCGGCGGCGGCAAAAACGACAATGATTTCGGCGCGTGGCTGCTGATCGGCATCATGTTCCTGGTGGCGTGGCCGGTGGGATTGATCCTGCTGATCAAAAAGCTGGCGGATAATCCGCAGAAGCTGAAAAATGCGGCGTCCACCACCGCGGCCCATATCCGTGCGAAAGCGGAGGAGCAGAAACAGACAACGGCCCAAAAGGCCCCGCAGCAAAAGACCGGCACAGTGAAGAAGGTCACCCAGACGCCCCAGCCCTCCGCAAAAGGGGCCAAGGTGATGAAGTTCATCGGCATCGCCCTGGCGGCGCTGGGCGTCGTGGCCATGATGAGCGTGGTTTACAACGACCTGAGCTATGCCGTCAACTACCACGCGTGGTGGCACTTCCTGCGAGAGTTGTTCTATCCCACGGGCCTGCTGGCGGGCGGCCTTGCCCTGCTGGCCGGCGGCGGTATCATGAGCCGCAAAATGCGCCGCTATGCCAAGTATCTGGCCTGCGCCGGTATGCGGGACGCCATCCCCCTGGCCCATCTGATGAAGGCCGCCGACGTAGGGGAGAGCAAGGCCGAGCGGGATCTGGAAACCATGGTGGAGAAGGGCATGTGGGGCCCTGACGCCTATCTGGATCGGGGCAACGACATGCTGTTCCGTTCCCAGGACGCGGCCAACGCCTACTTTGCCGAGTGCCGCGCCAGCAGCGCCCGGCAGACGGCGCAGTCCGCCGCCGTGCCGGAGGCTCAGGGCGACGAAGGGACGCTGGCGGCCATCCGCCGGGCCAACGACCGCATTGACGATCCGGTGCTCAGCGCCAAGATCGACCGGTTGGAGGCCATTACCCGCCAGATCTTCAAGGTCATTCAGGAGGAGCCCGCCAAGAAAGCCAAGGCCAGTACCTTCCTGAACTATTACCTGCCCACCACACAGAAGCTGCTGGACAGCTACGCCGACTTCGAGGAGGCGGGCGTCAGCGGCCAGAATCTGGATCAGGCCAAGGCCCGCATCCAGGAGACCATGGACAACATCATCGCCGGGTTCGAGCATCAGCTGGATGAGCTGTACCGGGACGCCGCCATGGACATCGACAGCGATATCCGCGTCATGGAGACCATGCTGAAGCGGGATACCTCCACCGTGGCTGACGATTTCGGCCTGGACGGCGGCACCGCTGTCCAGATGCCCGACACGGAAGTGGAATGAGAAAGGAGAGACGGTTATGAAGGTTTGGCGGATCATCGGGGCGATCTTCGTGACGCTGGTGGTCTCGTGGGTCGGATTGATCATTGGCGACAGGCTGCTGGCAGGCACCACCGGACTTGCCATAGTGTTTGCCATCTGCTCCATGGGCGCGTTTATCATCGCCTTCTGCGGCAGGGATGAGTAAG
>CAVHKA010000046.1:0-12299 GCA_963636325.1 Agathobacter sp. | reverse complement strand
AGCCCGGAAACGGTTGATGCGCCTGGCTTTGCGCCAGACGCATCTATACCGGTAATTCTTTATGGAGGTGACACCCGGATTTGAACCGGGGAATGAGGGTTTTGCAGACCCTTGCCTTACCACTTGGCTATGTCACCGAGGCGTGATGTCCGAGGGACATTATACAATACCCGGCGGCAGTTGTCAAGGGAAAAGGGAAATTTCCTGAGAATAAAATTTTTGAGCGTTTGAAAGGCCTTACTCCTTGGCGTGGACATTGATGAATTCCGCCCGCAGCTTGGAATACAGGATGGTCTGGCTGCTGTACAGCCCGCAGTAGCCGCTGAGCAGATAGCTGATGGCACAGGCGAAGGCAAAATACAACACGCCGTCCGCACTGCCGAACAGCTCCATGCTCAGTAGTACCGAGGCGATAGGGCAGTTCACCGCGCCGCAGAACACGGCGATCAGGCCGATGGCCGCGCCGAAACCGCCGGGTAGGCCCAGCGCCTGGGCCGCCACGCAGCCGAAGGTGGCGCCCACAAAGAAGGAGGGAACTACCTCGCCGCCCTTGAAGCCGCAGCCGATGGTGATGGCGGTGAACAGGATCTTGAGGAACCAGGCCCATGGCGCGGCCTGTCCCTGCTCCACCGCGCGGGTGATGATGTCCATGCCCGCGCCGTTGTAGTCCCGGCCCAGCAGCAGCGTCAGGCCGATGATCAGGAAGCCGCCCACGGCAGCGCGGAGATACGGATTTTTCAGCCACTTCACCGCGCCGTGCTCAATGAGGTGCATGCCACGCACGAAGAGAATGGACACCAGCGCGCAGCCGATGGCCAGCAGCATCACCAGAAACATGGTCCACACGTCCAGCGCCGGCAGCGCCACCGTGAAGCGGGTAGGGGAGACCCCCAGCAGCGTGGCGATCAGATATCCCACCGACGCCGCCATTAGGCAGGGGATCAGTCCGGCGTAGTACAGCACGCCCACACTGATGACCTCCAGCGCGAACACGGTGGCTGTCAGCGGCGTACCGAACAGGGCGGAGAACACGGCGCTCATGCCGCACAGCGTAGCCAGCGGCAGATCCTTTTCGCCCAGATGCAGAGCCTTACCGGTGCGGTAGCCGATGCCGCCGCCGATCTGCAAAGCCGCGCCCTCGCGTCCCGCCGAGCCGCCCAGCAGGTGGGTCAGGCAGGTGGAGATGAAGATGAGGGGGACTAATAAAATAGGGACATCCTTGCCGAAATGGACGGATTCGATGATGTTGTTGGTGCCGCGGCCCTCCATGTGGGCCAGACGGTACAGCCCTACGATCACCACGCCGCCCACCGGCAGCAGCCAGATGATCCACGGGTGCATGAGCCGCAGCTCTGTGGCCTGTTCCACGCCGATGTGGAAGGCCGCGCCCACCACGCCGCCGATGAGACCTACGCCTCCGCCGATGCACAGCCATTTGGCCAGCGCGATGATATACAGGGAGATATGTTGAAAAAAGCCTTTGACGCGTTCCATAGCGTGCTCCTTTGTATAAGGGTATGTGAGTGGGATTCGTAGGGCGGGGTGACCACACCCCGCCGCGGGTCACGGGTCGGTTCTCGTGGCCGATTGTAGGGGCCGATGCCCACATCGGCCCGCCGCGATATACGATAATGCCTGCGATGATTGGCGGGGCGATGAGGGCATCGCCCCCTACGAAACGACCACCGATAGATACCGTAGGGCGGGGCCTGTGTGCCTCGTTGCCGGGGAATTTGCTGTTGACGGGGGACGGGCGGTCGAGTATAATAGGGACAAGTACAGGGAAGGAGAGAGCTTATGCTGGATAAAAACGATTTGCAGATGATTCAGGAGATGATTACAACTTCCGAAAACCGCATGAAGGTCATGATGGAATCCTATTTTGACCCCAAGTTCAACCTGCTGTATGAAAACCAGCAAATCATGATGGAGCAGCTCGCTCCTCGTTCCCGCGTGGATGATCTGGAGGATGAAGTCAAATTCCTCAAATCCGTTGTCCGGCAAATGAATGATGAGATCCAGCAATTGAAGAAAGCTATTTGAACCTCACGCCGCCTGTTACCGGGCGGCGTTTTTCCTTAGCTTCCGACATTTTAACACCCTCTTTATCTGTTGTCAATCACACCTCATGAGCGGATATTTCCGTGCATTGATCCTGCCATATCGTTTTTTGAAAATGCTTGTGCCGCAGCGGATTTTCACTTATACTTATAATGATAGTGTCACTACAGAGCAGGCAAATCAAAAATTGAAGGAGGTTCGTTATATGATGAAGAAAGCGATGCTTTTATCGCTGTTGATTATTTGCGCCGCTGCGCTGGTGGGCTGCGGAGGCGATACGGCAGCGGAAGTCAAAATTGATCATGGCACCTCTTCCATTTACTCGGAAGCGGATATGGATGCGGCAATAGAACTGATCGAAGAAGCATTCAGCACATGGGGTGCATGGGATAAATGTGAACTGCACAGTATTTCCTACGCAGGTGATGATACATGCAGCGAAGCCAATATTGCATGGATGAATGAGTTGGAAAAGGCCAATGATGCGGAGCAGACCTTCACGCAATGCATTATGTTTGAGAGCAGCTTCCATTCACCAAAAAGAAACAGCGGCACATGGAACGCGGACCAGAAGTATACAGGCTGGCAATGGTGGCTGGCCCGTGCGGATGGCGGTCGGTGGAAAATAATGACCTTCGGCTATTGACGCGAAAGCCGGAACCGCCCCGTGGGCGGTTTGTACGATGAAAACTGACATTTTGTCAGCAAGCCATACAAATTTTGCAATTTTTCATTTTCACGGTTGATTCTCGCGGAAATATGCCGTATACTATGAGTACGAGCAAAATTTGTAAGCCCTACTTATTGAAAAATTGAGGAGGAAAACGAAATGAAATACGGTCGTACATTCAACTTCTCCGCCGGCCCCGCCATGATGCCGGAGAGCGTGCTGGAGGAGATCCGCGACGAGATGATGAACTACCGCGGCAGCGGCATGTGCGTCATGGAAATGAGCCACCGTTCCAAGGTGTTCCAGCAGATCGCTGACGAGGCCGAGGCCGACCTGCGCAAGCTGATGAACATCCCCGATAACTACAAGGTCCTGTTCATCCAGGGCGGCGGCACCCTGCAGTTCGCCATGGTGGCCATGAACCTGATGAAGAACGGCAAGGCCTGCTATGTGGAGACCGGCGCATGGTCCAAGAAGGCCATTGCCGAGGCCAAGAAGTATGGCGAGGTGCAGGTGGTTGCCTCCTCCGCCGACAAGAACTTCTCCTATATCCCCGACTGCTCCGATCTGGACATCCCCGAGGACGCCGACTACGTCTACATCTGCGAGAACGAGACCATCCACGGCGTGACCTGGAACAAGCTGCCCAACACCAAGGGCCATGTGCTGGTGTCCGACCAGTCCTCCATGTTCCTGAGCAAGCCCTGCAACGTGTCCGACTACGGCATGATCTACGCCGGCGTGCAGAAGAACGTGGGCCCCGCCGGCATGGTGGTGGTCATCATCCGCGAGGATCTGATCCGCGAGGACATCGACCCCAAGATGCCCGTCTACATGAGCTACAAGACCCATGCCGACAACGGCTCCATGTACAACACCCCCAACTGCTGGGCGATCTACTGCTGCGGCAAGGTGTTCAAGTACCTCAAGAGCATCGGCGGCCTGGAGGAGATGCACAAGCGCAACATCGCCAAGGCCAAGGTCATTTATGACTTCCTGGACAGCTCCAAGCTGTTCAAGGGCGCCGTGGTGCCCGAGGATCGCAGCCTGATGAACATTCCCTTCGTCACCGGCGACAAGGATCTGGACGCCGCCGTGGTGGCCGCTTCCAAGGAGGCCGGCTTCGATAACCTGAAGGGCCACAAGTCCGTGGGCGGCCTGCGCGCCAGCGTGTATAACGCCATGCCCATCGAGGGCGCTCAGGCTCTGGTGGAGTTCCTGACCAAGTTCGAGGCGGAGCACAAGTAAAAGCGATAATAAAGGGGGAGCATTACGATAAGCCGTGTGTAGGGGCGGGGTCGGTGCGTTAAGAAAATATGCCGGTGGCATATTTTTAGCATCCGATCGCGGCGGCTATGCCGCCGCAGCATCCATCTGGATTTGCACCGCACTATCTTTTATTCTCTCCCTCCGGCGCTTCGCGCCACCTCCCTCGTCAGAGGGAGGCAAAGGGAAAATTTCCCAACAACACATCATATAAAGGAGATATTTACCATGCGTATTCTGGTTACTGACGGTATGGATAAGACCGCTATGGCGCAGCTGCGCGAGATGGGCCATGAGGTCGTCGAGCAGTTCTATGAGCCCGATCAGCTGGGCAAGGCCCTGCGTGACTTCGACGTGGTCGTGGTCCGCTCCAAGACCAAGGTTCGCGCCAACCACATTGACGAGGCCAAGGGCAGCAATCTGAAGCTGATCATCCGCGGCGGCGTGGGTGTGGACAACATCGACGTCAAGTACGCCGAGGCCAACGGCATCGCCGTGAAGAACACCCCCCGCGCTTCCTCCCAGTCTGTGGCCGAGCTGGCTATGGGCCACATGTTCGCCTGCGCCCGCTATATTTCCGACGCCGGTTACACCATGCGCAACGGCGAGTGGAAGAAGAAGGAGTACGGCAAGGGCATCGAGCTGCAGGGCAAGACCCTGGGTATCGTGGGCTTCGGCCGCATCGGCCAGCACCTGGGCGTGATGGCCAAGGCCATCGGCATGAACGTCATCGCCTTCGATATTTTCCACATCCCCGGCATCGAGGAGCAGCTGGGCATCCCCTATGTGGAGATGGATGAGCTGCTGGCCATGTCCGACTTCGTATCCGTGCACGCCCCCGCTGTGGACGGCGGCGCTCTGATCTCCGCCGAGAACATCGCCAAGATGAAGGACGGCGTGGTGGTCATCAACACCTCCCGCGGCACCAACGTGGACGAGGCCGCTCTGCTGGCCGCGCTGGAGTCCGGCAAGGTCCGCGCCGCCGGTCTGGACGTGTACGCCGACGAGCCCGCCACCAACAAGGCGCTGTACAGCCATCCCATGGTTTCCTGCACGCCGCACATCGGCGCTGCCACCGTGGAAGCGCAGAAGCGCATCGGCGCGGAGATCGTGGACATCATCAAGGGTATGTAAGGCTGTCCCGAAGCGGGAAAGTCTGTCATTCCGAGCCAGTGCTCACACTGGCGTGGGAATCCGATCATGATAAAGAAAGAGGACGCCTGCGCGTCCTCTTTCTTTATTTCCCGCTCCACAGCTCCGGACACAGCCACATGAAGAACGCAAATGCCGGAAAGCTCAATGCCAGCACAGCGGGTTCATCAAGCCCCAGCAGCATCAAGCCCAGCTCTGTGCCAAACGCCGTACAGATGCCGATGAGATCACGCTTTCGCCGGGGCAGCTGCTTCAGTTTTTTCCACCACTTTTTCATACCGTCACTCCCTGCTTTTAATATAGCCTAATATTCGGCAATATTCAAGAGAAACTATTCCATGTATGCTTAACAGCAGCAGGGAGGTGACAGGAAGTGATCGTGTTTGACCCGTTGTGGGAGACAATGAAGCGCCGCGGGATCAGCCAGTATGCGCTGATAAAGGAGCATGGCGTCAGCACGGGAACGCTGGATGCCCTGCGAAAGAACCGCAGCATTACCCTGAACACGCTGAACGACCTGTGCCGCATCCTGCAATGTGATGTAGAGGATATTATCCGTTACATTCCGGAAGAATAAGCTGCTGATAAAAAAGAGGACGCTGCGCGTCCTCCTTCTTTAAAGCCTCCCCTGTGTAAGGGGAGGTGTCAAAAATCTTTGATTTTTGACGGAGGGGTTGTCCATTAACGCTGACAATCCCCCAGTCTCGCTAACGCTCGACAGCCCCCTTTACACAAGGGGGCCTTTGTGCTGCATATGCTATAAAGCAGAAAGAGGACGCTTGCGCGTCCTCTTTTTGCTGCGTTCTTTACTTTACCACGATCTGATTGCTGGCGCTGCCGAAGATGTCCTGCCATGCGGCGTCTACCTTGGCGGCCTCGTCCTGTGCCAGCTTTGCCTCGTCGGCGGTGTTTTCATCCGGCGTCTGGCCAAGGATCAGCAGTGCTACATAGTTGCCGTTGACGAACAGGCGGGCCTGCTCGACCTGCGCCACGTTCATGCTATACATACGGACGTAGTCCAGCACCTGATCGTAGCGCTCCTGCAGCAGGGCGGCGGCGTCCTGGGCATAGCCGTCCTTCACCTTCAGCACCACGGCGGTGCTGGGGTCAAGGGCGCTGTTCTCACTTCTCTCGGCGGCCCAGCTGTCGATCTTGCTCATGTCCAGACCGTAGTAGTTGGTCATACGATCCTCGTCCTCCGCCAAGTCGCAGCCGTAGCTGTCACCCAGCTTTTCCTTCAGCGCGTCCAGCACCTCCTGCGCGGTCTTGTCAACGGTCGTGTTTCCGTTGTCCTTATTTCCGTTGTCGTTGGAATTGCCGCAGGCGGCGAGAGACATCACCAGCATCAGTGTCAGCAGCAGAGCAGTTACTTTTTTCATCATTTTCATGGTTCATGACCATCCTTTCTATTTGATTGACACACCTTAGACGTGAGCAGATCACGAAAGGTTCCGAAAAAATTTTTTACTTCCGCATATCCAGCGGGTCGTCCTGCGGGCGGCCCATCGGCTCCATCCGCCGTGGCGCGATGGGCCGCGACATGCAGAAATACCGGGTCTCGTCGGCAATGTGATCCTCCTGCGCCGTGTCCACATCCTCCGGTGCGGTCTTGCTGTACAGCAGCGCCGGGACTGTCCGCAGGAAGCCCTTGCAGGTGTCGAACACATACATGCCGGGATAACCCTCGCTGTCAAAGGCCAGCCGGTAGTGCAGCTGCATCCACCCGGCAATGCGGCGGTTGTCGCCCCGCTGGAAGAAAATGCGGTGCTTCAGCGCCGTTTCATAGACGCTCTCGCCTCGGCTGGCGTCCCAGATGGCCGGATCGGCCACGCCGGTGATGTCCCGCCCCTTGAGATAGGGATGCTCGCTCTCAATGCGGCGGATCTCCGAGAACTGCCTGTCCGGTGTCCACAGCACGCCTTCGTTTGGTGTGGAGGTGCAGCCGTATAGCTCCAGAATACGATAGATCACGCCGTCATGATCCACCGCCCACCAGCCGCAGGAGAAGGGCTTGGCATAGCCGAAGTCATAGCTGCGGTACACCCGCCATTCTCTTGGGATATCGAAGGCGGGCAGCACATGGGTGAACCGCCGGTCGGCGTAGTGGTCGGGATCGTCGGTGAACTCGCTGAACACCTGCCCCTGAAAGATGTCCCATCTGCCCTCCAGCCACGCCAGCCGCAACGGCCGGGGCAGGGCCTTCAGCTGGTGAAGATACTCCGGCTGGGCGGCCAGCAGCGCCTTGTTGTCAGTGACGCGGGCGGGGATAAACTCATAGTCGTTGGGTTTTTCGCCCGGCTCGAACCGTCGGTCGATGAACAGCCGCTTGATGTAGCTGTGGCCGGGGCCGCCGGGGTTGCAGGTGTAGTAGATGCGCTTGGGGAAGTCGTTGACGCCGCGAAGGCACGCGGCAAACTGCCGCATCCACTGCTCCCGCAGCTGGGTACATTCGTCCAGAAAGATCACGTCATACTCCGCGCCCTGATAGCGGTCCATGTCGCCGTCGCTGGCGCAGTAGCCGAACTCCAGCGTGGAGCCGTTGGCAAAGGTGAAGGTGCGGTCGGTGGCCTTGTACTGCGCCGCACCGTGCAGCTCGGCGCGCAGCTGGCGGATGTGGTTACTCTCCAGCTCCTGATAGGTGCGCCGCACGATCAGCAGCCGGATGCCGGGATAGTGCAGGGCCAGCAGCTTGGCCTTGGTGCGCACGGCCCAGCTTTTGCCGCCGCCCCGGGCCCCGCCGAAGGCGATATACTTTTTGCGGCATTCCAGAAACCGCTTCTGCTTTTCGTTGGGGTAGGGGATATGCAGCGTGACCGGTGTGTTGTCTTGCATAGGAATAGCCTCCTTACGGTAGTTGTTTCTGCCATAAGAAGGAAAAGAAAGGCGTGTTGCCCTTATGGGGGCAACACGCCTTTGTGAAGTCGGTGGGCTTACGCCTGATCGCTGCCGTCCAGCGTCAGGGTGATGGGTTCCGTGGGATCGGGCATGGCAGGCGCGGCGTCCGGCGTTTCCGGCGGCGTCAGCGCGCTGTCCACCTCCTCGCTGATGTGGGCCACAGCGGCGGCGTTGGCGGCCTTTTCCTGCTCATCCTGCTGCTTTGCGGCGGCCTTGGCTTCTTCCTCACGCTGATGGGCCTCGGCATTGGCGGCGCGGTTGGCCTCCTTCTCCGCCATCCGGCGGCGGTTGGCCGCCAGGAACGCGCGAATGGCCAGCCATACGGCAATGACCGCCACCACGATCATGCCGATCCAGCCGGGGGTGCGGATCACATAGAAATCCTTGATGGAGAAGTATCCCCTCCCCATGCCCAAAAAATACAGTACCACGCCGCCTGCGGCGCACAGGATGCACAGGATCAGATCAAGGACAGACCGGGCGTGATGGGCTTTCTTCCGGGCGAAATGGCACAGCAGCAGTACCAGCGCCGCCAGAAACAGGGTGGGGGACTGGCAGCAAAGAATGTATCCCAAGGTGGCGTCCAGCATGGTTCGGGACTCCTTTCTCTCTGTAAGATCGGAAAGCGTTATTTGACGATGGGCAGTACACCCAGCAGCTTCAGCTCCGTGTCGCCGGTGTTGACGATGCTGTGGGTGTGGCCCTCAGGGCAGTAGTGGCACATACCGGCGGTGACGGGGTACTCGGTATCGTCGTCGATGCACCGGCCGCTGCCGGACAGCACATAGATGATCTCGCAGTTGCCGGTGTGGGTGTGCAGACCGATGGAGGAGCCTACCGGCAGCGTCAGCTGCACCACCGCGCCCATGCGGGGATCGTCGAATTTGCGGACGATGGCCTCGCCCTCGCCGCCCTTGAAATGGGGCGCGGCGTTGGCGGCCATGGCGTTGAAATCAAGGATCATAAGATTCTCCTTTCAGTGGGAAGGCGGTAAGATGTGTCATTGCGAGGAGCGAAGCGACGCGGCAATCTGCTTTGGGGGCAGATTCCCACGCCAGTGTGTTCACTGGCTCGGAATGACATAGCTCAGTTCAAAAAGTCCTTCAGCTTCTTGCTGCGGCTGGGATGGCGCAGCTTGCGCAGGGCCTTGGCCTCGATCTGGCGGATACGCTCACGGGTGACGTTGAACTCCTTGCCCACCTCCTCCAGGGTGCGGGTGCGGCCGTCCTCGATACCGAAGCGCAGCTTCAGCACCTTCTCCTCCCTGGGCGTCAGGGTGCTCAGCACGTCCACCAGCTGCTCCTTCAGCAGGGTGAAGCTGGCGGCCTCGCTGGGCTCGGACGCGGCCTCGTCGGGGATGAAGTCGCCCAGATGGCTGTCCTCCTCCTCGCCGATGGGCGTCTCCAACGACACGGGCTCCTGGGCGATCTTCAATATCTCGCGGACCTTGTCCACGGGCATATTCATCTCGGCGCTGATCTCCTCGGGGCTGGGGTCGTGGCCCAGCTCCTGCAGCAGCTGGCGGGACACACGGATGACCTTGTTGATGGTCTCCACCATGTGGACGGGGATGCGGATGGTACGCGCCTGATCGGCGATGGCGCGGGTGATGGCCTGACGGATCCACCAGGTGGCGTAGGTGGAGAACTTATAGCCTTTGGTATAGTCAAACTTCTCCACCGCCTTGATCAGGCCCAGATTGCCCTCCTGAATCAGATCGAGGAACAGCATGCCGCGGCCCACATACCGCTTGGCGATGGACACCACCAGACGGAGGTTGGCCTCGGCCAGCTTCTGCTTGGCCTTGTTGCCCTCCTTGATGTCCTTTTTCAGCTGGGCCAGTTCCTCGTCGGGGATGGTCTCTTCGTTTTCGGCGGCCGCGTCGATGCGCTCCTGGGCGGCACGTCCGGCGGACATGGCGGTGGCCAGTACCACTTCTTCGTCGGCACTCAGCAGCGGCACACGGCCGATCTCCTTCAGGTACATGCGCACGGGATCGTCGATGTTGAAGCTGTCCACCAGCGTGTTGGGATCCACCAGCTCCTCTTCCTCGATCTCCGCGATCTCCTCCATGGCCGGCTCGTCATCGTCGGGCAGATCGGTCAGGAAGTCCTCCGTGCCCACCTCGATGCCCAGCTGCTCCAGCGAGTCGTAGATGGAGTCCATCTGCTCGCTCTCCAGATCCATCTCGTCCAGCACCTCGGACAGCTCGCCCGCGTCCAGCTTCCCCTTCTTTTTGCCCTTGGCAAACAGCTCCTTCAGCTTTTCGTGGGTGGTCAGCAGCGCCGCTGCCGGCAGGGAGGCGATGGCCTTTTCGTCCAGCGTGCCCTTGCCGGGCTTACCGGACGCGGATTCCTTCAGCATGGAATCCGCCATTTTTTCCAGCTCCTCCGGGGTGTACTTTTTGTCCGTCATGTTCGCTTTCCTCCGTAACCTTTTTTGTCTTTATACGTCTTGCACGCGGCAGCCAACGGATCCAGATCGCCGGCGCGCTTGTTGTATTCCTCCTGTATGATGCGTATGTAATCCGCCAGCGCCTGAGGCGCGTTGGCGGCGGATTCCGGCTTTTGCAGGATCACCGTCAGGTGATCCATCTCCTCCGGCCCCAGCACGGCAGCCAGCGATGCCACACCGCCCCGTCCCCGGCGCTTCCACATCTCGTCGTAGATATGCGCCAGCGCCGGAGAGGAAAAGTCCTCCGGCAGCACAGGCATCTGCTCCGGGAACAGGCTGTCGTCCTGCAGCAGCAGACGGATGACGCCCTCCTCCGCCATGGCGCTGCGCATGTTGGCGTAGCGCATGCCCCGTTCGATGGGCTGGCGATCGCTGACGGGATTCATCTCCCGGCGCTCCTGCTGCTTCTTTTCCTTGGCATAGCTGCGCTTCCGAGCGCGCTCCACCTCCATGCGCATGGCCTCCGCCGGCAAGCCGGCGGCCTCCGCCGCGCGGGTGGTATAGACCTCCCGCTCCACCGGGTCGCCCAGTCTGGCCAGCGTCTCCGCGATCTCGGCGGCATAGGCAATGCGATCCTTGTCTTCCTTCAGGTCGTATTTGTCCGCCACCTGCGACAGGGTGAACTCCATGCCGTTGGCGCTGCCGCTGAGCAGCTTTTCAAAGGCGTCGCGCCCCTGATACTTGATGAAGTCGTCCGCGTCCTGCTTGACGTACTGTCCGTCCACCAACCGCTGGGGCAGCCGCAGCACCTTCACCTTGAACTCCGTGTTCTCCAGCAGCTCCAGCGCCCGGTCGGTGGCCATCTGACCGGCCTTGTCGTTGTCGTAGCACAGCACCAGCTCCTTGGTGAACCGGCTGAGGAGATGGATCTGCTCCTGTGTCAGCGCCGTGCCCATGCAGGCCACCGCGTTGTCAAAGCCCGCCTGATGCAGCGTCACCACGTCCAGATTGCCCTCGCAGAGGATGATGTTGGGCCGCTTCGTCTTCTTGGCCAGATTCAGCCCGTAGAGGATACGACGCTTACTATATGTAATGGTCTCCGTGGTATTCATATACTTGGGCTCGGAGTTGTCGATGACGCGGCTGCCGAAGCCCACCACGTCGCCGCGGGTGTCGATGACCGGCAGCATCAGCCGGTTGCGGAACTTGTCGTACAGGCGGCCGTTTTTGCCGTTGACCACCAGCCCTGCGGCCAGCAGCTCCTGCTTGGAGTAGCCCCTGCGGGTCATGGCGGTGAGCAGGCCGTCCCACCGGTCGGGGGACGCGCCCATGCCGAAGCGGACGGCGATGCTCCTGCGGATCTGGCGCTTGTCCAGATAGGCCTGCACCGCGCCGCCCTCCGGCGAGCACAGCAGCTCATAGTACCAGCGGGCCGCGTCGCGGTTCAGGTCCAGCACCCGCCGCCGCAGCCGGTCCGCGCCGGAGCGTTCCTCCTCCTCGGGCACCGGCAGGTTGGCCCGCTTGGCCAGAAACCGCACGGCCTCGGGGAAGGTGAGGTTCTCGATCTCCATGATGAAGTTGATGACGCCGCCGCCCTTCTTGCAGCCAAAGCAGTGGTAGATCTGCTTGTCCGGCGAGACGGAGAAGGAGGGGGTCTTCTCGTTGTGGAAGGGGCACAGCCCGAACAGGTTGCCGCCCTTGCGCTGCAGGGCCACATAGCTGCCCACCACGTCCACGATGTCGTTGCGGGCGATCAGCTCGTCCAAAAAGCGCTGGTCAAACATGAAGGACCTCCTTTCCGCGGCCTGCCGCCGCAAGCGTTTCATTTAAGTATACCGCAAAAAACCGCAGCTTCCTCTTT
>CAVHKA010000045.1:1751-12586 GCA_963636325.1 Agathobacter sp. | reverse complement strand
CTGATAGAGCCGGTGCTCCCGCAGCAGCGGGGGCTTGGTGTCCAGCGCGGGGAGAAGGCTGTTCTCCACCACCGGCACATAGGCGGAATAAAACACCCGCTTTAAGCGGTACTTCTGATACAGCGCCTCCGTCAGATGCAGAATATGCCGGTCGGTGTCCCTGGTGGCGCCCACGATCAGTTGGGTGCTCTGGCCCGCCGGGGCAAAGGAGGGCGCGTGCTTGTACTTCGCCAGCTCCTGCTTGCTTTCAGACACCTTGTCCCGAATGAGCCCCATAGGCCGTAGGATGGCCTCCCGGCTCTTGTCCGGGGCCAGCGTCTGCAAGCCATGCTGAGAGGGCAGCTCGATGTTGACGCTCATGCGGTCGGCCAGCAGGCCCAGCTGCTGCACCAGCTCCGGCGACGTGCCGGGGATGGCCTTGGCGTGGATGTAGCCGTTGAAGCCGTACTCCTGCCGCAGGATCCGCAGGGCGCGGATCATCTGCTCGGTGGTATAGTCGGCATTGCGCAGCACGCCGGAGGAGAGGAACAGCCCTTCGATATAATTTCGCCGGTAGAAGCCGATGGTCAGCTCCGCCAGCTCACGGGGCGTGAAGGCGGCGCGGCGCGTGTCGTTGGAGCGCCGGTTGACGCAGTATTTGCAGTCATAGACGCAGCTGTTGGTCATCAGTACCTTCAGCAGCGTGACGCAGCGCCCGTCGGCGGAAAAGCTGTGGCAGCAGCCGGCGATGGAGGAGGACGTGCTGCCGATCTTGCCGGGCTGGAACTTCCGCCTGACGCCGCTGGAAGTGCAGGCGGCATCATATTTGGCGGCGTCCGACAGGATCGTCAGCTTTTCCAGAAGGTCCATGGCTCAGGCCGCGTTGCGGCGGCGCTGGCCGCGGCGGGGCTGCTCCAGATGGTCGATCAGATGCATCAGGTTCACAGAAACGGACAGCGCGCCCAGGATCACGATCACATAACCGATAGTCGTCATAACAGTTACCTCCGTTGGAATCTTTGTTCGAGGTACATTATATATCGAACAGTCGTTTCTGTCAAGAGAAAATCGAACAAAAATTTCAAAATTTCGGAATTGGGTTGACCGCAACAGGATTTTGTATTACAATACCATCGATCAACAAGGGATAGGGGAACGCAAGATATGACAGAACTAGAACAAAGGTTCATCAACGCGCGGCGGAAGGCCATCGCCGTGGATTACGCCCATTTGAACGACATGCAGCAGCTGGGCACCATGACCACCGAGGGGCCGCTTCTGCTGCTGGCGGGCGCGGGCAGCGGCAAGACCACGGTGCTGATCCACCGGGTGGCCAACCTGCTGCGCTATGGCCGGGGCAGCGACACCGACGAGATCCCCATGCCCATTACCGAAGATGAAGTGGCCTTTCTGGAATCGTATGCCGCCCAGCCCACGCCGGAGCAGCGGCCGCTGATGCAGTATCTGTGCGCGGTGGAGCCTGCCCGCCCTTGGGAGGTGCTGGCCATCACCTTCACCAACAAGGCCGCCAACGAGCTGAAGGAGCGCCTGGAGCGCATGCTGGGGGAGGAGGCCCGCGACGTGTGGGCGTCTACCTTCCACTCCGCCTGCGTCCGCATCCTGCGGCGGGACATTGAGCAGATCGGCTACTCCCGCGACTTCACCATCTACGACACCGACGACAGCAAACGGGTGGTGAAGGACTGCCTGAAGGAGCTGGAGCTGGACGAAAAGACCTTCCCCGTCCGTGAGATCGTGTCGGTCATTTCCCGGGCAAAGGATGAGATGATGCTGCCGGAGGACTTCCGCTCCTATTGGGAAAGGAACAACGACTGGCGGAAGATCAGGATCGCGAAAGTGTATTCCCTTTACACGAAGAAGCTGCGGGATGCCAACGCCCTGGACTTTGACGATATCATTCTGCTGACGGTGCAGCTGCTGCAGAGCCGCCCCGAGGTGCGGGAATACTATCAGCGGAAGTTCCGCTATGTGCTGGTGGACGAGTATCAGGATACCAACCACCTGCAATACTTGCTGACCAGCCTGCTGGCGGGCGGCTACCGCAACATCTGCGTGGTGGGCGACGACGACCAGAGCATCTATCGCTTCCGGGGCGCCAATATTGAGAATATCCTCAGCTTTGAGAAGGAGTATCGCGGTGCGCGGGTGATCCGGCTGGAGCAGAACTACCGCTCCACCCAGAACATTCTGGACGCGGCCAACGCCGTCATCCGCCACAATCAGGGCCGCAAGGGCAAGACCCTGTGGACCCGCAACGGTGCGGGGGACAAGGTGCTCATCAAGACCAATTTCAACGAGGGCGACGAGGCCAACTTCGTGGTGGGCCAGGTGATGATGAACTACAACCGGGGTATGAACTGGAAGGATCATGCGGTGCTCTACCGCATGAACGCCCAGTCCAACGCGCTGGAATATGCCTTCAAGCGCAGCGGCGTGCCCTATAAGATCATCGGCGGCATGAAGTTCTTCGACCGGGCCGAGATCAAGGACATGCTGGCGTATTTGTGCGTCATCAACAACCCCACCGACGATCTGCGGCTGCGGCGCATCGTCAACGTCCCCTCCCGCAAGATCGGCGCGGCCACCGTGGACAAGGCACAGATCCTGGCCACGGCGCAGGGCGTGCCGCTGTATGAGATATTCCGCCATGCCTCCGGCTATCCGGAGTTGAAGTCGGCGGCTGTAAAGCTGGAAGGCTTCACGGCACTGATGGAGGAGATGCGGGCCAAAGCGGGGGAGATGCCCCTGCCGGAGTTCTATGAATTCGTCTGTGACCGCAGCGGCTATACCGCCATGCTGACGGAGAAAAACGACATGGAGAGCCGGGGGCGGCTGGAGAACGTGCAGGAGCTGACCTCCAGCATCCACGCCTTTCTGGACAACCAGCCGGACGATCCCAGCCTGTCGGGCTTCCTGGACGAGGTGGCGCTGTACACCGATCTGGACAGCACCGAGGAGAGCGACAACTGCGTGGTGATGATGACCATGCACAGCGCCAAGGGTCTGGAATTCCCGGAGGTGTTCGTGGTGGGCATGGAGGACGGCCTGTTCCCCGGCAACCGCGCCATGGGCGACGAGGAGGAGATGGAGGAGGAGCGGCGGCTGTGCTATGTGGCCATGACCCGCGCCCGGGAGCATCTTACCATGACCCACGCCAAGCAGCGCATGCTGTTCGGCCGCACTACCCCTGCCATGCCCTCCCGCTTTCTGGAGGAGATCCCGGAGGAGAACAGCCAGTGGATCGGCAAGCCGGAGCCACGGCAGGAGCGCCATTGGAGCGACGATTATAATGACGATGTTTCCTACGGCGGCTTCGGCGGCGGCTATACGGGCCGCAGCGCCGTGGGCTACGCCGAGCGTCCCGCGGCGAAAAAGCCTGCCTATACGGCGGCAGCGGCGAAGAAGGAGAGCGTGCCCCTGCTGGAGATCAAGGCGGGCGAGAGCGTGAAGCACGCCGCCTTCGGCCACGGTCTGGTGCTGTCGGTGCGGGCCATGGGCGGCGACGCGCTGATCGAGGTGGCCTTCGACACCGTGGGCACCAAAAAGCTGATGCTGAAGGCCGCCATGCGGCATCTGACCAAGGAATAACGCCATGTAAACTTCAGGTTGCGGGATATTTTCCGCGGTGCAACCTGAAGTTGATGGACATTCCGGCGGCGATGGGATAGAATAAGGTAAAAGGATCGTCATTGCGGGGAGGCGCAGCTGCGCCGACGCGGCAATCTGTACACACGCGGCAAAAAACGGATTCCCACGCCAGTCTGAGGACTGGCGTGGGAATGACAGGAGCATATCTGACCCGGCGAAAGGAGAAACGCGATGGGATTTGGAATAGGATTCAGCTTGTTCAATGTGATGTTTTACCTGATTTTCGGCACCGTGATCGTGCTGTTCATCGTCACGGCGGTGAAGGGCATCGGCACATGGCATAAAAACAACAATTCGCCCCGCCTGACGGTGGAGTCCACGGTGGTGTCCAAGCGGCAGAACACCGATGTGCACCATCATAATACCGGCGACCATGGTGCCATGCATACTACCACCTCCACCACCTATTACGTCACGTTTCAGGTGGCCAGCGGCGACCGGATGGAGCTGCATGTGGGCGGCCGGGAGTATGGCATGCTGGCGGAGGGCGACTTCGGTGATCTGACGTTTCAGGGTACCCGCTATCTGGGATTCGAGCGCCGGGGCAGCAAGGCGGCCTATGGTGATCCGTCTGATGACGGCGGCGAAAACCGGCGGGCCTCCTGGGACCCGGAGCGGTAAAGAGCCGCCGCTGAAAGCGGCGGCCAGTGAAAAGAGAAGTGAGAAGCGTGAAAAGCTGCGGTATGCCGCCGTCGGCGGCATGAATAGAAAGCAAAAAAGTCCCCGTACGGGTACTTTTTTGTGATGGTAGGCAAAAGCTATGCCCGATGGCATGAAAAAAGCTCTGTGGTTTTCCACAGAGCTTTTGCTCATGTTATGTTTCAGATCGCGCGGGTAACTTTACCGGAACGCAGGCACCGGGTACAAACATACACATGGCGAGGCGTACCATTGATCAAAGCCTTCACGCGCTTGACGTTGGGCTTCCAGGGACGATTGGAACGACGATGAGAGTGGGAAACCTTGATACCGAAGGTCACGCCCTTATCGCAGAACTCGCACTTAGCCATCCGTTGCACCTCCTTGCTGTCGTAACATACTGCTTGCCGTTTCACAAGCAGTAGTTATCATACCAGAAGTTGAAACAAAATGCAAGCATTATTTGACAAAAAACTGAAAAAATTTTCAAGGGGGAAAGTTGCGAAACGGAGGCGGATACGGTATAATACTTCTAATATACTTTGATACCATCGATTGACAAGGGCAGACACGGTTTTGACGGGCAGAAATGCGCCCATACTGCGTCAAGTCCCTTGACAATACGGCAAGTATTCTCGGCGGGCCTTTTCTTGTCTGGACACATTTCTGCTCCGACAAAACTGTCTTACACCTGCCAGCGATGTATTTTCGAGTGATTTTTGGTTTTTGAGACGCAGGCGGGCTGGCGCCCGCCAAGGCGAAAAGGACAAAAAGCGCCGGAAAGACACGCTGTCAGGCGTGTTTGCCCTTGTCATTCGATGGTAGAGAAACCATAAGGAGTGCACCATGGAAAAAGTGAGACGTACCCCGGCCAGCGTGAAGAAGCTGGCGGAATACTTTCATATGGAGATCCTCTGCAAGGGCCGCGACTATGACACCTGCGTCATCACCGTGTCGGACGTGTTCCGTCCGTCCCTGCAATTGGTGGGGTTTTATGATTATTTCGACACCAAGCGCCTGCTGATCCTGGGAAAAAGCGAGATGCGCTTTCTCTCCCGCATGACCGCCGAGGAGCGGACACGGGTCTTTAACCGCCTGATGAGCTACAGCTTCCCGGCCATGATCATCTCCCGCAATCTGGAGGTGTTCGATGAGCTGTTGGAGATGGCCCGGAAGCATGGCCGCACGCTGCTGCGCACCGGCAGTGATACGGTGGACGCCACCAGTCATATCATTGACTATCTCAATAACGCCCTGGCGCCCCAGATCACCCGCCACGGCGTACTGATGAATATTTACGGCCAGGGCGTGCTGATCCTGGGCGACAGCGGCATCGGCAAGAGCGAGACCGCTATCGAGCTTCTCAAGCGCGGCCATCAGCTGGTGGCCGATGACGCGGTGGAGATCAAGCGCATTTCCGATACCCTTCACGGCACGGCTCCGGAGCTGATCCGCCACTATATCGAGATCCGCGGCGTGGGGGTTATCGACGTGAAGCAGCTGTTCGGTATGGGCGCGGTGCAGTTCGAGACGGAGATCGACATGGTGATCCAGCTGGAGCAGTGGCAGGACGGCAAGTTCTATGACCGTCTGGGCCTGGGCGAGGAGCAGTATACGCTGCTGGATGTGTCGCTGCCCATCGTGACCATCCCGGTGCGGCCCGGCCGAAACCTGGCCGGTATCGTGGAGATCGCCACCATGAAGAACCGCCAGACCAAATACGGCTATAACGCGGGCCGTGACTTCGTGACCCAGTTCGACAGCAAGCTGGACGCTATGAGCCGGCAGAACGGAAGCGACCTATGAAATACATCGGCATCGACATCGGCGGCACCAATCTGAAGGCCGGTCTTGTGGACGGAGAGGGCCAACTGCTGGCCACCCGGAAAATGAAGGTGGCGGGCATTGCCGACCCGGCGGCGCTGGCCTGGACGATCCACGCGCTGGTGCAGGATCTGTGCCGGGACAATGGCTGCGACATAGGCGAGATCTTTTCCGTGGGCGTAGGCTGCCCCGGCGCGGTGGAGATCCGGGGCGGCTCCATCCTGTATACCTGCAATCTGCCCCTGCGGAACGTGCCCCTGCGGCGGCTGTTCCACCAGCTCAGCGACCTGCCGCTGTACATAGAAAATGACGCCAACTGCGCGGCACTGGCGGAATACTATGTAGGCAGCGGCCGGGGCAGCAAGCGCTTCATCACCGTCACGCTGGGCACCGGTGTGGGCGGCGGCATCATCCATAACGGCAAGATCTTTCATGGCTCCAACGGTATGGCGGGCGAGGTGGGCCACATGTCCATCGAGATGGACGGCGAGGAGTGCCCCTGCGGCCGCCGGGGCTGCTGGGAACGGTACGCCTCCGCCAGCGCCCTGAAGCGGCAGACCGCCAGGGCATGGCAGGAGAACCCCGACAGTATCATGGCCCGGGTCATTGCCGAGAACGACGGCCATGTGTCCGGCCAGTCGGCCTTCATCGCCGCCCGCCGTGGCTGCCAGGTGGGCCAGCGGGTCTGCGACCAGTACATCCGCTATCTGGCCGCCGGTATCGTGAATATCATCAACATTTTCCAGCCGGATACGCTGGCCATCGGCGGCGGCGTCAGCAACGAGTCGGACGAACAGCTGCTGCTGCCCCTGCGCCGTCAGGTGGCGGCCCACAGCCTGCCCTGCAACTACGACAAAATGACGAAGATCGTCAAGGCGCAGCTGGGCAACGACGCCGGTGTCATCGGCGCGGCGCTGCTGGGGAAGAATAAGCGGATCATCTGAAAACAAGGAGGCGCTGTATGCGTTGGTATGAAGAACTGGACGAAAAGCTGCGGGACTATCTGCCCGACCTTCCCGTGTCGGCGGAGGAGCCGCTGTCGAAATACACCTCCTTCCGTATCGGCGGCCCGGCTCGGCGGATGGCCTTTCCCCGGAACGCCGAGCAGCTGGTGCTGCTGCTGAATTTCGCCGGTGCGTGCGGCGCGCGGCCCTATGTGCTGGGCAACGGCACCAATGTGCTGTTTCCCGACGAGGGCGTGGACCGGCTGGTCATCAACACCCGTGACATGGCGGACATCCAGCTGCTGGAGGGTGGCCGCGTCAGGGCCGGGGCGGGTGTGTCGCTGGCCCGCACGGCGGTTTTTGCCTGCCAGAAAGGACTGGCGGGGCTGGAATTTGCTCACGGCATCCCCGGCAGCGTAGGCGGCGGCGTGTGTATGAACGCAGGCGCTTACGGCGGCGAGCTGGCGCAGGTCATCGAAAGCGTCACCGTGTTGTTCCCCGACGAGGGCGTCAAAACCGTCCCCTGCGCCGGTATGGCCTTCGGCTACCGCCGCAGTCTGCTGACGGAGCATCCCGACGCGGTGGTGCTGTCCGCCGTATTTGCCCTGCATCCGGACGACAGCGCCGCCATCCGCGGCCATATGGACGACCTGATGGCCCGGCGCAAGGCGTCCCAGCCGCTGGAGTATCCCAGCGCGGGCAGCACCTTCAAGCGGCCTGAGGGCCACTTCGCGGGCCGCCTGATCGAGGAGGCGGGCTGCAAGGGCCTGACCGTGGGCGGCGCGCAGGTATCGGAAAAGCACGCGGGCTTCGTCATCAACGTGGGCGGCGCTTCCTGCGCCGACGTGCTGGCGCTGATGGCGGAGGTGCAGCGCCGGGTGAAGGAAAACTCCGGCGTGACGCTGGAGCCGGAAGTGCGCATCGTCAAATAAGACAGGGGAGAACCTATGGAAATTCTGATCATTACCGGTATGAGCGGCAGCGGCAAGAGCCGCGCCGCCTCCATTCTGGAGGATATCGGCTACTATATCGTGGATAATCTTCCGGCGGAGATGATGGTGAAATTCGCTGACTTCTGCGCCGCGTCCCACGGTCATTATGACCGGGTGGCGCTGGTGTACGACGTGCGGGCGGGGGAGCCCTTCGACCTGCTGATCGCCACGCTGGAACGGCTGAAGCGCACAGAGGTGGACTGCCGTCTGCTGTTTCTGGACGCGGACACCACCGCCATCATCAACCGGTATAAGGAGACCCGCCGCGCCCATCCGCTGGCGGCGGAGGGCCGGAGCATCGAGCAGGCGGTGACGCTGGAACGGCAGATGCTTCAGCCGGTGCGGGATCACGCCGACTATGTACTGGATACGTCCGCCTTCTCGGTGGGGAAGCTCCGCAGCGAGCTTCTGAATCTCTTTGGCCGGGAGAAGGACCGGCAGGGCCTGCATGTGGACGTGATGAGCTTCGGCTTCAAGCATGGCCTGCCCATGGAGGCCGACCTGGTGTTCGACGTGCGGTTCCTGCCCAACCCCTACTACATACCGGAGCTGAAGCACGGCACCGGCCTGGACGCGGCGGTGCGGGACTATGTGTTCTCCTTCCCCCGGACAGGCGAGTTCATGGAGCGGCTGGAAAAGCTGCTGCTGTACCTGCTGCCTCTGTATAACGAGGAGGGCAAGACGGTGCTGGTGATCGCCGTGGGCTGCACCGGCGGCCACCACCGCAGCGTGGCGGTGGCCCACCAGCTGGCGCGGGATCTGACGGCGGCGGGCTTTGCCGTGACGGAGAGTCACCGGGATATCTCCCGCTGATCATGGGAAGGAAGGGACGGTCTCATGTCTCATTACTTATATCATATCCCGCCGGAGAAGGGCCCCAAGGTGGTGGGCATCGGCGGCGGCACGGGCCTGAGCACGCTGCTGCGGGGTCTGAAGCTCTATACCCGCAATATCACCGCCATCGTCACGGTGGCGGACGACGGTGGCAGCACCGGCATGCTGCGGCAGGATCTGGGCATGGCCGCCCCAGGCGACATCCGCAACTGCCTGCAATCCCTGGCCAACTGCGAGCCGCTGATGGCCCAGCTGATGGCCTACCGGTTCGCGGACGGTTCATTGGCGGGCCAGAGTCTGGGCAATCTGCTGCTGGCGGCGCTGAACGACATCATGCCCAGCTTCGATAAGGCGGTGGCCGGACTCAGCAAGGTGCTGGCCATCACGGGCCGTGTGCTGCCGGTGACCAACGAGAACGTGCAGTTGGAGGCCACCTTCGAGAACGGGACCACCGTGCTGGGCGAATCCCATATCTTCTACTGCAAGAAGGAGCAGGACTGCCGCATCCGCTCCGTCCGGCTGCTGCCGGAGCATCCCAGGGCGCTGGACGCGGCGGTGGAGGCCATTCTGGACGCGGACATGATCGTACTGGCGCCGGGCAGTCTCTATACCAGCATCATCCCCAATCTGCTGGTGGACGGCATTGCCGACGCCATCCGTGACAGCAAAGCCTTGAAGCTGTATGTCTGCAACGTCATGACCCAGGAGGGCGAGACGGAGGGTTATACCGTCTCCGACCATATTCAGGCCCTGTTCAGCCACAGCTATCCCCAGCTGTTCCGGCTGTGCCTGACCAACTCCATGCCCATTCCGGAGAGTATCGCCCGGCGGTACGCCCAGGAGGGCGCGGAGCCCATCTATCACGATACGGAGAAGTGCCGCGCGCTGGGCGTGGAGCTGATCGAGCGGCCTGTGGCCAGTCTGGAAAACGGGCTGGTGCGGCACAATCCCGGCCATCTGGCCCATGAGCTGATGACCATTTACGAGGAGTATGCATCCCCGAAGGATCCCACATGAAGGAGGAGGCCCCATGCAGTCGTTTTCCTACAAGGCCAAGGCTGAGCTGTGCCGCACGGCGGTGCAGCGGCTGTGCTGCGCCCGTGCCGAGTGTTATGGCGTGCTGCTGTACTGCAACACCTTCACCATGCGGGAGGTGCGCATCATCACAGAGAACCCGGAGTTTGCCGCGCGGCTGCCCCGCCTGTTCCAACGGGCCTTCAACGTGAAGTTCGACCGTCTGCCTACGGAGGATATCCCCGGCAGCAAGCTGATCTTCCAGATCACCGAGCCGGACAAGCTGCGCCGCGTCGTGGACACGCTGGGGTACGATCCCCGTCAGTCGCTGGTGCTGCATGTGAATTTTGCCATGCTGGAGGAGGACTGCTGCCGCGTGTCCTTCCTGCGGGGCGCGTTTCTGGCGGGCGGCAGCGTCACCGACCCGGAGAAGCGCTATCATCTGGAGCTGTCCACCTCCCATGTGCAGGCCAGCCGCGAGGTGTCGGCCCTGCTGCAGGAGATGGGCTTCCTGCCCCGCAGCGTCATGCGGGGCGGCAGCGCCGTCATTTACTTCAAACAGTCCGAGCATATCGAGGATCTGCTGACCACCCTGGGCGCGCCGGTGGCTGCCACCGAGATCATGACCGCCAAGGTGGACAAGGAGATCCGCAACGGGGCCAACCGGGCCATGAACTGCGACATGGCCAACGTGAACAAGACATTGGACGCGGTGGCCGCCCAGCAGGAGGCCATCGGAAAGCTGGAAAAAGCCGGACAGCTGGAAAAGCTGCCGGAGAAGATACAGGAGACGGCGCGTCTGCGGATGCAGAATCCGGAGCTGCCGCTGGCCCAGCTGGCGGCGCTGTTCGACCCGCCTATCAGCAAATCCTGTCTGAATCACAGAATACGAAAGATCATGGAGGAGGCACGAAAGCTATGACAAAACTGGAAAGATGTC
>CAVHKA010000045.1:0-1741 GCA_963636325.1 Agathobacter sp. | reverse complement strand
GAGTATCACGAGAGGAAGCTCAGCTGCGGACAGAGCGTGCTGGTGGCTTTTACGGACATTACGGGTCTGACCGAGGAGCAGAGCATCGCGCTGGCCAGCGGCTTCGGCAACGGCATGCGCTGCGGCAGCATGTGCGGCGTGATCAGTGCGGCCGTGGTGGTGCTGGGTATGCGCTATCCCGCCACGCTGGAAGACGGCGCGGAGGGTAAAAAGCGTTCCACCCGGCTGACCCAGGAGTTTCAGCGGCGCTTTGCCGAGCAGTTCAAAAACCTGAATTGCCGTGACCTGCTGGCGGACAAGGAACTGGTGGGCACGCCTGCCGCGCAGGAGCTGGGCGTGACCCATCACTGCCGCCTGCTGGTGGTGTCCGGCGTAGAGCTGCTCAGCGACATGCTGGACGAGCTGGAGGCGCAGTAATGGCGTTTGCCCACCTCCACGTCCATACGGAATACAGCCTTCTGGACGGTGCCTGCCGCATCCGTGACCTGCCCAAGCTGGTCAAAGAGATGGGGCAGACGGCCTGCGCCATCACGGACCATGGCGCCATGTACGGGGCCATCGACTTCTATCGCGCCTGCAAGGCGGAGGGCATCCATCCGGTCATCGGCTGCGAGGTATATGTGGCCCGCCGCACCCGCTTCGACAAGCAGCACGAGTTTGATGCCGAGTCCCGGCATATGGTGCTGCTGTGCAAAAACGAGACCGGCTACCGCAACCTGTCCTATATGGTGTCCCAGGCGTATATCGAGGGCTTCTATATCAAGCCCCGCATCGACCTTGACCTGCTGCGTGAGCACAACGAGGGCTTGATCGGTCTCAGTGCCTGCCTGGCCGGTGAGATCCCCCGCCGCATCATCAACGGTGACTATGAGGGGGCCAAGGCCTACGCGCTGGAGCTGCGGTCCATTCTGGGGGAGGATAACTTCTATCTGGAATTGCAGGATCACGGCATTGCCGACCAGACCACGGTGAACCGCGCCCTGCTGCGGATGCACAACGAGACCGGCATCCCGCTGGTGTGTACCAACGACGCCCACTACCTCCGGAAGGAGGACGCCGAGAGCCACGATGTGCTGCTGTGCATCCAGACCGGCAAGACCGTGGACGACGAGAACCGTATGCGTTATGAGCCCCGGAACTTCTACCTCCGCTCCACGGAGGAGATGGAGGCGCTGTTCTCCGGTTATCCCGACGCGGTGGAGAACACCCAGCGCATCGCCGACCGCTGCCAGCTGGAGTTCACCTTCGGCAAGTATCACCTGCCGGAATTCAAGCTGCCGCCGGGCTACGATTCGCCCACCTATCTCCGCAAGCTGTGCGACGAGGGCTTTGTCCGCTGCTACGGCGACACGAAGCCGGAGTACCGCAAGCAGCTGGAATATGAGCTGGCCATGATCGAGAAGATGGGCTTTACCGACTACTTCCTCATCGTGTCCGACTTCGTCAACTATGCCCGCCAGGCGGGCATCCCCGTGGGCCCCGGCCGCGGCAGCGCCGCCGGCTCCATGGTGGCCTACTGCCTGCACATCACCGACATCGACCCCATGCAGTATCAGCTGTATTTTGAGCGCTTCCTGAACCCGGAGCGTGTGTCCATGCCGGATATCGACATGGACTTCGGCGATACCCGCCGGGGCGAGGTGGTGGACTACGTCCGCCGCAAGTACGGCGACGACCATGTGGCCCAGATCGTCACCTTCGGCACCATGGCCGCCCGGGGCGCCATCCGGGATGTGGGCCG
>CAVHKA010000044.1:0-12711 GCA_963636325.1 Agathobacter sp. | reverse complement strand
CGCCGTAGTAGGTCCAGCTGGCGGTCATGGTGCCCATGGTGCCGCCGGACATCTCGTAAATGCAGATGGCGTTGTCATCCACGCCGATCAGCTGGCCGCTGGCGTCCTTCTTATCCAGCGTTACCACGCGGGCGGTGGTGCGCACCACATGCTGGCCCGTCAGGAACTGGATAAGGTCGGTCTTGTGGATGCCCAGATCTGCCATGGCGCCCATGGCAGCCTTGTTCTTATCAAAGAACCATGTGTTCTTGCCGGGGTCCACCGACCATGTCTCGGGGCCGCCGTGACCGAAGGTGGTGCGGAAGGTGATGATGCGGCCGATCATACCCTGATCTATCAGCTCCTTGGCCACCGCGTGGGCCTTGGCCAGACGCTGGTTGTGGCCGATCATCAGGAACTTCCCCGCCTCATGGGCAGTCTTGACCATCTCCTCGCACTCCGCCAGCGTGGTAGCCATGGGCTTTTCGCACAGCACATGCTTACCGGCCTTCAGGGCGGCGATGGTGATGGGCGCGTGGGCGTGGTTGGCCACGCAGACGCTGACCGCGTCGATGGCGGGATCGGCCAGCATGGCCTCGGCGGACTCGTAGGCCTTGCCGCCGTACTGAGCTGCCAACTCGGCGGCCCGCTGGGTATTCAGATCATAGAAGCCTGCCAGCTCCGCATAGGGATTCTCCGCGTATTCGGGGATGTGACGTACCTGCGCGATCTTGCCGCAGCCGATGATACCGATTCGGAACATAATTGTGACCTCCTGTTATGATGAAATGAAAATAATAGCAGATATTCAGCGGCCACCGGCTTATGAAAAGCCGGTGGCGCGGTTTGATAGGGTGATCAGGCGTTATCCTTCTTCTGCAGCAGCACGGCAAAGATGATGATGGCACCCTTGACGGCGTCACACAGGAAGGTAGGCACACCGACAGTGTTCAGGATATTGTTCATGACGCCGATGATCAGCATACCGAGGAAGGCGCCCACCAGGCTGCCCTTACCGCCGGACATGGCGGTGCCGCCAACGATAACGGCGGCGATAGCGTCCATCTCATAGCCGTTACCGGCGTTGGCAAAGTCCATGGAGCCGATACGGGCCACATAGATCACGGCGGCAATGGCGCACATCACGCCGCCCAGCGCGTAAATACGGCGCTTCACGCGGCTGACATTGATACCGGACAGCTTGGCGGCCCGCTCGTTGGAGCCGACGGCGATGGTCTGGCGGCCGAAGGCGGTCTTTTTGAAGATGATGTGCATCAGCACCACCACGGCCACCCAGTAGATGATGGGCAGGATCACCTGACCGCCGATCTTGGCGGAGGTCAGCAGCTTGAAGCCGTCAGGCACCTCAGGGTTGAACTGCTTGGTCAGCTGCTGGGTAACGGAGCGGAAGATCTTCATGGTGCCCAGCGTGGCGATGAAGGGCGGCAGCTTACCATAGGCGATCAGGCAGCCGTTCATTTCACCGAACACCATGCCCAGCACCAGCACCAGAATGATGGCGATGATATACGCGCCGACACCGGTAATGCCCATCTTGGCCAGCAGGCCGTTCGTGGGCGTGATGAGATACATCAGCACCGCGCCCAGTGCGCACATCATAGAGCCGACGGACAGGTCGATACCGCCGGAGATGATGATGAAGCACATGCCGAGAGCGATAATACCGGCGTATGTATTGTTGCGCAGGATGTTCAGCCACGCGCGGCCCATGGCACCGAACATGCCGCCCACGGAACCGATGTTGATGGTCTGCACCACGCACTGGATCAGCACCATGATGACCAGCGCGAAGATGGTGGAGAACATGGCGTTCTGCGACCAGTTGCTCTTGAACCAGCCCAGAAAACCGCCCTTCTCATTCAGAAGCTTCTTTTTATCCATGCTTATTCTCCCTCCTGCTGACCGCCGCCGGTGGCCAGATACATGATGTTATGTTCGTTCATATCGCTGCCGGATACCTCACCGACAACGCGGCCATGGAACATGACAAGGCTCCTGTCGCACACGCGGATGATCTCCTGCGCCTCGGAACTCAGCACGATCACGGCCACGCCCTCGCTTGCCAGACGGTGGATGATGGCATAGATCTCCTCCTTGGCGCCCACATCGACGCCCTGGGTGGGGTTATCCAGGATCAGCACCTTCGGGCCGGACATCAGCCATTTGGCCAGCACCACCTTCTGCTGGTTGCCACCGGACAGGCTGCCGATCAGATCCGTCCGGTCGCCCATCTTGATGCGCAGCGCTTCCTCCTGCTGGCGGAACAGCTCCTCCTGCCGGGCAAAGTCGATGAAGGGACCTTTGCGGATCTTGGGCAGATGGACGATGGAGCCGTTGTCCAGAATGGTCATATCCTTGATGATGCCGTTTTCCTTACGGTTGCGGGGCAGATACGCCAGACCGGAGGCCAGCGCCTGATGGGTATCGGTGTTGTGGACTTCCTTGCCGGACAGATACACCTTGCCGGTGTACTTATTGCCCATAGCGCCGAACACGGTCTGGAACAGCTCGCTGCGTCCGTCGCCCAGCAGGCCGGTAACGCCCAGCACCTCACCGGCGTGAACGGTCAGGGAAATGTCAAAGAAATGGTGATCATCGGACAGGGCTTCCAGCCGCAGTATCTCGTCACCCTTCTGCTGGTCGCGGGTCAGGATATCCATCCGCACCTCGTGGCCCACCATGTGGGCGGCCAGCTGGCGGGTATCGGTATTGCTGACCAGATCGGCGGCCACCATGCTGCCGTCACGCAGAACGGTAAAGCGGTCGCAGATCTCCATGACCTCGTTGAGCTTGTGGCTGATGAACACGATGCCCACCCCCTGCTCCTTCAGCGTCCGCATCATGGCGAAAACGCGCTGGATCTCAGGATCGGTCAGGGACGTGGTAGGCTCGTCCATGATGATGATGGAGGCGTCCTGCATCATGGCGCGGGCGATCTCCACGATCTGCTTATAGGAGGCGTCCAGATCCCGCACCATGGTGGAGGGATCCAGCGTCAGATTCATCCGCTCGAACAGCTCCGCCGTCTGCCGCTTCATCTCACGGGCATCCAGAAACACACCCTTCTGCTTCAGATGGGTCAGGAACATGTTTTCGTAGATGGTCAGGTCATTGATCAGGTTCAGCTCCTGATGAATAAAGGCGATACCGGCATCCAGCGAGTCCACGGGGCTGGCGAAATGCACAGGCTTTCCGTCCAGCTCGATAACGCCCTTGTCGGCGGGCAGGACGCCGCCCAGGATGTTCATCAGCGTGGATTTACCGGCGCCATTCTCACCCAGCAGCGCGCAGATCTCACCGGTCTTTAGGGAAAAATCTACATCCTGAAGCACATTGTTGGCGCCGAAGGATTTGCAGATCCCCTGCATGGTCAGGTTCAAACGATCACTTCCATTCCTATGGTATTGTCGTCCCGTATGCTGACGCGGCGGGACAGTGTATTTTGCAAAAAAACGCCGGAAAAGCCGTTTCCGGCACTTTTTCGCCAAACACGGGAAAAACAAGGAAGGGCTATGGCTATCAGCCATAGCCCTTCTCTTGAAAAGCAGATTGTCTCGTTGTGCTTACCGATCAATACACGGTGTTGTTTTCATCCAGATAATCAGCAACGTTCTCAGCGGAAACGATGGTGGTGGGGATCACGACCGTGGACTCGATGCCGGTCTCGCCGTTCATCAGCTTGATAGCGGTCTCGATAGCGTCCTCAACCATGTTGGGGCTGTACAGAGCGGAGGCGGGGCCATAAGTAGCATAAGCCTCGTCAGCGATCATCTTGAAGTAGGCCTGGCAGCCGCCGCCGCCGGTGATGGCCTTAACGTCAGTACGGCCAGCCTCGACCAGGGTGTTCAGAGTACCGATGGAGGTCTCGTCATCCATGGAGAAGATAGCATCGATCTGGGGATTGGCCTCCAGAATGTCGGCCATGGCGGACTGAGCGTCAGCAGCAGCGAAGCTGTTCAGCTGATACTCCTTGATGTTGGACTTGTCATACTTGATCTCGTCCAGATAGGCATAGAAGCCCTGCTTGCGCAGCTCACAGACGCTGCCGGAAGAGGGAACGTCCAGCACAACGATGTTGGCAGCCTCGCCGGCCTTCTCAACGATGTACTTGGCGGACTGATAACCCATGTCGTAGTTATCGCCGGTGACCTTGTAGATGCCGGTGCAGTCCACGTCAACGTCGAAGTTCACAACGGGGATACCGGAATCGATGATCTCCTGCATGGCGGTCTCCATGCCGGACCACTGAGGCCAGGACACGATGACGGTGGCGCCCCAGGCGACCAGATCGTTCAGAGCGGAAGCCATCTCAGCAGCGTCGGAAGAGGTGGTGATCTTGTACTCCAGGTTGTTGTCCTTGCAGTACTTCTCGGCGTAGTAAGCAACGCCGGCGACCCAGCCGTGGGTCACGTCGGGAGCAGCGATACCGACCTTAACGGTCTTCGCGGTGTCCTGATCGTCGGGCTGATCGTTGGTGGTGTCGCCACCGCCGCAGGCCACCAGAGACAGGGCCATGACCAGCGCCAGAATGAGAGCTAACACTTTTTTCATTCTAAATTTTCCTCCATAATATTTTTATTCAACAGCCATAAGGCCGGAGAATACCACAAAAGCAGCCGCCTGCGGACAGGCGGGACACGCCGGAGCGATGCTCGACAGCATTTCATACATTTGTAACATTTCCTGCATTATAGCACGGCGGCCTGTCCCTGTCAACGAGTTTCGATCTTAGCAATTTCTTCCCACGATTTTCTTGGCAGGTTTTTCAAATCATGTTGTCAAACGTTTGCTATGATTGTAAATATTGCTGTTTCTTGACAAATACTGCCCTTTAAAGAGAAAAAGAGCCGTCGTCAGACGGCTCTTTTTCGTACACTATCTGGTTTTCGGGATCAACAGCATATACTGCGCGGCATCCGCGTCCTGCGCCAGCTGATTGGCGCCGCGGATGGCCTCCTCGTCCGTGTGATACCGCTTGGCGATATCCCATAGGGTCTCCCCTTTTCCCAACCGGCACAGGACCAGACTGGGCCGGGCGGCAATGTCGTTGTCAGGCTCCGTCATGGTCACGGAGGTAATGCTGTTGACGGAGGCTTCTCCTGTGTTTCCAACAAGGAACGTGACCGGAAGCGCGACCTGACACGCGCCGCCGGTGAATTGCAGGGCCGCACGGCAGCAGCAAACGGATACGGGGCCGTTGACCTCCGGAACGGTCACGCTGCTCTCTACTGTCCGTTCTGTGCTGACCGGCGCACTGGATTCATCCAGATAGAGAAGCCGTACATGCAGGGCGGCACGCAGCGTGACTTGCCCCTCCTCGGGAAAGATCTCCGCCGGAGCGCAGTCGATAGCGGTGACGCTGATGAAGGGATCTCCCCCTTCAAATTCCAGCCGGATCAAGGATTCCTGCTGCACCTTGCTGTCCGGCTTTGCCAGCGGAATAGCGATATCCTGCCGCTCCAGCGTGGTATCAAAGCAGGTGCTGTACAGATCCTCAAGATAGGTGATCGTGCGGTGCTGATACGCCATAAGGCAAACGCTTACGCGGACATTCAGACCGAAGCCGATGCCGGTATCCGTTCTGGTCACCCGGATATCACACTCGTCTATCTGCGGGGAAAGCGCGTATTCCGCATTCTCCGGCAGCTCCGCCACATCCAGGATCTGAGAGAACGGCAGCGCGGTGTCATACTGCCGCAGCATCTGTCCATCATCCCGATAAAGTGCGTAGAGCTGCATTTCGCCCTTTACCATCAGTTTGTTCCCCAGCCGCTGCGCCGACAGGATCATCGGGCACATGCGATGCAGCAGAAGATCCTCCGGTACGCAGCCATTCTCCAACATGACAGTATCTGTAAAGGAGAATCCCTTCTCAGCAATTGCGGCCAGTATATCGACCTCGATCTGGCGGCAGCGCTTGCGAAGGGAGGATTCATCTTGTGTACCGCAGGCGATCCGGCGCTTGACGGCCCGATAACCGGTAATGGTGATCTCCGGTATGACCTTGATGTACAGTTTTCGGGAGGTAACAGCCCGGGCCTCCGCCAGCAGAACACGTCCCTGGGCGCAGATAGTACCGCACCCTGCCAGCGACCGTTCATCCAGAACACAGGAGAACGGCACGGACACCGACAGGCTCCGCAAGCCTGCCGCCTCCTCGGAGGTATAAAGGATGGTCACCTTTACGCTGCCAGCGACCGTACATCTTTCCTCGGTCAACTGCCGTTCCCGGAGGCTCAGATAACTGACGGTATCCACGATCCGGGCTATGTCGGGACAATACTCCGGGATGGCGGTCTCCAGCGATTCCTCGTGAGTGGATATGACCTTCGGTGACGCTTCATAACAGAAAATATCTTCAAATTGCAAGCCCAATTCCATATGTTCAGCCCTCTCAATCGGTATTGTTAGTCCACTGTATGAGGGCATTCCTCCGTTTATTCCTTGATACCGAAAATACTGCGCAGCAGGCCGCGAAGCATTTTGGGTGCCTTCCAGACCACGATCTTCATGTCACTACCTCCTTCTCAAGCATGCGATCCCACAGGCGATCAGCAGGAAGGCCACCAGAAACATCAGACAGCCCACCGGGAATACGGCGGCGATGAAGATGCCCAATCCCAGCGCCAGCGCGCAGATCCCCAGGCAATGCTCTCCGCTTCCTCTCATGTGGTTCCCTCCTCCCTGCTAGGCTTCTATTTTATCCTATGTCGCCGCTGCCGAAGCGGTGACGAAAAAAGAAAGCCCTTCCGGTTGGAAGGGCTTTCCAAGTATTGCGGGAATATATTAGATGCGGATGGCCAGGTTGTAGGCAGCCTTGGTGCACTGCCATATGTTGCCGGGCTTTTCGGTGTTGTAGCTGTCGCCAATGTTGTGGACCTCGGGAGCCACCATCTCCGCCTGAGCGGACAGGAAAGGACGGTCATCGCCCTTGGCACCGATGGCCATGACCACCAGATCGGCGTCGTACTGCTCGATATACTCCTCGTTGGTCATCTTGGGAGCCAGCGGGTTTTCAATGTTCTTGGGGATGATGGGAGACCAGGTGCAGTAGGGATCAGGCACAGCCTTGGAGCGGTTGTGCGCCACCACCACATGGCCGTCCTCGATGCGCAGCACGCGGGCGCAGTTCACCAGCTCGCCGCCGTCGGCCTCGAAGTAGTGGATCAGATGGCCGCGGTTGGCGGTGCAGGCGCCTTCCTCAAAGTGCTCCAGCATCTCCAGGCAGGTGACCTTCCGCAGCTTCTCGGTGGCCAGCCAGAAGGAAGTCTCCAGACCCACGGCACCGCCGCCGATGACGATGATCTTCTTGTCGGTGTCCGCCAGCTCCTCGGGATGGGTCAGCAGGTGGATGGCGTCGATATGACGGACAGTGTCCAGACCGGGAATGGGAGGTACGCCCTCGCGGCTGCCGTTGGCGAACACCACGGCGTCGTAATTGCCCTTCTTCAGCAGCGCGTTGTCCACGGGAGTGTTCAGGTGGACGGTAACGCCCTCGGTCTTGCCGACCTGCGCCACCAGCCAATCCATGTAGTTCTTCAGCTCGTACTTGCTCAGGGGTGCGCCTGCGGCGTGCATCTTGCCGCCCATCTTGTCGGACTTCTCAAAAACCTCCACCTTGTGGCCCCGCTGTGCGGCGGTAATGGCGAAGTTCAGACCGGCGCAGCCTGCGCCCACCACGGCGATCTTCTTGACCTTCTCGGCCTTGGCGGGGACGGCGGGCAGCACATCCTCGAAACCGGTGCGGGGGTTGACGGCGCACTGGGGATGGCCGCCTTCTACGAACTCGTTGACGCAGGCCTCCTGACAGCCGATGCAGGGACGGATCTCCTCCACCTTACCGGCGTAGGCCTTGTTGCACCAGTCGGGATCGGCCAGCACGGGACGGCCCAGCATGATCATGTCGGCTTTGCCGTCACGCAGCGCCTTCTCAGCGATGTCGGGATAGCCCAGCTTGCCGACGGCCACGATAGGCACCTCCACGCCCACGTTGGACTTGATGCCGCGGGCGGCGAAATACTCCTTGGCCACCTTGCTGACATCCAGGAAGCAGCCTGCGGGCATGCCTGCGGGGGGATGCGGCAGCCACCAGTTATCATAGCAGCCCAGGTCAACGTCGAACATATCGACACCGGCCTTCACCAGATTCTCCATGTAGTTTAGGGTATCGGCAATAGAGCGGCCGTTCTTGAAGTGCTTCAGGGTCTTGACGGTGTTCATGCGCTCACCGTAGGTCTCCTCCAGCGCCAGGCTCAGGTCGATACGGTACATGATGGGATAATAGGGGCCCACACGCTTGCGGATGGTCTTGATCAGCTCAATGCCGAAGCGCTGCCAGTCGGCATACTTGCCGATCTTGCGGCGGTTGAAGGCGGGGCTGGTCAGCTGATCCAGCAGATAGCCCTCGTGGCCATGCAGGTACACGCCGTCCAGGCCCATGGTCTTGGCGTCGATGGAGGCCTGACCGGCGTTCTTGATAATGCGGTCGCACTCCAGATCCGTCAGGGGACGGCAGGGCACGTCAGGCAGATAGAAGTTGGGGTTCACGGAGGCGGACACCGGGAACTGGAACTTGGTCAGCAGGCACTGGGGATTGCCCACGCGGCCCAGACCGGGGGTCAGCTGGATGAAGATGCGGCTGCCACGGGCGTGAACGCCCTGGGCCAGATCGCGCCAGCCCATGAAGTTGGTGCGGGTGCCGTCGATACGGGGGAAGTAGGAATAGTTGCCCTTTTCGGTAACGGAGGCGTCGATGTGGTGGCTGATGGGGATCAGGCCGGTGGTCAGCAGGCCGATACCGCCCTCGGCACGGGCGAAGAAATACTGCAGCATCTTGTCGTTGGGACGGCCGCTCTCCTCGGCCATCTGACAGTTGCCCATGGGCGCCATGACGAGGCGGTTCTTCACCGTCAGCTTATTGATCTGAATGGGGGAAAACAGGGAGGTATACGGATAATACTCCTTGGTCATCCGCGACGTACCGCCCTCACGATTCTCACAGTCGGTACGAACCCAATTTCCGTAGCTGTTGACCAGCTGCTGAACTAATGCGTCTTTCTTCAATGATATTCCCTCACTTTCCTGTTATCACCTGCCGCCGGCAGGCGTTCATTGACAAAACCAGCATATCACATTCCTTTTTCAGAATCAACAAAAAAAGTGCAAAAAATCAAATTATTTCATTGCAACTTGCCCTGTTTCATGGTAAAATGATATTGGAAAAATGGTGATAATGCACAAAAATATTTTGTTTTGTACAGTAACGTTCATTTTCCCTTCCGCGTGGTACAGCGCGGTACAGCTCCATTTATCGTACCCTATACGGAAAGGACGTGTGACCCCCGTTGAACAGAGACACCAAGATCATCGCCGTGGCCGGTAAAGGCGGCGTGGGCAAGACCTCCATCTCCGCGGCCTTCGTCCGGCTGCTGACGGAAGCCTACTCCGACAGCCGTATTCTCGCCATCGACGCCGACCCCGCTGTGGGACTTTCCACCGCGCTGGGCGTAGAGGTCAAAGAGACGCTGGACGATATCCGCAAGAGCATCGTTGCCTCGGTGGAGGACGGCGCGCCGAGAGAGGCCATCGAGCTGCTCAGCGAGGCCCGCTACCGCATTTTCGACACCATGGTGGAGGAGCAGAAGTTTTCCTTCCTTGCCATCGGCCGTCCGGAGACCGCCGGCTGCTACTGTAAGGTGAACGCCTATCTGAAAGAGGTCATCAGCCTGCTGAGCCGGGACTTCGACTATGTGGTCATTGACGGCGAGGCCGGTATCGAGCAGATCAACCGCCGGGTAATGGAAAAGGTCACCCATCTGGTGCTGATCACCGACCCCAGCCGCAAGGGTACGCAGGTCATTGATACCATCAAGCGCGTGGCGGATGAACTGGTGATGTACCAGCGCTGCGGCGCCATCGTGAACCGGGTCATGGACGAGAGCATGATCCCCTGTATCCATATTGAAGGCACGGAGGTCCTTGCCTATATCCCCGGCGACGCCAGCCACGCCGCCAACGATATCCAGGGACGGAGTGTTTTTGATCTGCCGGACGACTCCCCGATCATGCAGGGCGCGCGGACGGCGCTGACAAAATTGGCGATCCTTTGAAAAATTAGGAGAGAGGTGTTGATAACTTGAGAGACCTGAAGCATTTGATCTACTTTGAAAACCTGCTGGAAAACGCCGACAACGAGTTGGTGGAAAAGGCGAAAGCCGACGGCAAGCTGGCCATCGGTTACACCTGCTTCCACATTCCTGAGGTGCTGCTGAACGTGGGGAACTGTTTCTCCGTGCGGTTGCGGGCGCCCCGTACCGGCTCCATCGACATCGCCACCTACTACATGTCCAACTATACCTGCGAGTATGCCCGGGCATTGGTAGAGCGCGGTATCGAGGGTGGCTACAACTTCCTGGACGGTCTGGCGGGCGTGGATGCCTGTTCCATGATGAACCGCTTCTACGAGCACTTTGAGCTGCTGAAGATGAACGAGAAGCCCAACTTCTTCGTCACCCACACCGACATGCCCTACAAGGTCGTGGACTACTCCGTGCGCCACTACACCAAGCAGATGCGCATCCGCCTGCTGGATATCATGGAGAAGAACTACGGCGTGGACACCTCCGACAAAGCCATCCGCAAGGCCGTGAAGGAGCACAACGAGGTCTGCCGCATCATCTCCGAGATCGGTCAGATGCGCAAGGCGGAGAATCCCGTTATCACCGGTTATGAGTTCCATGTGCTGAATCTGGTGACCTATACATGTCCCAAGTACCTGATCCTCCCCTATCTGCGCGAGACGCTGGAGGAGCTGAAGCACCGCGAGCCAGATGAAAAGCCCGCCTTCCGGGCCAAGGTGGCCGTGGTGGGCAGCGAGATCGACGATCCCAGCCTTACCAAGCTGATCGAGGACTGCGGCGCGCTGGTGGTGTCCGACCGCTATTGCTTCGGCTCTACCCCCGGCCGCGAGGTCATCGAACTGAACGATGACGAGCCCGCGCTGGATCAGATCTGCCGCCATTATATGGAGGTCAGCGAGTGCGCCCGCTACATCAGTGATGAAAAGGTGGCCCAGCGCCGCCAGACCGCCGACCGGCTGGCCCGTGAGTACAATGCCGACGGCATCATCTACGAGCAGATGAAGTTCTGTGATTACTGGGGCTTCGAGCGTGCGCTGGCCAGCCACATCATGTCCACCGAAATGGGCTGGCCCGTGCTGTCCATCGACCGTCCCTATAACGCCCGTTCCTCCGGTCAGCTCCGTACACGCTTCCAGGCGTTTGTGGAGTCGCTGGAGATCAAGCGCATCCAGAAGAACGGAGGTAGCAACTAATGGCCAAGAAGAACAACAAGTATCCCAATCCCGCCTTTTTCAAGGCCAAGGATAACATGGATCTGAAGGCCCAGCTGGAGAACCTGAAGGAAGTGGGCGGCATCATCGCCGGTATGGCCAGGGAGGCTGACTATAAAGCCTTCTTCCGCCGCCAGTGGGAGTGCATCAAGGACGACGGCCGCCGCGTGGCACGCGAGGTCAAGGATATCTGCACCATGACCTGCGAAGAGCGGAAGGATCTGCTGCTGAACGGCGAAAAGCGTCTGGGCGACCTGTACCGCAAGGGCGACATGGTCACCGTCCGCCGTGAGTGGCGCGGTCTGGAGAGCACCGCCATCGACTTCGCCGGATGGCTGAAGATGTGGGGTATGCTGCTGGGCACCTTCTCCAAGGATCTGGTCCCCGCCCTGAACACCACGCTTTACTACCGCTGGATGATCTCCTACATCTGCTGCGTCAGCTTCATGGATAAGAATACCATGGGCCAGCGCGGCCGGGCGCTGAAGATGAGCCATCTGATGATCTATGACATCTTCCGCTATGTAGCCGAGAATCTGGTGTTCCTGGCCAAGTGCGACAAGAAGAACGGCAACAGCGCCGAGCTGAACAAGAAGGTGGTCCTGTTCGACGAGATGACCATGGGCCAGATCATGGCGGGCTTCCCCGACCTGCTGGGTATCCCCTATCAGCTGATGCCCGTGTTCCTGGTGTCTGAGATCGACCAGCTGACCTGCGTGCCTTATATCGACGCGGTGGAGTCCTTCGGTCTGCCTGCCGATACCTGCCCGGTGCCCTCCTCCGAGTGCGGCGCACTGGTCATCGACGCCCTGCCCCACATGGGCAAGTGCTTCATCTCCTCCTCCATGCCCTGCGACGGCTCCACCATGGCCTCCAGCTATATGTCCCGCCGCTTCCCCGAACTGCCTGTGTTCCACCTGACCTTCCCCGTCCGCTACGAGTACGAGGAGACGGTGGAGGACGCCGCCGAGGATATCAAGGCATGCATCAAGTTCGTGGAGGAGCAGACCGGCGCCAAGTGGAACTGGGACGCCTACTTTACCGCCATGAAGCGATTCAATGAGGAAACCAAGTACGAGCTGGAGAAGTGGGAGGTCAACAAGACCGCCAAGCCCCAGATCCTGGGCCCCTGCTATGAGCTGTTCCGCAAGTGGAACTATGAAATGGACGGCGGCGCCGATCCCCGCGTGATGAAGACCTGCAAGAAGGTCAACAAGCTGATGCTGCAGGCCTACGACCGGGGCGAGGAGGCCTGGCGCGGCAAGATGAAGTACCGCGGCATCGTGTGGTCCTGCCCCGCTCACTATTACGCCAACTTCTCCAACTGGCTGGCCAACTGCTGGGGCGTGGATATTCTGGTG
>CAVHKA010000043.1:10295-12855 GCA_963636325.1 Agathobacter sp. | reverse complement strand
GCGCCCACGATGTTGCCGGTGCCCACCTGGGCGGCGATGGCGGTGGCCAGCGCCTGGAAGGAGCTCATACCGGAGTCGTGCTTATCGCCCTTCAGCTTCAGGTTGCCGAACACCTTGCGCATACCCTCACCGAAGCAGCGCACCTGCACGAAACGGGTCTTGATGGAGTACCACAGGCCCACGCCGATCAGCAGGAACACCAGAATGTAGTTGCTCAGGTATTCGTTGATCTTACAGACGATGGGAAACAGTACGGATTCGATGGCTTGCATGTTGATTCTCTCCTTTTCAACAGAAAAATAGAGCCGCTGCTGCGCAGCGACTCCGGAGAAACAAGGTAGACACACAAATGTATTCTCTGTCCTTTTGCCTGAGAGATTCAGCGCCTTCGCGCCTTACACCTTCGGCACCCAATTCAATGGGATTCTCCAGAGTCCCCTCCCCTTTCAGTTTTCCGCCGGAATTCTGAAAGGCTCATCGGGTGCTGTTCAATTGATGGATGGAGTATAGCACAGCTTTTTCCCGATTGCAAGCATTTTCTTCACAATTCAGAAATATTTTTTGCACCCATTGACAATATCGTAATACGATGTTATAGTGATATCGTAAAACGATATTTAACAGAAAGGAGCGCTGCACCATGCCGAAACGGTCATTGGAGACCCTGTCGGAGCCTATGTTCTATGTGCTGATGGCCCTGCGCCGCCGGACGCTGTGCGGCGTGGAGATCGTCCACTGGATCGGTGAGATCACCGGCGGCCGCATGACGCTGGGGCCGGGGACGCTGTACACCATTCTCTCCAAGCTGACGGATGAACAGATGATCCGGGAGGTCAGCGTGGAGGGCCGCAAGCGCACCTATGAGCTGACCGACGCGGGACGCGCCCTGTATGACGCCGAATGTGCCCGTCTGCGCCGCTGCATCCGCGACGCGGACAGAGAGGAGGAAAACGCATGATCAAGATTTTGCCCTACTATGTGTATCAGGTAGATGCTATTGAGAGCTGGCTGGACGATCAGGCAAAGAAGGGACTGTTTCTGACGGATGTCCGCTCCCGGCTGACCATGGACTTTGAAAAGGGTGACCCCCGTCCGGTACGCTACCGGATCGACGTGAAGCAGAATACCGGCACCTATGGTGAGAAAGAGCGCATTGCCGATTACAGGGAATTGGGCTGGGAATATGTCTGTGAGCTGGCCGGTGATCTGGACATCTACCGCTGTGATGATCCCGCCGCGCCGGAGCTGAACACCGACGAGGAGACCCTCCATGAGGTGCTGGACAAAAAGCTGAAAAGCCAAATCATATGGAGTATTGTATGCCTGTGTGCGATCCCCGTATGGCTCTACTGTATGTTTTTCCGCTATTTTGGGGGCTATACCGGCATATATGAGCAGTTGATCAGCGGAGTCGCCTGGATATTCGCTCCTGCGGGACTACTTGTACTGTTCTGGACGATCTCCGCGGTCACCTGTATTGTCAGCGCTGTGGCCACCAGACGGCGGATGCTTTTGAAGCGTGTACAGCGCGCCCCCGCCGAGCTGCGGCGTGGGAAGCTCCTTCAACTGCTATCCATCGCCCTTCCGCTGGCCGCTCTGGTACTGTGTCTCATTTTACGCGCGGTGATCGCAGACCCCGGCAATGGCGTCCCTATGGATGAGTTTCCAGTACCGACGGCGGCACAGGTGTTCTCTGACACCAACGAGCCCGACCACTCCTGGGCAGTGGAATTTTCCGAATTGCTGTGTGACCATAGCTACCTGCGGCAAAAAGGGCCTTATATCACCAATCCGGAGACAGGTGCAACTCACAGCAGCTGGTACTACGACGCGGATGTGTACCACATCGCATGGCAATGGATCGCCGACGGATATGTAAAGGAGCACGCACGGGTCTACGGGCTGCGGGAGATCACCGTCACCGGCTGGGAACACGCATGGTACAGCGCAGATAACGCCATGTGGGGCGGTCAGACATTGCTGCTGCAAAACGGCAAGGAGGTATGGGAGATCGGCTGTGACCGTGAGGAAAGCCTGCTGGACGCACTGGACAAATTCACCCGCTGAGGTCAGAAAGGAGACGCCGCTATGAGTAAGAGCAAATATAACGTCGCAAAAGAGATGCCCTTCGCGTGGTATGAGGTGGACGCGCTGGAGGCGTGGCTGGATGAACAGTCCCAGCAGGGCTTGCAGCTGGTGAGCATCCGGGGTCTTGGCTATAAGAACGCCATTTTTGCGGAGACCACGGAAGCCCCCACCCGCTACCGCGTCCATATCAAGCCCAAGGACGGGTACTATACCCGGCGGGAGGAGTACCGGGAGACCATGCGGGAGCTGGGCTGGGAATATGTAGACCGGCTGCACTACCGGGCGGATATCTACCGGGCCACGCGGCCCGACGCGGTGGAGATCAACACCGACGAAAACGCTCTGCGGGATTCCATCAAATCCGCCAACCGGGGCGAACTGTGCGCCGGTATCCTGCTGATCCTGCTGATCCCCAATCTGCTCCGGAATGAACTCCGGTATATGAAGTTCTACGACGGCTTTTACGATATGC
>CAVHKA010000043.1:0-10285 GCA_963636325.1 Agathobacter sp. | reverse complement strand
GCACCGCGCTGCTGACGGTCTCCGCCGTGCTGCTGGCTGCCTTCTGGCTGGTGCTGGGCGTGTTCGGTATTCTCCGCTCCCTGGCGCTGCGGCGGCGGTATCTGCTGGACCGGAGCTTCCGCCCCGACCCGGAGATACGCAAGCGCAAGCGCGTCCGTATCGCGCTGCTGACATTGGTCGGCATCAGCATACTGTTTCTGGCTGTGGTCGGCATCGGCTCCTCCGGAAGCTACTACGATGTACCGCTCTCCGACTGTCCCGTAGTGATGCTGGAATCCCTGTCCCCGGAGGAGGCGGCGCAGAAGCCCTATCAGAGCTTCGATGAGACCCATGGCACCGGCGGCAAGCATCTGCTGTACTTCTTTGCCACCTACCGGCAGAGCGGCCCCACCATCTGGCTGGAGGGCGAGTATGCGGGGATGGGCTATCCCACCTTCAGCTACTGGGTCAACGTCAAGGACATCCGCACCGAATCGCTGGCGGAGAAATACTACGCCGAAAAGGAAGCCGCCCACGACTGGCAGGAGGTGCAGATCAAAGGGTGGGATCAGGCCATGTACCGTCGGTACACCACCAACCTCCGGCAGGAGTTCCACAGCGACCGTCTGCCGGATACCCCCGAAATATCTCAGCAGGAGCTGGTGCTGCGGCTAGACAGCCGCATGGTCACAGTAGGCTATTTCGGTGAGGCCGATATGTATCCCCGGCTGAACACCCTGTACGCCCGGCGCGCGGCTCCTTCGCCGAAACAATCGCATGACAAAACCACCCGTACAGCAAATGCTGTACGGGTGGTTTGCTTTACGCTCTTTATTTCCGCAGCCAGTCCGGGCGGGAGCGGCTGTGTGCGCCGGACACCAATCCCATGGTGGCGAAGGTGATGACGATGGACGTGCCGCCGTAGCTGAAAAACGGCAGCGTCAGGCCGATGACCGGCATCACGAACAGGCACATGCCCACATTGGCCAGGATCTGGAACAGCATCATCCCCACCACGCCCACGCAAATATAGGCATCCAGCTTATTGCTGGCGTTGCGGGCCACATAGATACACCGCAGCACGATGGCCGCCAGAATGGCCAGCGCCAGCACACAGCCCACCATGCCCAGCTCCTCGCCAATGACGGAGAAGATAAAGTCCGTGTGGCGGTTGGGCAGACTGGAGCTGTCCTTGCTCTGGGTCTGGACACCCTTGAACAGTCCCATGCCCATCAGCTTGCCGCCGCCCAGCGTCATCAGGCTGCGGGTCTGGTGCCACCCCTCCGCCAGCGGATGGAAGCTGTGGTCGAACACCACGATAAACCGGTTTTTCATGTAATCCTTGATCACATCCTCCTCCCAGAGGATATAGAAGGCCAGCGCCGCGCCGATCCCGCCGCCAATGAACCAGCCTTTGGACACTCCGGCCACAAAGCACATACAGATGAAAATGGCCGCCAGCACCAGATCGCTGCCCATATCGGAGGATATTTTATAGTACAGTCCGAAGAACACCATCAGATGAGCCCCCAGAAACAGCACATCCGGAACCTTCCGCAAGGTACGGTTCTCCTCCAGCCACACCAGCTGCCAGGCCAGCACCACCATGAAGGTCAGCTTCACGATCTCGGAGGGCTGCACCATCACCGGCAGCAGCGGGAATTTCAGCCACGCCAGATTGCCCGTGTCACCGGCGCGGCCCAGCGGGGATTTCAGCAGCAGGATCATGCCCAGGCCGAACAGCGTCAGCCACAGCCAGCCCTTTTTCCGCATCAGCTCGCCCACATCCACCAGCGACAGCAGGAAGAACAGGATGATGCCGATCACCGCGCCGCCGCTCTGCACCAGCACAAGGCGCAGCGTATTCATATACCGGGTGGCGGAATAGATCATCAGGATGCCATAGGCCGTGGCGGCGCAGCAAAGCGACAGCAGGACAAGGTCCGTCTGCCGCAAGATATCCCGCAAAAATTCCCGCACACGCTGCATGAATGGTTCCTCCGTGGTGGCTGCCGGGGCGCCTAACACCCCATGATAATCCTGTACATTGTACCACAAGAAGTTTTCCGTGTAAACCTGTCTTACCCCCTTTCTTTTTTGAACTTTTTGTGATACACTGAGTTGACTATGATGGAGAATGGCGGAATAGGGCCGTTTCACTTTCCGAAAGGACGTTTATCATGCAGTATATTTCCCACAGCGTATCGGATACAGAGGAATTCGGCTGCCGTTTGGCCGGGCAGCTGCGGCCCAATACCGTGGTGGCCTGTCGCGGCGGGCTGGGCATGGGCAAGACAGCCCTGACCCGCGGCATCGCCAGAGGACTGGGCTATACGGGCCGGGTCACCTCCCCCACCTTCACCATCGTCAACGAGTATCTGGGCAAGACGCCCCTGTTCCATTTTGACATGTACCGCTTGGACGACAGCGACGCGCTGTTTGACATCGGCTGGGAGGATTATCTGGATCGCGGCGGCGTGTGCGTGGTGGAATGGAGCGAAAACGTGGCGGACGCCCTGCCGCCGGACGCCGTGGTGGTGACCATCGCACGGGGCGAAGGCGACAGCGAGCGGATCATTACCGTGGAGGGAGGCGGCATCGCATGAAAATACTGGCTTTGGAGACCTCGGCCAAGTCCGTGTCCGCCGCCGTGGTGGAAAACGGCGCGGTGCTGGCCAGCGCCTATCAGAACATGGGCCTGACCCACAGCGTCACGCTGATGCCGCTGATCGACAACATGCTGAAAAACGCCGGTCTGACGGCGAAGGATATGGATCTGATCGCCGCGGCAGCCGGGCCCGGCAGCTTTACGGGCCTGCGCATCGGCGTATCCGCCGCCAAGGGGCTGGCATGGGCGCTGGAGCTGCCCTGCTGCGGCGTGTCTACGCTGGAGGCCATGGCGGAAAACGCCCGCGCCTTCGAGGGCACGGTGATCTGCGCCATGGACGCGCGGCGGCAGCAGATCTATAACGCGGTGTTCGACTGCCGTGACGGCGTGCTGACGCGCCGGTGCGAGGATCGGGCCGTGGCGCTGGAGGTACTGGCGGAAGAGCTGAAAACTGACAATAACCGGAAAATAATAGTTGGCGACGGCGCACAGCTGTGCTATACTTATCTGTTGGAGCACGGCATTCCCTGCCGTCTCGCGCCGCCGGACAGCCTGTATCAGAAGGCCGCCGGTGTGGGGCTCGCGGCGGAGCGCATGGCGGCTGAGGGCCGCGCCGTGACGGCACAGGAGTTGCGCCCGGTATATCTCCGGCTCAGCCAGGCCGAGCGGGAACGGCTGGCCAAGGGGCTGCCCATCACGCTGGACGCGCAATAACGGAATAATTGAATAATTTTATATACGGAGGATAAGATCATGAACGAAAAGTTCCCCACCCTGCACATCGTAAACCACCCTCTGGTGCAGCACAAGCTGACGGTGATGCGCGACAAGAACACCAGCGTCAAGGAGTTCCGCACGCTGGTCGGTGAGATCGCCATGCTGCTGACCTACGAGGCCACCCGTGACCTGCCCACCACCCTCAAGACCATCGAGACGCCCCTGTGCACCTGCGAAATGCCCGTGCTGGCCGGTAAGAAAATGGCCATCGTTCCCATCCTCCGTGCAGGTCTGGGCTTTGAGGACGGCATCCTCAATCTGATCCCCTCCGCCCGCGTGGCACACATCGGCATGTACCGCGACGAGGAAACGCTGGAACCCCACTTCTACTTCCTGAAGTACCCCAAGGACATTGCCGAGCGCGATGTGCTGATCGTGGATCCCATGCTGGCCACCGGCGGCAGCGCCGACATGGCCATCACCAAGATGAAGGAGCTGGGCTGCAAGAACATCAAGCTGATGATCCTGGTGGCCGCGCCCGAGGGCGTGCAGTTCATCTATGACCGCCACCCCGACGTGGAGATCTACTGCGCCGCGCTGGACGATCATCTGAACGAAAACGGCTATATCGTGCCCGGTCTGGGCGACGCCGGCGACCGTATTTTCGGCACGAAATAAAAATAACACTTTACAGTTTCCCTCACCTGTCGTATAATTGTACCATACCAGACAGAAAGGCGGTGCCTCAATGGATGACTACACCAGAAAATTCAATGCCGCAGAGGATCGGGACGAGCAGATACATCATGTGCTGACCTCGGTATATGAGGCACTGAAAGAAAAAGGATACGATCCCGTCAACCAGATCGTGGGCTATATCCTGTCAGAGGATCCCACCTACATCACCAACCACAACGGCGCCCGCACGCTGATCTGCAAGATCGACCGGGATGAGCTGCTGCAGATCCTGGTGAAGCGGTATCTGGACATCTGATACAAAACGTTATACAAAAGCAAGGGAAACAGTTTCGTTTCCCTTGCTTTTTGTCGTTTTCCGCAACCTTTTACAGGGCGATTTGACAGAGGTTGATTTTTGTGATATACTACTGTGCAATTCTTGTAAACAGGAGGTAATCAACCCAATGGCAGGTGTGAAAAAAGGCGAAGGCCTTGTCTATAAAAATCATCCCCTGCGTCGGATCGACAACCTGATCTACTACGGCTCCATGGCGGACAAATACATCGTCATGTTCCAGATCCTGGAATCCAAAAAGGAGCAGGATATGGACGTGGCCACCCGCGTGTCCGTTCAGTTGCAGCTGACCGACCCCGACCTGAAATCCCGCGACCGCGTGGTGAAGAAGTCGGAGAAAAACAGCCTGTACGCCGCCATGGATGTGGGCTCCATCTGGCTGGAGCGCGCGCTGGCCGGCAAGCTGTAAGGGGGCGTTCCATGAGATCTCGCAATTCCCAAAAGCTCGCCGCGGTGGTACTGACCGCGGCAATGCTGTGCAATACCACGGTGACCGCGTGGGCCACCTCCACCGCCAACACCGTGACGCCTTCGGCGCAGGACGCGTCTGTGATCAAAGCCGCGCTGACCTCCGGTCTGGAGGCCAAGGGCCAGAAGCCCGACCTGCCCCGCCTGCTGCCCAGCGACACCAAGGTGAAGGCCGTGGGCAAGATCCTGGAAAAGGACATCCCTCTTTATTTCGATCCCACCGAGGAGAGCAATGTTTACATCCTCCTGCCGCTGGACGCCATCGTTTCGGTGATGGAGGATCTGGAGGATTGGTTCCGTGTCAGCTATAACGACTGCACCGGCTTCGTCTCTCCGGAATATGTGGAGCTGCTGAAGCGCAGCGACACCTTTGAGACCTATGGCATCGTTGACGCCGAAGAAATGCCCCTGCTGAAGGAAGCGGACGGCAGCAGCGAGGTGCTGGCCACGCTGAAGGACGGCGACCGGGTAGAGGTCACCGGTCTTGATAACGGCTGGTTCGCTGTCAAAAGCGGCGACAAGGCCGGTTATGTCACCGGCGACGATCTGGATCTGACCATGGAGAAGGAAGCGCCCAAGCCCAAGGTCACCGCCAAGGCCACCACGAAGAAGGCCGAGGTCAAGACCGAGACCGCGGTGGACAACACTTCCGGCGAAAGCACCACCGATACTGTCGTCAGCAGCGGCTCCGGCAGCGACATCGTCTCCTTTGCCATGCAGTATCTGGGCACACCCTACGCCTATGGCGGTACCGGCTCCGGCGGCTTTGACTGCTCCGGCTTCACCATGCATGTGTTCTCCAATTTCGGCGTTGGACTGGCCCATGGCGCCACACCGCAGCTGAATAACGGCTATGCCGTTTCTCAGAGCGAGCTGCAGCCCGGCGACCTGGTGTTCTTCTTCGGCACCTACAATACCAGCAGCGCCGCCAGCCATGTGGGCATCTACGTCGGCGGAGGCCAGTTTATCCACGCCTCCACCAGCCGCGGTGTCATCATCTCCAGCCTCAGCGAAAGCTATTACGCCAACCGCTATCTGACGGCCCGCCGCGTGTTCTGACCGCAATCGTACATCTTCCCTGTTCCCCGGACAACCCGTCCGGGGAATTTTTCTGTATTTAGGGGTTGACAAACCCACCTCATATGCATATACTGTATATATCGAATATATACAGTTGTGACAGAGGTGACCATATGGATCTGATCATCAGCAACGCCAGCGGGAAACCCATTTATGAGCAAATCTACACCCAGATCAAAAACAATATCCTCTCCGGCGAGCTGTCGCCGGGGGACGCCCTGCCCTCCATCCGGGCGCTGGCCAAGGATCTGCGCATCAGCGTCATCACCACCACACGGGCCTATGACGAGCTGGAACGGGACGGCTTTATCGACCGTGTCCCCGGCAAGGGCTGCTATGTGGCGGAGAAAAATCTGGAGCTGGTGCGGGAAGCCCACCTGAAGCAGATCGAGGATCACATGAGCGAGATCGTGGAGCTGGCGGCGGGCTGCTCGCTGACCGAAGAGGAATCCGTAAGAATGCTGCGGCTCATGTGGGAAATGAAAGGAAAGGATGAAACATGTTGAACGCCATCGAGATAAAAGGACTGGTGAAGGAGTACCCCGGCTTCCGGCTGGACGGCCTTGATCTGGCGCTGCCCTCCGGCAGCATCATGGGACTGGTAGGTGAAAACGGCGCAGGCAAAAGCACCACCATCAAGCTGATCATGAACGCCGTCCATAAGGACAGCGGCACGGTGTCCGTGCTGGGTACGGATAACCGGAGCGCCGATTTTAACGAAGTAAAAGAGGATATCGGCGTGGTGCTGGACGAGGCCTATTTCCCCGAGGTGCTGAACGCTGCCGACGTAGGCCGCATCATGGCCAATACCTACCGCAATTGGGAGCCGGATACCTATGAAGGCTATTTACAGCGCTTCGGCCTGCCCCGGGGCAAAGCCTTCAAGGACTTCTCCCGCGGCATGAAGATGAAGCTGGCCATCGCCGTGGCACTGTCCCATCAGGCAAAGCTGCTGATCCTGGACGAGGCCACCAGCGGCCTTGATCCCATGGTGCGGGACGAGATCCTGGACATCTTCAACGAGTACACCCGACAGGAGGACCGCTCTATCCTGCTGTCCTCCCACATCGTCAGCGATCTGGAGAAGATCTGCGACTACATCGCCTTCCTGCACAAGGGACAACTGGTGCTGTGTGAGGAGAAGGACCGTTTGCTGGAGGAGTACGCCCTGGTGCGCCTGTCCCGCCAGCGGCTGACCGACCTGCCGGAGAATAGTGTTGTGGGCGTGGAAAACGATCCTTACGGCGTACGGGTTCTGGTGCGGCGGGACATGGTTCCCCACGATCTGCCGCTGGAGCACACCAATCTGGAGGATATCATCCTGTTTCTGGCGAAGGGAGGCACACAGAAATGAAAGGCTTACTGATAAAGGACTGTAAAACCCTTCTGAAGCAGATGAAGGTCATACTGGCTATCATGGTGGTGTTCGCCTGCGTCCCTGGCACATATACGGGGCCATTCGCACTGTTTTACGCCGCCATGCTGCCGATTACGGCGCTGGCCTATGACGAGCGGGCCAAGTGGGATGAACTGGCGGCTATGATGCCCTACACCGCCAAGGCCATCGTGGGCAGCAAGTATGTGCTGGGACTGACGCTGGTGCTGCCGGTGCTGGCCTTGTCCATCCTGTCCCGGCTGATCGTCCATTCCACACCTATTCTGAGCAAGGACTCCGTGGCACTGCTGATCACGGCGTGCCTCTCCCTGATCCTGATGGCCATCGACCTGCCCTTTATGTTCCATTTCGGCGTGGAAAAGGGCCGTCTGATCTACATTCTTCTGACCTGCGCTTTCGTTGTGGCAGGCGTCAATTATGCCGGCAAGCTGGCGGATGCGATCAACGGTATCGAAACCGCCATGGTCACCACCGTGCCGCTGCTCCTGCTGGCAGCCGCCGTGCTCGCGCTGTCTATTTCCTATCTCATCTCCGTCCGGGTCTACCAGGCGCGGCGGGGATAAGCGCATAAGAAAAAAGGACGGTCACCCGTCCTTTTTTTATTGCTTCACACACCTTTTGCAGGGCGTCAGCCCGCGCTGCGCCGCATCGTCCCATGTGATCTCCCGGCTGTTCTTTCCGGGGCATTGGGGATCACTGTGATAGCGCTTCCCGTTCGGGGCGGCATAGATGCGTCCGTCCTCCGCCGTCTGCGCCGCGGGGATCGCCTCCAGCCGCGCCTGCCGCTCCGCCCGTGCAGCCGCCGTATCCGCCAGATACACATCAAAGGTGTCGCGTTGGTATTGCTGCCGCTGCCGCGCGGCCACGCACACGCTGCCGATCACCACAAACAGCGTGATCACAAGAAGTCCCAGCCGGGGCCCGTACCGCGCCAGCTTCTCTCTCCATCCCATATGCGCTCCCCCATATTTCGACGTCATTGCATATTTCCGGTAAATATTGTACCATTTCCCGCTATTACCGTCAAGTTGAGAGAATTTTCGCTTTTTTGTCGCAATTTAACATGTAGTATGGTATCATATCGCCCAGAAGATCACGCAAGGGGGAACGGCTTATGAAGCTCACCGTTCTGGTGGACAACAACACCTATATTGATCAGTACTATCTGGGCGAGCCTGCCGTCAGCTATTACCTGGAGGACGGCGGCGCCCGGGTGCTGCTGGACACCGGTTATTCGGACATCTTCCTGACCAACGCCGAGAAAATGGGCATCGACCTGTCCCGCCTGACCCACATCGCCCTGTCTCACGGCCATAATGACCACACCGGCGGCCTGCGGTTCCTGCTGGAGCGCTATCCCCGGCTTCACGCGGAGCTGGTGGCCCATCCCGACTGCTTCGCTCCCAAGCGGGACGGCACCGTTGACATTGGTGCGCCGCTCTCCGCCGAAGAAGCGGCCCAACACCTGCGCTTTCAGCCCCACCGCACCCCCTGCGCCTTGACGGAGCGTCTGCTGTGGCTGGGCGAGATCCCCCGCGCCAACGACTTCGAGGCACAGCACCCCATCGGTGAGCGGCTGTGCGGCGGCCGGTGGGAGGGCGACACTGTGCGGGATGACACCGCGCTGGTGTATACCGGGCAGGAGGGCCTGTTCATCATCACCGGCTGCTCCCACAGCGGCATCTGCAACATCATGGAATACGCCAAGCATGTCACCGGAGAGAACCGTATCGCCGGGATCATCGGCGGCTTCCACCTGCTGGCGCGAAACACGCAGCTGGACAAAACCATGGCGGCGCTGCGCGCGGCCCATGTGGGGCGGCTGTATCCCTGCCACTGCGTATCGCTGGCAGCCAAGGCAAGCATGCTACGGTGCCTGCCGGTGGAGGAGGTCGGCGTGGGGCTGAGCCTTACCATCAACTGACAAACGTGTCATTTTTTCTCTGTATGGTGCGCCTCTCACCTTTCGGTCGGTCTGTCAACACGGTACATTTCACGGTACGTCTGCGCACAAAATGTTTACAAACAGGACACAAAATTCACATTGCAGGCGGGGACATCCGGTGGTATAATCTCGATAATCCATCCAGGACACACAATGATATCTATACAGAACACAATATGAAACGAAATGAACTGACGGCCGCACAGCAGAAGCGGCTGGGGCTGCTCGCCATCGGCATCGCCATCGTGGTCTCCGTCCTTCTGATCTGGCTGGTAGGCGTACCGCTGGTGCGCTTCGCCTCGCAGCCGGAGCGGTTCCGGGACTGGGTGAACTCCCACGGCTTCGGCGGACGCCTTGCCTATATGGGCATGGTGATCCTTCAGGTGGTGGTGGCGGTGATCCCCGGCGAGCCCTTCGAGATCGCCGCGGGCTACGCCTTCGGCTCGGTGGAGGGGACATTCCTGTGCATGCTGGCCGCCACGGTGGGCAGCGTATGCGTTTTCCTGCTGGTGCGACGGTTCGGCCCGCGGCTGGCGGAGGTCTTTTTCTCCAAGGAAAAGCTGCGCTCCATCCGCTTTTTACAGGCCACGCCCCGGCGTGATCTCCTGTTCCTCATCATCTTCATGCTGCCCGGCACACCGAAGGATCTGCTGTGCTACTTTGCCGGGCTGACCAACATCCGCTTTCCCGTGTGGCTGCTGATCTGTTCGTTGGGTCGATTGCCCTCCATCATCACCTCCACCGTAGGCGGCGACGCGCTGGGCACCAAAAACTACTGGGGCGCCATCCTGGTCTTTGCCGTTACGCTGGCCATCAGCGCGGCGAGCCTGCTGTTCTATGACCGGCTCTGCCAGCGGCGGAAAAAGGAGCCGCCGGACGCTCCTTCCGACGATCAGGAGCCGCCGCAAACCCCGCATCCATAAAATGGAAATTCCCCATTGCTATTTTCCCCAATAATTTGACAATTTAAATTTCTAAAAAAGAGGTCGGTTTTTGCCGTTTTCTTTCTCAAAATATGCACTTTTTTGCGGCAGCAGCGGCGATTGGGCGAAATCACAT
>CAVHKA010000042.1:3839-12895 GCA_963636325.1 Agathobacter sp. | reverse complement strand
GTGCCGTGAAAGAGCGCCTGATCCTCCGCAATCCCACCGAGGACTGCATCGCGCCAAAGGTGCAGAAATTTGAAATGCAGATACTCCAACCGGAGCACATCAAGATATACCTCGATGCCGCCGACAAGAGGGGGCTACTGCCCATGTTCTATCTGGAACTGGTCAGCGGTCTGCGCAAGGGCGAGCTGACCGCTCTCCTGTGGAGCGACCTCGATATCACGGACAAAACCATCTCTGTCAGCAAGCAGTACGTCAAGAACCCCAATGGAGAACTGACGCTCTCACGTCCCAAGACGGAAACTTCGGTCAGAAAGGTCAGCATCCCCCAAGAGGCCGTCGACCTGCTGGTCGATGAACACAAGAAGCACCCCGGTAACCCGTACATGTTCCCCTCGCCTGTCACGGGAGAGATGTACTACCCTGATTCCATCGTGAACCTGCATAAGAAAATCCTGAAGGACGCGGGACTGCCGCACATACGCTTCCATGACTTGCGACACACATTCGCTACGTTAGCACTACAGAACGGCGTGGACGTGAAAACCGTCAGCAGTATGCTGGGCCACTATGACGCGGGCTTCACCTTGCGCACCTACACCCACGCCACCCGTCAAAAACAGGACGAAGCCGCCCAGACCATGGGCAGCTTCATGGCGCAGGTGATGTAAACGACGAAAATGATAAAAACAGCGGAGAGGAAGCAAACTTCCTCTCCGCTGCTCTTTTGCCCTTTCCGCGCATTTCCGCATGTGGGTCAGGGTGTGGGTCAAAGTTAACCCACACCCTGACCCACAGATTAAATCAGTCAAAAAGTAAAGGAAAAGTCCTGTTTTCGAGAGAAAACAGGACTTTTTGGAGCTGCTGGGCGGATTCGAACCGCCGACCTCATCCTTACCAAAAAGCCGTGGATGCGTTTACGGTGTACCCATTCATGCCAAGTAAGATCCCCCAATCCCCTGTACTGCAAGGGATTGGGGGATCTTCTCGTGTTGATGTGTTTTAATATATATCGAGAAGTTTTGCGTAGATTTGGGGCGTTTGTTGGATGAATTGTTGGAAATCAGCCTGCGCCACATCGTTGCCAGCTTCATGATTGCGGGCGGCGCAGACTAGCCACGGTAGCTGGCATCCTCGGCCACGCCCAACCCTCCACCACGCTGGACATTTAAGGACGGTCAACAGTGTGCCGGAGCGGACTTTCTTCATGGAGATGGGGGATCCCCCACATCCAGCACACCGACCCCCAGCAGGGACTCTATGGCAAACGTCCTACTCTCCGCAATCATGTCTCATCCAAATTGCGGCACAGCTCCGCCGTCTCACACCAGAAGGCACGGATACAGTTGGCGGCGTCGAATTTCTTCGTTCCCATGCCGTAGCCGATGGCTTGGGTGGTCATGACAGGCATTCCGCCGAACCGGGACACAAAACGCTTCAACAGCGCCGCACCGGTAGGCGTACACAGCTCTTTTTTGATATCACCGCTGTAAGCAGGAATACCTTGCAACAGGTACGCCGTGGCAGGGGTAGGCACCGGCAAAATGCCGTGGGCACACTGCACCTGTCCGCTGCCCACGCAGACCGGCGAGGCGATGACCTGCTCCGGAGCCAACTTGTGAAGCAAGAGGCACACCGCCGAAATATCCGCCAGCGCGTCCATGGTGCCCACCTCGTGAAAATGGATCCCCGTGACCGGCACCCCGTGGACGTGGCTTTCCGCTTCCGCAATCATACCATACACCGCCAGCACATCCTCCTTCACCATCTCCGGCAAATCCAGATGATCCTGCACGATATGCTCGATGCTATGAAGGCCGGTGTGGTGATGATGCTCTCCATGGTCGTGATCGTGGTGGTCATGCATGGTCTCGGATTCCTCCGCACCGTTCACCTTCACCGACATATGGGTGCCGCGGATACCGCAGCGGGTCACTGTCTCGTAACTGTATACTACGTTGGGGATGCCGATGGCGTTCAGCTCAGCAACCGCTACGTCCTTATCCGGCATCAGCTCCAGCAGCGCCGCTGTCAGCATATCGCCCGCCGCGCCCATGGTGCATTCCAAATACAGCGTTTTCATTGCACACTCTCCATTTGATTGATGCGGCTGGCCAGAAAGCCCGCGCCAAAGCCGTTATCGATATTCACCACGCTGACGCCGCTGGCGCAGGAGTTCAGCATGGACAGCAGCGCCGAGATCCCGCCCAGAGACGCGCCATAGCCCACGCTGGTGGGCACCGCGATCACCGGACAGTCCACAAGGCCGCCCACCACACTGGCCAGAGCGCCCTCCATGCCCGCCACAGCCACCACGACACGGGCCTTCATCAGGGGCTCCAGCTGTGAGAGAAGCCGGTGCAGGCCAGCAACGCCCACATCATAGAGCCGCGTCACGCGGTTGCCCAGCGTCTCCGCCGTAATAGCAGCCTCTTCGGCCACGCCGATATCGCTGGTACCTCCGGTGATGACCGCGATCGCGCCCCGCTGCTCTGTGGGACGCGGCAGGACTACCGCCAGCTTTGCCAGCGGCTCGTACCGCAGGGGAAACCGCTCCGCCAGCCAGTCCGCAGTCTTCTGTTCGATGCGCGTTACCAGAATATTGCTGCTGTCGCGCCGCTGCATCGCTTCCAGAATACCGGCAATATGCTCCGGCGTCTTGGACTGTCCGTAGATCACCTCAGACGCGCCCTGTCGGACAGCACGGTGATAGTCCACCTTTGCATACCCCAGATCCTCAAAGGGTGCCAGCTTCATTTGCAGCAGCGCTTCCTCCGGGGAGATGCTCCCCGCCTGTACACTCCGCAGTGTGGACAGCAGATCGTGTTTTGTTGCCATTGTGCGTTTCCTCCTAGCTTAGTCTTTTGACAGTCGTGGTGCCAAATCTATCGCGGCCAATGGGAACAGGGGCGAGAGCATATTGTGAAGTTCCTCTCTCCGCATCCATGCCCGTTCCATATCCTCCTGGGGAAATTGCAGAACCGCAGCATTACCGTGGAGCCGGATGCGGATATCCCGGAAGCCCGCTTCCCGCAGCAGCTGCTCGCCGCGCTCCACCTTTTCCAGCGCCTCTTGGGTGATGACCGTTCCCGTTGGGATCCTTGTGGCAAGGCAGGCATAGGACGGCTTGTCCCATGTGAAAAGCCCCGCTTCCCTGCTTAGCCGCCGGACGTCCGCTTTCGTCAGACCAGCTTCCCGAAGCGGGGAGCGAACCTCAAGCTCTCGGAGAGCCTGCATGCCCGGCCGATCCCCGGCATCGTCAGAAGCATTTGTTCCGTCAATGACCAATTGGCATCCATCCTTGGTGGCCTGCTTCAAAACCTGCTCAAACAGGATCCGCTTGCAAAAATAACAGCGGTTTGATGGATTCGCCGTCACAGCGTCCTGCGCAAAAACATCCACAGGAATGATCCGCAGCGGGATCCCGCACTGCTCGGCCACTCTTTTGGCGTCCTCCAACTCAAAAGTGGGCTGAAAGGCGGTTTTGATATAGTAGGCTTTCCAGCCGGTTCCGTATTTCATGGCAGTCCAAGCCAAAAACGACGAATCCGTACCCCCGGAGAACGCCAACGCGCCGGATGGAGTTTGCGCGAAGAATTCAGAGAGTTTCATCCCATACACTCCTATTTTTGTTTCTAAGCCGAAGAGAAAGCTTTCCATGATACAGATATGCTTTCAGATACAATGCATGGCTTTCTGTTCATTCGCACACAAAGAAAATATCAAGCCTTCATGCGACTTTCAGAAAGCAAATCAAAACACTGTCTATTCTGCCACTCTACCATCGATTGGTCAAGGCAAACACACCTGCCAGCGCGTCTTTCCGGAACTGACAGATGTCTTGCTTTTTCCATTGCCAATTAATGATACCGGATTTTATTATAAGCCTTTTTCTCACACCGCGCAAGATTCCGCTCACTCCTATAGAATCAGTCTATCCGCTGCTGCGCAGAGATCTTCCTACAGGGAAAAGTTTTTCTGATATAGGCTGTTATCCCTTATTTTTCAACCGGTTTGGGCACATACGAAGATATTGGCAAACCTTTCCGTAAGCGGCTACGGATTTCAGGCGAAGAAATAGCAGGAATATGTGCATGAATAATCTGGATCAGTATCTTCTGCCACTCACGCATTTTCAAAACGGTGTCCGGCTCCGGTTCCCATACACGCTGTCTGGCAACGCAAAGGATTTTTACAAGTGAAATAAGCTCCTCACTCTTATACCAATACTCCGCCGCAGCGCCCCAGAAGGTGCAGATGCAGTCAGCGGCATCGAATTCCTTCGTCCCCATGCCGTAGCCGATGGCCTGCGTCGTGATAACGGGCATATCGCCGAAACGGGACACAAAATGCTTCAGAAGCGCCGCGCCGGTAGGGGTGCACAGCTCTGTCTGTATGGTGCCGCTGTAAGCGGGGATGCCTTGCAGCAGGCAGGCCGTAGCAGGGTTGGGCACCGGCAGGATGCCGTGGGCGCACCGCACCTGTCCGCTGCGCCCACGCAGACCGGCGAGGCGATGATCTGCTGCGGCGCCAGCTTGTGCGGCAGCAAACTCACCGCCGAGACATCCGCCGGCGCATCCATGGTGCCAACCTCGTGGAAGTGGATCTCCGTGACGGGCACGCCGTGGGCATGGCTCTCCGCCTCCGCGATCATGCCCGTACACCGCCAGCATATCGCCTGCCGCGCCCATGGCGCAGTTCAGATACAAAGTTTTCACCGAAATACCTCTACTGGACAGATAGAACTTTCGGGTGGAGTTTCCTCCGCCCGAAAGAAAGCTTTAGTTGTAGCGCACGCCGTACTCCAGACGGTCGCCCAGAATACCCTTGACCACGTCGGCGTTTCCGGGAGGGCAGCCAACAACCCAGCGGAAGCCCTTGGCATCCGCCAGCTTCTTGCAGCAGATGCCGATGCAGACGGTGTTGTCAGCATTGGCGTCGGCAGGCAGCATATCCTCGGTGCAGGGACCGACGCAGACGTTCATGTTCTCCAGATAGGGGAACAGGTTCTGATCCTTCATGTCCATCAGGGCGCTGATGACGGTGTTGTGGCAGCCGGTGCAGGCGTCCTTGCTGAAGATCAGGTTGAAGCTCTGGGGGATACCCTCGATCTCCACCTCGCAGGAGCGCTTGAAGCGGCTGGCGACGTTCTCCACCTTCTCGCCGATGACCTCGATCTTGTCCAGATCCATCTCGCCGAAGCCGCGCTTGTAGGCGGCGTTGGTGATCATGACCTCCTTGGGCTCATAGCCCATGATCTTGCTGGTGACAGCCTCGCAGGCTACCAGATCCTTGGAGCCGACAATCAGGTCCATCTTCTTGGTCTCGCCGAAGATGGGGCCCAGGCCCTGCTGACCATAGGTACCGTCGATGATCTCAAGACAGGGCTTCAGGTACAGGCACCAGTCCACGACGCCCGCGATCAGGCCCTTCTTGTGGAAGTCCTTCTTCTGGGTGTCGATCAGCAGGCCCTTCAGGTTCTTCATGCCCAGGGTGACCTCGGTCTGGTCGTGGGTCTTCATGACGGGGACGGTGATGATGGCGTCGCAGTCACGCACCAGTTCCCAAGTATTGATCTTATTGAACACCACGCCGTTCTCGATATCCACGGTGCAGCGAGCGTTCTCCTTCTGCTTCAGGTCGATGACGGGGATGCCCTTGTCACGCAGCTCCTGATAGCCGCACTTGGCGATGGTCAGCTCGGTATCGGCGCCAGCGGCGGAGGACTCGGCGATGACAGGCTCGCCGCCCACGGCCTTGACAGCCTCATAGATGGCCAGACAGACCTCCCAGCGGGTCACGCCGCCGGACAGACGATCGGTGGGGCAGGCCACCAGATTGGGCTTGATGATGACTTTGTAGCCGGGCTTGATGATATCTTCCAGACCGCCCAGATCGGCGATGACCTGATCGACGACGGTCTTGATGGAGGCGTAATCCTCACCATGGGTCTTGCGAATGGAAACAGTAGACATAGTTCCTCCTGTATTTGTAGAAATAAATAACGTTAAGCCACGCATGGTAGTGCTGCATAAACAGGCATGACAGGTGGCTCCCGCAACTTCGTCTGAGGGAGCCACCTGCACACGCTTTTGATCCCGGAAAGCCTTACTCGTACTTTACACCACTGACCATTACCGGTATTCCGGTACCCTGGGCAACGATGCATTCTGCCAAGTACGACATTTCCTCTGCAGAGGGCGTTTTCTCATCCGGCAACTGATACGTTCTTCCCGTTTCTTCGTATTTTACCATACCAAGGCGATGATAGGGCAACAATTCGATATACTCGATTTTTTTCAGTTCCCGGCAAAATTCCGCCACTTTTTTCATGTTTTCTTCATTGCCGTTGACGGAAGAAAGCGTCGGAACTCGGATACGCAATTTGACCGGATAAGCAGAACGATCAATTCTGCGGATGTTTTCCTGAATACGCTCTATGCTGCCGCCTACGAACTTTCGGTGAAGCGCAGGATCCATGATCTTCAGGTCTATATACATCACATCGACGTATGGCAGAACCTTTTCGACTTCTTCCCATGGATATACCACTGTAGTTTCCATGCAGGTGTTGATTCCGCGATTGCGGCAGCCTTTCATCACCTCGGCTACAAAATCCGCCTGGCCCAGGCATTCGCCGCCGCCAAAGGTCACACCGCCGCCGGTGAAGAAGTACAGCACCTCGTCCTGCGCAATCAGATCGATCGTCTCCTGTACCGTTTTTTCCGCGCCATAAATCTTCTGGGCGGAGTAGGGACAGGTATCTACACAGCGAAAACAATTGGTGCATTTTTGTTTGTCGCGCACAACTTTATGTGAGTCGTTGAGAGAAAGTGCTTTTGCGGGGCATTCCATCACGCACTTCTGACAACCCACACAGCGAACTGCCGCATAAGCCACTTCCGGTTCAAAGCGATGAGATTCCGGCGTCGAACACCACCAGCAGTGCAGTGGACATCCTTTCATGTAGATGACGGTCCGCATACCGTCGCCATCTTCCATGGATCCCTTTTCATACCGCAGTACGATACCGTGCAAATTACGAATCTCATTATCCATTGCTTATTCCATCCATTTGAGAAATCTAAAGTTTAGAATTTTTCTTGTGTTGTGCGGGAAATGATCTCATCCTGGACATCCTTTCCCAGCTCCACAAAGTATGCGGTATATCCTGCAACGCGAACCAGCAGACCGGCGTAGTCCTCGGGATGCTCCTGAGCCGCTTCCAGCTTTTCCTGATCCACAACATTGAACTGGCAGTGATACACGCCCAGAATGCACAGCGTCTTGAGCATATTCATGCACTGGACGATACCCGCCTCCGTCTTCATCAGGGAAGGCTCCAGCTTCATGTTCATCAGGGTGCCGTTGGTAAAGCGGTCAGGCACCAGCCGCGCCACAGACTTCATGACGGCGGTAGCACCGTTGAAATCTGTACCGGCGTTCGGTCCGACGCCATCGCCCAGAGGCATTCCCGCCTTACGACCGGAAGGCAATGCCATCGTTCCCCATCCGAATGCGGTATTCGCAGTAACGGGGATAATACCGGTCGTGAATTTGCCGTAATGGCTCTTGAAGCTTTCGATATAGTCCGCCATCTTGGTACACATGTAGCTGCACACATGATCGACCTCAGGGATATCGTTGCCATACTTGGGCGCATCCTTGCAGATCTTATAGATATCTTCATATCCCTCGAAGTTCGCCTTGCACGCGTCGATCATCTGCGCCATGGTCAGCTTCTTCTCATCGAAAACCAAATGTTTCACCGCATACAGGCTGTTGACAAGGTCAGCCAGACCCACGAACATACAACCATCGCCGCAGTTAAACTCCGCGCCGCCCCACATGTAATCCTTACCGCTCTCGATACAATGGGGGAACGACAGGGACAGGACAGGCGTGGGACGAGTCTGCTCAAAGATGTCATCATTCACAAAGCTGCCCTTCACCTGTGCCCGGACGCCGAATTTGATCTGTTCCATAACAGCGTCTTCAAATTCCTGATAAGAGGTAAATGTGGTGGGGTCGCCGCTCTCCACGGTAACGAAATGTCCGTCCTTACCGCTGTGACCGTTCAGTAGTGCGTATTCCACCATCTTGCCGAGGTTGATATCGGAGAATCCGGTCAGGCAGCGGGTGCGGCCTTCCAGATACGTTTCCACACAACCACCGGGTGTCCAGTTCCACGCTTCTTTGGCGGGAACACCCTTGCTCATGATCATCTTCATGCCCATAAGGTCATTGTGGAAGGAGGGGAATCCGGTACCCAGCTTCATCAGCTCCACGATTGCCCGCAGGAATTTATCTGGGTTGCGGGATACATTATAGCGCACGGACAGAGAGGGCTGATACATCTGCACCTCTGCTGTTGCCTGAAGCATCATGTAAGACACATCGTTGACTGCGGCCTCGCCGTCCTTGTTGATTCCACCGCAGCTGATATTGGTAAAGGGCAGATAGCCTGCTGTTACCTCCGCGGAAGATGCAGAGTTCATCTGGCACTGCTCGGCAAATTTGACCCAGCAGCAATCCAGCAGTTCCTGCGCCTCATCGGGAGTGATCCGACCAGCATCAATATCTGCCTTGTAGTACGGATACAGGAATTGATCCGCACGTCCAATAGAATATGCGGCTGCGCCCTGCTCCATAAAGTACAGCTCGTGATACATCCACATGGACTGCACCGCTTCCCAGAAGTTTCTGGCAGGCTTAGCAGGCACACGGTCACAAACCTCGGCAATCTTCAGCAGTTCGTTCTTGCGCTTCTCGTCGGTGGTCTCAGCCGCCTGACGGCGAGCTTCTTCAGCATAACGGGGGCCAATCGCGCAGCAGCCTTCAGCGGCCACCAGCATGGCATCCAGATAGTTGTTTCTCTCCCAATCGTCGTGATCCATCAGATTCAGGCGGGACTTGCGCTCCTTGATGCGCTCGATAATTCCCTCAATACCTTCGTCGATGACCTGCTTGAAGCCGGCACTCGTATCGCCGGGGCAACGGACGATCTTGCGGTCAATGTAAAGGGCATCATCGTCTGTCAGCAGCCGGCACTCCTTGGG
>CAVHKA010000042.1:2285-3829 GCA_963636325.1 Agathobacter sp. | reverse complement strand
CCTTGGGCTTCTGCTTCTTCCAAAGATCATAGCCAGCCTTGCCGCGCCAGTAAGGTTCGATGAAATCCTTGAAGAGCTTCTTGTCTTCATCTTTGAAAATAAAGGGGTCATAACGGCGGGTAGAAATGGTGTCAAATTCGTCTTCCAGAATAGACGAAGATGCATCCGCACACAGCGTGCCGGCACGCGGCTTGCTTGCATGACTGCCGACAATCAATTCATCGGGCAAAATGTAGCATGTCTTCTCAAGGCACTGCTTGCGGAAAGCCTTGGCCTTTTGCATGACCCAAGGCTCACCCTCGGTTTCCATAAAGCCTTCCGTCAGCAGGCGGGCACCCTCTAGGTCAATTTCCGGCACCGTAGCAATGGTACGCGCCTTTAATCGCATGACTCTGTCCAAATAAGCTTTTTGCTTCATAACTTCACCCTTCTTTATCATATTTATGCTTACGCACATTTGTTGACATCAGCACAGTGCAGCATTCTATACAAGTATGACAATATTTTGTTTTTGCAGCCTGTGATCAAAACGTGATATGCTTTACGCTTCTTTTACCGCTTTAACGGCAGGCTCGGAGGTCTCCGCGGGGAAAGCCTTCAGCTTGCCCTTGCGCCAGCGGATGATGTCACCGATAACGCAGGTGGCGAACATCACGATTCCTGCATAGCCGGACAGGGAGAACAGGAAATTCACCAGCTTGTCCAGCGGGATCATAGCGCCGACGGTAATACCGACAATGTCCACAGCGATGACGGCGATACGCATTCTCCACGTGCCGTCGGGACCGACACGGCGACCGCAGGTCCACAGATAACCCGCAATCGTGGTGAACACGCCGACCAAGGTAATAATGCAATAGGGCAGGGACATCCAGGGCAGGATCTCGCTGACGGCGGCCAGCATGGGAACCTTGGCCTTCAGCTCAGCGATGTAGTCCAGGTGCTCCAGCATGGTCCAGCAAACCAGAATGATACCCAACACATAGAAGAAGGCGGACGCCACGGCGGAGGCCACGCAGGTCTTCATGTTCTTGCACTGCTTGCCCATCGCGGTAGTGTAGGTCATGATCAATGCCAGGCCCAGACCGCCGAAACTGATACTGGTCAGGATAGGATTATGAGTGCCAAAGGCGGTTGCCTGCAGGAAAATTCCGTCATTGACATACTGCTGAATATTCTTTCCGCCCTCCACGATGCTCACATCGGAAGTGATGAAACCGTAAACACCGACAACAGCCATTACCGCAATGATAATAACACCGCAGCCGCCGAGAACATTTGTCATCTTCTCCAGACCCAGCAGAACAACAACGCCTGCGACAAGGCCCATCAGCAGGGAACCGACCCAGGTGGGCAGGCCTGCGTACTGGTGTACGGTCGCGCCTGCGCCCGCAAACATTACCAGAGATGTCAGCGCAAGGCACACGTTCACAACGATGTCCAGAATGCGTCCGAGCACGGGGCCGTTGTAATAAACGAACACGTCATTGGGGTTGTCAAAGTGGACCGTCGCACCGGTGCGGTAGTTGCTGATACAATAGCAG
>CAVHKA010000042.1:0-2253 GCA_963636325.1 Agathobacter sp. | reverse complement strand
GCTCCAATGTGGAAGGCCGCATAAGCGCCGCCCAGTTTGAATACAGTTTTCCAATCGATTCGGTTATTCATATTTTTCACCCGACAGTCTCATAAAGAGTGTCTGTCTCTCTCACCTTTCTTTTAGTAATTCTTCTCAGGATTATTCTTAGTCGGAAAGATATGTGCAGCAATAATCGCTGAATGAGTCTGTACGTACAGAGAATTTGGTGTGCTTGGGGATCGTGAAGGTATCCCCCGCATGGTAAGCAGTGAACGTATCTTCTCCGGGCAGCCGTATCTCAAAAACACCCTGCAGGATCTCCATGTACTCAGCTCCGTCTGTAGAGAATTCGTACTCTCCTCTCAAAACGAACCCTAATGTTTTTCTCGTTCCGTCCTGCTCGTAAAATGTTCTGCTGGATACTTTGCCGTCAAAGTAAACATTCGCATTTCTCATAAGTTTTACATTCGTATACTGCAATCGACACCCTCCTTTCTTCAAAGATTTCTGCATATCCGGAGCGCCTTCCATCCTCTATGCGTGAGAACCTGCTGCTCGGCCCCACCTGTATTTTTTCGTCATACGTCACAAAGGATCTTTGCTCCGTCACAATGAGATATCATGACGTAAGTGTAATGTTATCTCTATTATGAGTGGTTGCAGCGTTTTTGTCAATTAGTTTTTATAAAGTTTAGCTCTATCCGGGCAAATTTGGTCACTTCGACAATAATTCACGTTCTTTATTATACATTTGACCTACTCCTTCGCCCTCTTGCTATCCGTCAGTCTCCCGACAAAGCTCTGCAAATACCTGCGTAATCCTTTTTATCAGGAGCACGCCGGACAACGTTTATAACCGATTTTGATACCGGTTTCACGGCGTTTTCTTGCAGATACCTCCGCCATTTCCAACGTCTCATAGCCAAAGTACTTGACAGTCTCCTCCAAAATGTTTTTTGCAAGGCTCTCTCCGCTAGCTATAAGTTCCTTCATATGCCGCTGCAGTGCCAGAAGCGTCTGTTCCGAATAAGTAGACAGTTCGCCGCGGTGATAGGTCTCTATCGATGTATGATTCAGGTCATCCTCCTTGCTGTGGATCGGACGTCCCGTATCTGCTACGCATGGATACTGCGAAAAAAGGCTTTCCGTTTCCAGCACCAGCTGCTGCGTGATTTCTTCGATCAGCTCCATTCGTTTTCCTGTTGGCTCGTTTACAAGGTGGGACACTTTTTCATACTGCCCCGGCGATGTGCTTTTCATCATAAACACATACTTCTCAAGCACGATATTGCGATTTGCTGCCTGTGCCGCCTGTACATCCGCCTGATATGCCTCCAACGCATCCATTGACCACGCGGCAAATTGTCCGCGGCGCATACCGGTGAACGCCATCCGGTCTTCCTGGCAGGGAGACTTCTGTGCGCCGCCGTTGATGCTGGTAAACATCGGCCACTCCGCGTCAATGATAGCCTGTATGATCTGCTCTTTGTCTTTCGTCATCCGGTACCTCCTTTTCTACGTCTGTTCTTGTTTGTAAAAGGACCCCATAGCTCCGCCAGTATTACTCCGCTCAGGATCAATATTGCCCCGACAAGCTGTGCACCGCTCATCCGCTCTTTCAAAAAAAGAGCGGAAAACACCAGCGCGGACAATGGCTCTATATAGCCTAATACTGCCGTTGTTTGCGCGGGCAGCTTGCCCATGGCGGAAAAATAGAGCAAAGAGGCGAAGCCTGTATTTACAACGCCCAGAAGCAAAATGGGCAGCCAATCCACAGCTTGTACCCGAAAGTGAATGCCTTGCTTACACAGCACAAATATCGCCACTGTGAAGAAGCAAAACAGCATCTGAAGCGTTGCTTTTTCGAAGCCCTCGATCCGAGCCTTTTTGTTGCAAATAATGAGGACAGCAAAAAATACTCCGGCAAGAATGCCGTAAAGGATTCCTTTTGTCCCCTGTTCGCTGGAATTCAGTCCGCCGGTGAGCAGCACGTCCCCGACGATCACTGAAAGAAATCCTGCACATCTCGCCCATGTCAGCTTCTCGCGGAACAGCAGTGGCGAAAGCACCATTACCAGAACCGACCCGCCATAAGACAGCAGCGTGGGTATGTTGACACCGATAAGCTGGTAGCCTTCATAAAGACAGATCCAGCAAGCCGCATTGCTGACGCCTGAAATTATTTGAAGCAGTGCGTCTTTTTTCTTTTCTTTGAGAGTAAATCGCTGTCCCCGCAGAAGAAATGCCGCCAGAAGAACGATACTTCCCAGC
>CAVHKA010000041.1:0-12958 GCA_963636325.1 Agathobacter sp. | reverse complement strand
AGATGAAGATCGAATGGGGCAGCCAGATCCGCTCCTATGTGTTCATGCCCTACACGCTGGCCAAGGACACCCGCACCGGCTATGAAATGGGCAACATTCAGGCGGTGATGGACGGCGATATCGACGGCTTCATCAACGCCTATCTGACCGCCGCCGCCAACGGTGAGCTGAAGTAAAAATGGGTTTAGCAAAAATGCTGTGCCAAAAGGCACAGCATTTTTTATGTTGGCAAAGAATCTTTTTAAAAGCGCATTTTCAAGGCCCCCTCTGACGAGGGGGCTGTCACCGAAGGTGACTGGGGGAGAGACCGGTTTTGCACCAGACTTCTTGCGTTTATCGTCTCTCCCTCCGTCTCGCTTGCGCTCGACACCTCCCTCGTCAGAGGGAGGCAATGACGCTGTGCTTTCGCACAGCGTACTTTTTTATACCCGGTACACGTCCTTCTCCGTGACGATCAGGTCAAACCGCTTGTCGTGGGGCTCCATAGGCACCTGGTCCGACAGCAGCTTCTCCCGGCACAGCAGCGCCGCCGGGCCGTGATAGCGGTCAAAGAACCGGTCATAGTAGCCGCCGCCCTGTCCCAGCCGGTCGCCCCGCAGGTCGCAGGAGAGACATGGCGTCGCCACGAAGTCAATGTCCTCCACCTGGAGCAGTAGGCAGTCCGCCACCGGCTCCAGAATGCCGTAAGCCCCCGGCTTCAACTGCGCCAGCGACGTCACATGGCACAGGGCCATGCTGTGTTCCGGGCCGCATCGAGGCAGACACAGCGTCTTTCCGCTGTCCAGCACATCCCGCAGCAGCGCCGTGGTGTCGATCTCCCGCTCCGTGCCCACAAAGGCGAACACCACCTGCGCCGCCCGGTACTCCGGCAGTTCCGTCACACGGCGGCAGATGGCCGCGGCGCTCTCGTCCCGATAGGACTGGGGCAAAATGCGCTCCATGGTGCGCAGCTTCTTCCGCAGCGCGGCTTTCTGTTCCGCAACCGTCATTTCCCGCTTCCCCTTGGTGGTACGCTCCGCCTTCTGGCGGCGGGCGATCTCCATCATCCGCTCATACATCTCGTCGCCCACGCACTTGCGGGCATACTGGCACCACTGCACACAGCTGAGGGCGTCGTTATACGCCACAAAGCCGCATTTGTCGCAGGTCACCTGAGTATCGGTGGAAAATATCTCGATGGTATTGCCGCACACGGGGCAGGTTTTCTCCCGTATCGTCGGCGTGCGGGGCTTTCCCTGACAGCCGTCCATGATCATGGCCTTGTCCTCCTTTGCTTCAGTAGAGCAGACGCCGTCCCGGCTCGCCCGCCGGGAAGAAGTCTGTCTCCTGCACAGTATGCCCCTTTTCCAGCACCAGAAACTGCGTTTCCCACCGGCCGGACACCAGATTTTCCAGCACCCGGTTGCTGCCGGTCACATAGTCCAGGTCGCAGCGGATCAGGTCGGCGCACTGCTGCATCTCCGCCACGAAGTCCTCGGCGTAGCAATCGTACACGCCGGTGTCGATCATGTCGGCGTGGTGATAGCCCTCCATGAACCCGCCGAAGATGGAGGTGCCGATCTCCATGCCGTACCGGCGACAGATCTCATCCTTGAAGGCCGCCACCGAGTGCTCGCCCCGGTCGCAGTCCCGGAAGTAGATGTGGCCCTCCTGCTTGGCGTCGGCGCGCAGGGTGTCGTCGGTTTGCAGCATCATGGTGACGCAGTCGTCCATTTTCGGCAGCACCGCGCGGCAGGGCAGGGTCACGCCCTCCCACACGCCGCCGCAGCTGCACACGCAGGACAGCACCGTAGTGATATGGGCAGGCAGCTCCGCCATGGTGCGCAGCAGCGTCTCACGCATCACCGCAGGCTCCTTGTGGTTCTCCCACGCCAGCTCCCGTACCGGGAAATCCGTCCCCATCTTCTGCTGGGCCGCGTCCAGATGACGCCGCACCGAGGCGCAGCACAGGATCAGCGTATCGTTTTTGTTCAAGGCACATGCCTCCTATTCGCTGTAAAATGCCGCAAAACCTGTCATTCCGAGGCAGGCGGCCGCCGTCGGGCGGCTGCCTGCCGTGGGAATCCGTTCTCTCAGGAAAGCGGATTGCCGCGTCGGCCCGTTGGGCCTCCTCGCAATGACAAGCTTCATTTGCTGCCTGCCGCTGGGCAGGCTTATTTTATTTCTCACTTCGCCTTCCGCAGGAAGCCGAACCACATGGTGAAGCCCACAAACAGTCCGCCCAGAATGTTGCCCAGCGTCACGGGGATCATATTCCCGGTGAAGTAGGTGCCCCAGGTCAGGGCATCCAGATCCAGGCCGTACTCCACGGCGGAGGCCGCGTAGGCGGGTACCGTCTTGGCAAACAGGCCCATGGTGCAGTAGGTCATGTCGGCAATGGAGTGATTGAAGCCGCAGGTGACGAAGAACATCACCGGCGCCCACGCGCCCATAAACCGGCCCATGGTATCCTTGGCGCCCAAACTCAGCAGCACGCCGATGGTCACCAGCACGTTGCACAGAAAGCCCATGAAGAAAGCGTTCTGGAAGGGCATGGTCATTTTGCCCAGCGCCACCTTCATGGCGTAGGCTGCCAACAGGTTGCCGCTGGCCGACAGCCATCCGAACTTGGCGCACAGCACCGCCACCAGCAGCGAGCCGATGAAGTTGCCGATGTAGACGAACAGCCAGTCCTTCAGCATGGCAGCCACGCGGACCTTCTTCTCCAGCACGCTGATGAAGATCAGCGTATTGCCGGTGAACAGTTCCGCGCCGATCAGGATCACCATGCCCAGGCCGAAGGCGAACAGCAGTCCGGAGATGGCCCGGATGGTGCTGTTATTGTCCAGGCCATAGCTGGCCATGTTGGTCACGCAGGAGGGGAAGGCGATCAGCATACCGGCCAGCACGCCCAGCAGCAGCATTTTGCTGACGGGCAGGCTGCTTTTCTTCACACCGGCCTCGGCGTAGTTGGCCGCGATCTCAGCAGGAGCAAACAGATTCATGGTCAGCCCTCCTTACGCCAGCGTGCGCTCGGCGGCCTCCACCACATGACCGATCAGCACGGAGGTGGTCACAGCGCCCACACCGCCGGGCACGGGGGTGATGGCCTCGACGATAGGCTCCACCTCGGCGAACACGGCGTCGCCTGCCATGCCGCCCTTGCCCTTGGAGGTCACCTTGTTGGGATCCCAGTTCATGGACACGTCGATGACGATCTGGCCGGGACGGACATAGTCTTTGGTCAGGCTCTTCAGTACACCGGCGGCAGACACCAGAATGTCAGCCTCGCGGGCCACCGCCTGCACGTCCTTGGTCTTGGTGTGGCACACGGTAACGGTGGCGTTCTTGCCCAGCAGCATCATGGCGGCAGGCTTGCCCACCACCAACGAGCGGCCGATGACCACGGCCTTCTTGCCGGTGCAGTCGATGCCGTAGTAGTCCAGGATCTCCATGCAGGCCTGGGGGGTGCAGGGCGCGAAGCCCAGCTTCTTGCCCATGAACACACCGGCGTTGGACAGGTCGGTCATGGAGTCGATATCCTTGCAGGCGGCCAGATGGTTGCAGATCTCGTCCTGATCCGCCTTCAGGTGCTTGGGCAGGGGGCGGAACAGCAGGCAGCCGTGGATGCTGTCGTCGGCGTTGATGGCCTCGATCTGGGCGATCAGCGCCTCCTTGGTCACGTCCTCCGGCAGCAGGAACTTCACCACATCCACGCCGGTCAGCTCGGCACGGGAGGTAGCGCCCTTCTCATAGGACAGGTCGGAGGGATTCTCGCCGCAGCGGACAATGGCCAGCTTCGGCATAACGCCCTTTTCCTTCAAAGCCGCCACGCGCTGCTGCAGCTTCTCGTTCATGGCGGCGGTGACTTCTTTACCCAGTAATTGCTTTGCCATATTCTTTTCCTCCCTTATTTGAAGAAACCGGCCTTGACGGTCTCAAAAATACCGTCGGCCTTCTTACCGTACACGTCCAGCATGGTCAGGCACCTGGCGTTCATCTCCTCCGCCGCCTCACGGTTGAGCAGGGTCTTGGTGTTGATGAACACGTTCAGGGACGCCGCCTGCAATGCCGCCTTCACGATGGTGGCGCCGCAGCCCGCGTCGGACACCGCCAGACGGGAGCCCTTCGCAGCGAACACTTCGATGGCGTCGATGGCCTCGCAGCACAACTCCATGATGTGTATGGGGACCTGGCAGGCGGTGATGGTGGCCTCCTCCATGATGCGGGGCCGGTCGGGATCGTCCTTGGGGATGCCGTAGGCGTTGGCCAGGGGGATAAAGCCCTCGGCGTCGGCGGGCACCTGATCCAGCAGCTCGGTCTGGAGGGCGTCGCACTTCTTCTGCAGGGCGATGATCTCCGCCTCCACGTCGGCGTACTTCTTCTTGCCCACGGTCAGGGAGCCGACCATGTTGCCCAGCGCCGTACCGATGGCGGCCACCAGCGCGGACGCGCCGCCGCCGCCGGGAGCAGGCTCGTTGGAAGCCAGGACCGTGACGAATTCACGGCAGGACTTGGTGGTATAATCCATAGTTCTCTCCTCGTTGTTTTCAGTGGAAAATTTAATTGCTCATCAGAAAAGCTCCGGCGGCTTGAAGCCGCCGGAGCTTTCGTAAAATAGCCTCGCAGAGTTCGCGTCCGCTCTTAGAACAGGCCGCTGACCTTGCCGGTCTCGGTGTCCACATCGATGCGGCGATAGGCGGGGTTGGCCGCGGTGCCGGGCATCATGGAGATGGTACCGGCCATGGGGCACAGGAACTTGGCGCCGCCGTACTCCAGAATGTCGCGGACCGCCAGACGCCAGCCGGTGGGCACGCCCTTCTTGTTGGGATCGTCGGACAGGGACAGATGGGTCTTGACCATCATGGTGCAGTAATCGGCATACTTGGGATCGCTCTCGAAGCGCTTGGCCTTCTCCACCGCCAGAGGTGCCCAATCCACGCCGTCAGCGCCGTAGACCTCCTTGGCGATCAGCTCAACGCGCTGACGCAGAGGCATATCCAGATCATACAGGAACTTGACGTTCACGGGCTCCTGGCAGGCCTCCACAACGGTCTTGGCCAACTCGATGGCGCCCTCGCCGCCATAGCGCCAATGGTTGGACTCGGCGCAGCGGATGCCGCGCTCCTGGCACAGCTTCTTCAGCAGGGCGATCTCGGCGTCGGTATCGGTATAGAAGCGGTTGATGCAGACCACGGGGTTGATGCCGGACTTCTTGATGGTGTTCACATGGTGGAACAGGTTGCAGGTCCCCTTCTCCAGCAGTTCCAGATTCTCCTCGGTATACTCCTTGGGCAGGGGTGCGCCGGGGGTGACCTTCGGGCCGCCGCCGTGCATCTTCAGGGCGCGGACGGTAGCCACCAGCACGGATACGTTGGGGGTCAGACCGCTGAGGCGGGTCTTGACGTTCCAGAACTTCTCGAAGCCGATGTCGGCGGCGAAGCCGGACTCGGTAACATGGTAATCAAACAGCTTCAGGGCCAGACGGTCAGCGATAACGGAGGACTGGCCGATGGCGATGTTGGCGAAGGGACCGGCGTGGACCAGAATGGGCTGGTGCTCCACGGAGTAGCACATGGTGGGGTTGATGGTGTTGCGCATCCAGGCGGTCATGGCGCCGGCGACTTCCAGATCCTCGCAGGTGACGGGCTCGCCGCTGCGGGAGTAAGCCACAACGATCTTGCCGATACGCTCGCGCAGGTCCTTCAGGTCACGGGCCACAGCCAGAATGGCCATCAGCTCGGAGCCCACGGCGATGCCGAACTTGGACTCCATCATGAAGCCATCCAGACGGCCGCCGATGCCGATGATGATGTTGCGCAGGCCCTGTGCGCAGAAGTCCATGACCCAGCCCATCTCAATGCGCTTGGGGTCGATGTCCAGACGCTTCAGGCCCTTGGCGGCCAGCCACTCATCGTTGTTGTTGCGCTCGTGCTGCATACGGGCGTTCAGGGCCACCATGGCCAGGTTGTGGGCGTTCATGATGTCGTTGATGTCGCCGGTCAGACCCAGAGAGAACTCGGTCATGGGCATCAGCAGGGCGTTGCCGCCGCCCGCGGCAGTACCCTTGACGTTCATGGTGGGGCCGCCGGAGGGCTGACGCAGGGCGCCGCCCACGTTCAGGCCCAGCTTGCCCAGACCCTCGATCAGGCCCAGAGACACGGTGGACTTACCCTCGCCAAAGGGGGTGGGAGTGATGGCGGTCACTTCGATGAACTTGCCGTCGGGCTTATCCTTCAGGCGGTTCATGACCTTGATGAAGTCGATCTTGGGGGTCTTGCCGTAGGGGATGATCTCCTCGGGCAGCAGGCCCAGCTTCTCGCGGAAATATTCCACAGGGGGGAGTGCCTTTTCCGCCTCCTCAGCGATCTGCCAATCCTTATAGATGGTAGGATCCAGCGTCACGTGGCCGTTGGCGTCAACATACTTGCCGTCTTTGAATTCGATTGCCATGGGGTATCCTCCTTGTTATCCTCAGGTCGTCCCTGAAATGATGTATTTCTTCCGGCGTCCCTTCACGCCGATAAGTCACTGGGTGATCCGGGCGCTGCGGCGTACCACCTGGGTAGCCTTGTCCCGCAGCATCTGCTGGCGGACAACGGTCAGGAAGCCGTTGTCGAAATAGGGCTTGAGATCCTCCGCGCTCATATGGTTGTCGGCGCAGATGCGCTCGATAGCGGCGTTCATCTCCTCGTCGGTGACGGTCAGGCCCTCCAATTCAGCGATCTTTTCCACCGCCTTCTGGGTACGGAAGGCCTCCAGCGCGTCGGGCCGCATATCTTGGCGCAGCTTCTTCTCGTCGCTGCCGGTGAACTGGCAATAGGCCTCCAGCGTCAGGCCCTTCTGGGCCAGCTGGGCAACCAGCGTCTCCATCTGGGCCTCCACCATGCGATCCAGCTCCTCGTCGGTGGGCTGTTCCTCCACGGTGGCCGCCGCCTGATGCATCAGCTGCCAGCGCAGCTCCTGCTCGGCCCGCTCGTTATAGTAGTCCTGCAACGCCTTGCCCATGTTCTCCCGCATCTGCTCCATGGTGTCGCACTGGCCGATCTCCTTGGCAAAGGTATCGTCCATCTCATAAGTGCCATGGGTGCGGATCTCATGAACGTGGCAGCGGAACTCGGCGCTCTTTCCCGCCAGCTCCGGGGCGTGATACTCGGTGGGGAACGTGACGGTGACGGTCACATCGTCACCGATGTTGGCGCCCACCAGCTGCTCCTCGAAGCCGGGGATAAACATGCCGCTGCCCAGGGTCAGGGTCTGCTTCTCGGCGGTGCCGCCGGGGAACTGGACGCCCTCGGAAAATCCGGCGTAGTCCAGCACCAGCTCGTCGCCCAGCGCCGCGGCGCGGCCGACGACGGGTTCAATGCGGGGATTGGCCTGCAAAAGCCGCTGTAACTGGCGGTCGATATCCTCAGCCGTCACATCCACATGCTCCAGCTTGCCCTGCAGGTTCAGATAGGTAAAACTCATGCTATTTATTTCCTTTTCATCTCTTGTCGGATGGCGGAGATCAGAATATCTCCCGCCACCACGCGATCCTCCGCCGAAAAGCCGGAGGCAAAATTGTCGGAGTACAGGATCTGGCTGGAGGGAGGGAATTCCTCGTCCCCGGCGTAGATCATGATCTGCATCCGGTAGCCGCCCAGAAAGCCGAAGCCATAGCCCGCGTCGCCGTGGGACAGCTTCTCGCCGCCCATCCGCTGGCAGGCGGCGGCGAAGTTGGCCACCTGGGTGCCGAAGGTGAAGGCCGCCCGTGTCAGGCAGCGGCCCGTATAGGGCGTGATGTACAGCTCGCCCCAGGGCATCTCCCGGAAGGTCTTATAGCCCAGCGACAGCGCCGCCTGCCGCCCCTCCAGCAGATACCGCAGCAGAAAGGTCTGGCAGGGCAGGTTCGTCAGCGCGAAGGCGTCCTCCCGATCCGCCGTGATGGCGTATGCCGGCCACGCGATGCGGTAGGTGCTGTTCAGCAGCCGCACCGTAAAGCAGCCGTCCTCGAAGGCCACGCCGCAGCGCTTTGCCGCCTCCTGGGGGTCAAGCTTCTCAAAAAGTGCCAGATAGTGGGAAAACGGCACTTCTTCTTTGTTGTTTTGTATCTCCATCGGTCACTCCTGTACGCTGGACGGGAACAGTTCCTTGTTGGTATGGGGCAGGAAGCAGGCCGCCACGAATTCCTCCATGTACTTCGGCTCAGTGGACAGCTCCAGATAGGTCATGTTGCCGGCCAGCTCGTGGACCTTCTCCTCCGCCGCGTTGGACAGCACCAGCGCGTAAGCGCCCGCCAGCGAGGAGTTGCCGATATACTGGAACAGCGCACGGTCCACATCCGGGAACATGCCGATGCGCACGGCGTTCTCCATGTTGATGCCGCTGCCGATGCCGCCCGCCACATAGATATGCTCCAGCACGGACACGTCCATGTCCAGAGAGGACAGCATGATATGGATGGCGGAGAAAATGGCGCCCTTGGCCCGGATGAAGCACTCGATATCCACCTCAGTGATGGCGATCTCCCGGCCGGTGTCGCTCTCGTTGCTGAAGGCCAGCACATAGCGGCCCATGCCGTGCTCGTCACGGAGGATACGGCGGTTCTCCCGCACAAAGTGACCCTTGGCGGAGATGGCGGAGGTGCGGTACAGCTCGGCGATCACGTCGATGATGCCGCTGCCGCAGATGCCCACCGGCTTCTGGCCGGCCTTGCCCACGATGGACAGGGTAGGCTCCAGCGTCTCCCGGTCGATGATCACGGCTTCTACCGCGCCGTCGGTGGCGCGCATGCCGCAGGAGATGTCGCCGCCCTCGAAGGCGGGGCCCGCGGAGCAGGCGCAGGACATCATGAAGTCCCGGTTGCCGAACACGATCTCGCCGTTGGTGCCCAGGTCGATGAACAGAGAGAACTCGTCCTTGTCCCAGATGCGGCTGGTCAGCGTACCGGCGGTGATATCGCCGCCCACATAAGAGCCGATGTTGGGTGCCAGCACCACCTTGGCGTCGGGGTTGGCCACAAACCGGATATCTCCGGCCTTTAGGCCGTCCCAGTGGAAGAAGGTGGGGATGTAGGGCTCCATGCGGACGGGATCGGCGTCCACGCCCAGCAGCAGATGGTTCATGGTGGTGTTGGAGGCCACGCAGCACCGCAGGATGCGGTCGGCGTCCACCTTGGCGCTGGCGCACAGCGCCCGTGTCAGGGGCTGGAGGGTCTCCTCCACGATGGCCTTCTGCAGGCGCTCCACGCCGCCCTTCCGGCCCTGCTCCACGATGCGGTTGATGACATCCGCGCCGTAGCGGATCTGGCCGTTGCCGCCGCTGCCCTTGGCCAGCAGCTTGCCGGTTTTCAGGTCGGTGATCACCGCCGAAACGGTGGTGGTACCGATGTCGATGGCAAGGCCGCACATGGGCTGCGGCTCACTGGCATTGCGCACGTCCATGGCCTGAAATACGCCGTCTTTCAGCGTACCGGCCGCGGCTACATGGAAGCCGCTTTCGCGCAGCACCCGCGCCAGCTTATGTACCGTGGGATAGCTCAGGCGCACCTTCTCACAGCCCAATGCCGCTTCCAGCGCCATGGTCAGCCGCTCGGTATCCGGCATGGTGTCCTCCAGCGTCGGCTCCTCCATGGTGACCTCCGTCTCCACGAAGTCGTTGCTGAAATCCACGCCCGCCGCCTTCAGATCTTCCTCCAGCCGGGTGAAGATAGCCACCTCCTCGCCGGTGGACAGATCCGCGGTCTTCATGCGGCTCTGATAGGCGGAGGCGATGTCCGGCACCATCACGGTCACGTCGGAGCTGACCTTACTGGCACAGCTGAGACGCCAACCGGCGGCGTAGCCCTCGTCGGTGATGTGGCTGGTCTGCAAGCCTTCCGTGGTGCCCTCCAGCAGCTTCACACGGCACTTGCCGCAGGAGCCGTTGCCGGAGCAGGGCGCGTCGATGGCCACATTGGCGGCACGGGCCGTTTCCAGCAGCGTTTCGCCGGGGGCGGCGGTGGCGATCACCGGCGTTGCGCCGTTTTCAAAGGTAAAGGTGACCTGATACATATCGTTCTCCTTTGGTTCGCGTTTTTCTGTGGGGGCGGTGGATGCCGCCTCCACAGAGGGGATTGGTTACATCAGGGGCTCCATGCCCAACACGGGATGGTTCTTCTCCGTCAGGAAGTTCAGCAGCTCCTCGCAGTCGGTGCAGATGGTCTCGTCAGCGATCATGTCGCTGAAGTTGTCGATGCCATACAGCTCCTTGGCGGTCTTGTTGAGGCGCTCCGCCACGTCGTCCTTCAGCTCCTTGGGCATCCACACGATGCGCTCGATGCCGCCCTCGGCGTGGATGAACTTCTTGGAGGAGATGAAGTGGCGGCCATGGCCCATATAGCCGGGGGTCTGAACACCGCCGCCGGTGCAGCTGGCCAGCTCACCGAAGGTCATGCCCACGGGGGTGGTGCCGCTGTACTCGCGGTTCACCACGATGAAGCCGTTGGACATAGGCTCGATGCCGCAGATGCACTCGAAGCAGCCGCAGGAGGTCATGGGGTCCTCCAGGATGGAGTACAGGGTGACGGACTCCACCGCGCCGTGAGTGGCGTTCTTCACGATCTCGTTGACGGACTCATAGGAGCCGGTGCGCTCGTCCAGGCAGCCGACCTTGTCGATGGGCTGGGACGGGCCGTTGGGGTTCAGCTCATAGGTGGCCTTGGCGTCCAGCCAGGACACGGCGCCGCACAGGCCCAGACGCTCAGGCGTGACCACGCAGCAGTGGGCGGGGGCGAAGGACTGGCACAGGATGCAGGTATAGAACTGATCCACGGACTCGTCGGACATGGAGGCCAGACGGTCGTCACGCATATTATAGCGCGGCATCGCCTGTTCGTCCAGCAGCTTCTTGGTCTCGGCCGCGTCGGTGATCAGGGTGATCTGACACTTATCCACCACGGCGTCGAACTCGTCCATGATCATATGGTACAGCACCTCACCGAAGTCCTTCATGCGCAGGCCCTTGTCAAAGGCGTCGTTGGACACGCGGACACGCAGCAGGTTGCGCTGGCCGGTGTGCATCACGCCCTCCATGTAGTTGAACCATGCGTGGATCTTACGCTCGATAACAGACTCGAAGTCCGGCTGCATCTTCTTGCCGTACACCTCGATAAAGGTGCCCATGGCGTATTCCAGATCGCCGGAGTCGATATCGGGACCGATCAGCGTGATCTTGTGATCCTCCACCTCGTCGGCGCCCTTCGCCAGGACCAGCTCGCAGGTGGGGTTCTTGGCGGACCAGAACTCGGCCTTCACGTCGGCCTTACGGATGATCTCGCCCTCGAACGCGGCGGAGAAGGCCACGGGGATGGGCAGATCCTTGGACTTGATCTTGATGTTGCGCAGCTCCAGAGAGCGCTTCACGGTCTCGCCGTGATCCAGCACGGACTCCAGCGCGCCGGGCACCTGATTCTCGCCCAGGTCGATGTCCACCACCACGGGGAAGCCCAGGGCGATGGCGCCGGCACCGGCGGAGACCACCACGCTGTCGATGGCGCCGAAGGTGTTGACGAAGGCAGGCACGCGCTCCTTGGTATAGGCCAGCAGGCCGGGCAGGTCGCCGGGCTGCACGTTGCCGAAGATCAGCGCCGCGCGGATGGCCACGGTGACGACATGGATAACGGCGGTAACGTCATGACCCAGCGGGATCACGCGGAACTCAAGACCCATCTTCACGCCGCCCTCGGCACACTGCTCGATGACGCCGCCCACCATGAAGGTCATGATGCCCTTGGACTGATAGTCCTTGACCACCTTCACGGCGTCCTCAGGATCCTCGGCCTTGCCCAGAACCACGGCCACGCCGGGGATATCGCCGGTGACCAGAGGCACGCCCAGAGAACGGATGATGGGATCGGGAACGAAGCCGATGCCGGGAACGGCAGCCTCTTCATAGGCGTCCTTGGGCTCCACATATTTCAGGCCCTCGATGATCTCAGCGCCCACGGCGGTGGCAAGACCGGCGTTCAGCGCCTGGCCCAGCTCCTCCTGATTGGTGATCAGGCTCTTCAGCACGCCCACGCAGGCGGGCAGGTCGCCCAGCGTTTTCACCTTCACGCCGGTAGCGGCGTAGATGGTGGGGAAGAAATACGCGGTATCAGGGAATGCGATCTCCTTGTCTGCGCCGTATTTGGCGATCGCGTCGTTGACGGCGCCTTCCGTCAGGCCGGCCACGGCGTTGGAGCCACCATAGATCAGGTCGGTCAATACGCTCATAATGTTGATCCTCCTATTTCAAATTTATAGAATATGCAACACTCTCTCCCTCCGTCCCAGGGCGGAGAGAGATGCCGGGGATGCGACTTTTCCCGCCGCCGCGATGCGGCGGCGGGAAAAGAATCGGATTTTTTACTCGTCCAGATAGCTGTCGGAATACAGGACGTGGTTCTTGAAGATATCGCAGGACTTGATGGTCTCCATCAGGCGCAGGTCGTTGGGGTTGACGATGGCGGAGGTCAGACCCTGCATCATGGCCATGGCCACCAGCGTAGAGTCCAGGATGGGACGGATGGCCTTGGGGGCGCCGTTGGAGTTGTTGGACAGACCGCCGGTGGACTTCAGGCCCTCGTCGGCGAACATCTTGATGGCGTTCAGCACGTCCATCTGCTTATCCTGCATGCCCTTGACCACCAGGAACAGGGGGTCGAACCACAGGTCGGAAGCGTCCATGCCCAGGCTCAGGCCGCGCTCCAGCATGTGGTGGCAGTGCATCATGCGCTCCTCGTTATCCTTGGCGATACCGTCGGCGGAGCACAGGGCGATCACGATGGCGTCGTTGGCGGCGGCCAGATCAATGTTGGAGATACGGGAACCGGCGTCGGCAGAGTTGACGATAGGCTTGCCGTTGGTGCGGTTATAGACGTGGATGCCGGCTTCGATGGCCTTCTTGTTGGCGGTATCGAGAGCCAGAGGCACGTTGTTGAAGTTCTCCTGCAGCAGCTTGACCGCCCAGGTCATCA
>CAVHKA010000040.1:0-13137 GCA_963636325.1 Agathobacter sp. | reverse complement strand
AGACAGTACAATTGCACTGCCTGCCTAATCCGAGGACACGCTTCAAGGTACCCCTATCAGGAGTAGCGGAAGGCTCTCTTTTTTGTTGGGGTTGATTTTAGCGTGGTGGACGCATATCAAAGCCTCCCCTGTGTAAGGGGAGGTGGCTCGGCGTAAGCCGAGACGGAGGGGTTGACCGTCAATCCCCCAGTCTCGCTTACGCTCGACAGCCCCCTTTACACAAGGGGGCCTTTGGCTTTTGCCTCGCCCGGTGGTCTTTCCATCATCAGTCGGCGGGGCATATGGGCCCCGCCCTACAATGTCATTGCGAGCCAGTGTTCACACTGGCGTGGCAATCCGTTTTCCTCATTCACAGGGTGGGATACGGATTCCCACACCAGTGACATCGGTCACTGGTTCGGAATGACAGGGCGGACAGGGTCGTCCGCCCCTACAGATCGGTACGATAAACGGTGCGTAGGGGGCGGCGTCCCCGACGCCCCGTTCCCCTTACGGAAATGCTTCGGTAAACCGGCGGGCCGTCGAGGACGCCGGCCCCTACGAAACGATCACCGACAGCCTTCCCCGCCACACAAAAAGACCGCCTTTTGGCGGTCTTTTCGTTTATCTTCTCTCTCACTTCTTCACCTGGGCCAGGTATTCCTCCAGGCACAGGTCGTTGTCCATGATGTACCTGGCGGCCTCCACGCCTACATAGCGATAGTGCCACGGCTCATAGATCACGCCGGTGATGTCCTCCTTCCCCTCCGGGAAGCGGAGGATGAAGCCGTAGTCGGCGCAGTGCTCCATCAGCCAGGTATAGGCCGGGGTGTTGGCGAAGGTCTGCTCCAGCGTATAGTCGCCGCTGCCGCCCACGTCCATGGCAAGGCCGCAGTTATGCTCACTGAAGCCGGGACGCTTGACGATGGTGCCGCCCACCTTCTGAGCCTCCAGATCGGAGTAGCCCTTGTCGGTGTACTGCTTCACCTTCCGCCAGTAGAGGGTATTCTGCTCGCTCTCGGGCCGGTAGGCGCTGACCACCGCCAGATCGTAGGCGCTGGCATCCGCCAGCATCCGGTTCACCGCGTCGATGATGCGGCTGTCCACCTGCTTGCCGCCGCTGACGGTGGTGAAGCTCACGCCGTCGTCATACCCGGCGGGCAGGGGGTTCCAGTCGTTCACCAGCAGCAGCTGCCAGTCCGGCTCGCCGCCGCCCTGATAGCTGTCGGCCTGCACATAGTGGCCCTTGGTGTCGTATTGCAGAAGGCCGTTGGCGTCGATATACGGCTCGTTGGTGGCCAGGCTGGGGTCGTTGGTGTTGGTGTCGTCCGGTGTGCTGTCGGGCGTGTTGGTATCGTCCGGCGTGGTGTCGGGGGTATCGGGCGTCACGATCTGATCAGGATCGGCGTCGGGGGTCTTGTCCTTCTTGCCCAGGCCCACGATCACTAGCACCACCGCCGCAATCAGCACCACAAGGGCGATGATCCACACGATGGGGGCGGGGCCGCGGTGGCCGTGATAGGCCCGTTTTCCTCTTTGTGTCATTTGTTCAGTCCTCCAAAAAAGCTGTGGATATCTGCTTCCGCGCAGGCGGCGCTGCCCTGGGCAAAACCGTCCCGTCCGCCGCCCCGTCCGTGAAGGGCGGCGTTCATGGTCTTGATCAGCTCCCGGATGTCCGCGCCGGGATGGATGACGGCGTACTTGTACGCGCCCTCGTCCCCGGCGAACACGGCGCAGCGTCCGCCGCAGCTCTGGGCCACCGCGTCGCACAGCCGCCGCACGGCGTCCGGCTCCATGGCGGGCCGCACCAGCACCACATTGCCCGCGCCCGCGTACTGCTTGGCCAGGGCGGCGAAGTTTTCCGTTTCCAGCGTGTCGCACCGCTGCTTTAGCGCCGCCAGCTCGTCCTTCAGCCGCGTGACGGCGGCGTGGGTGGCGTCGGGCTTTACCGACAGCTCACGGCCGATGGCGCTGTTCTGCTGCCAGTTCATGGACAGATAGTCCACCGCCCGCTGGCCGCACAGCAGCTCCAGCCGCACGCCGCCCCGAAACTTCTGCCAGCCGATGAACTTCACCAGTCCGATCTCGGCGCTGGAGCCCACATGGGTGCCGCAGCAGGCGCATGTGTCCGCGCCGGGGAACCGGGTGATCCGCACGGGGCCCTCCAGCGCCTTCTTGCTGCGGTAGGGCAAAGCCTCCAAGTCCTCCCTCGACGGCCACCAGATCCGGGGCGCGTGGTTCTCCTGTATGTAGCGGTTGGCCCGCCGCTCGATCTCCAGCACGCCCTCCCAGGGGATCTCGGCATTATAGTCGATGATCACCACGTCAGCCCCCATGTGGAAGCCCACGTTGTCGCAGTGGTACGCCTCGCACAGCATACCGGAGACGATATGTTCGCCGGAGTGCTGCTGCATGTGGTCAAAGCGCCGCGCCCAGTCGATGCGGCCCACCACCGGGGCCGTCACCGTCAGGGAATGGGCCACGGTGTGATAGATGATGCCGTTTTCCTCCTGCACGTCCAGCACCGGCTCGCTGCCCAGCCGTCCCAGATCGCAGGGCTGGCCGCCGCCCTCGGGGTAAAAGGCGGTGCGGTTCAGCTTGACGCGGTAGTTCTTCCCGTCGGGGATGCAGTTCAGCACCACCGCCTCAAACTCCTTCATATAGGGGTCGTCGTAATATAAGCGGATGGTCTCCAGTTCTCGTTCCATTTGGTTCTCCCTTTTGCGGAAAATATTCCTGCGTCTAGTATGCTACAAACCGGCGAAAAAGGCAACTTGTTTTTTGATGGATGTACGGCGAAAAGATTATCAGGCGGTGCATATAAAAGCCTCCCTCTGACGAGGGAGGTGGCTCGGCGTAAGCCGAGACGGAGGGAGAGACAACAAACGCAAAAGCACTCAGCAACGCCGGTCTCTCCCCCAGTCTCGCATACGCTCGACAGCCCCCTCGTCAGAGGGGGCCTTTGGCTTTTGCCCGCGGCGGGACACATGGGCCCCGCCCTACAAGGGTTGTCAATAGCTTCTGCGTAGGGGCCGATGCCCACATCGGCCCGCACGATATACGATAATACCTCGGTAAACGGCGGGCCGATGTGGGCATCGGCCCCTACGAATCCTCTTTTCCCTGACAGAAAAAACCGCCCGGCGGGCGGTTTTTTCTGTCAGTTGTTCTCGCCCCGGTCGTAGGCGACGACTACGCGGCGGTTGGGCTCGGTACCCACGGAATAGGTGGTGACACCCTTCACGTCCTGCAGGGCGGCGTGGATCACATGGCGCTCGTAGGCGTTCATGGCCTCCAGCGTGACGCTGCGGCGGTACTTCTTCACCTTGGCGGCCACCTTCATGGCCAGGCTCTCCAGACTGGCCTCCCGGCGGGCGCGGTAGTTCTCGGCATCCACATGGACACGGATACGCTTCTCGCTGCCGCTGTTGACGGCGTAGTTGGTCAGCTGCTGGATGGCGTCCAGGGTCTCGCCCCGGCGGCCGATCAGCGCGCCCAGCTTCTGGCCCTCCAGAATGACCTTATAGCGGCCCTTCTCCTCCTCGTACACCTTCACGGCGGCGGGGCTGTCCATATGCTCCAGCAGGCCGGTCAGGAACGCGGTGATGCGCACGGCGTTGCCGTCGGTGCATTCCGGCAGGTCCACGGCGGGAGCGGCGGGCTTTTCCACAGGGACGGCCTTCTCCTCACGCTTTGGCTGGGGCTTGGGCTGTTTGGGCTGCTGCGGCTTGGGTTGACGGGGCTGCTGGGGTTTGGTTTGGGGCTTGGGTTCTTCCTTCTTTTCGGGCTTCTCAACGACAGCAGGCTTGACGGGTACGGCGACCTCCTCCATGGGAGCCTCGTCGGGGCCATAGGTCACGCGGACGCGGGCGGGCTTGGCGCCCATGCCCAGAAAGCCGCTCTTGGCCCGCTCCAGGATCTCCACGGACACATCGTCACGATCCATGCCCAGCTGGGCAAGGGCGTTCTGGATGGCCTCTTCCTCGGTCTTGCCTGTTACATCGATATAACTCATAGACAAAACTCCTTATTCGTCGTAATGCTTCTCGCTGTACGCGCGTCCGCGGGCGTAGGGACGGTTGCCCACACGGCCTGCCTCGGTGGTGGAGGCGCGCTTTTCCTTGGGTTCCTCCTTGGGCTGCTTCTTCTTGCTGCCCTGCTGGGGCTTCCTGGCGGCGTTGGCCTGCTCCAGCTGCTTGTTGTAGTTCTCGCGGGCGGCCTGCATCTTGGCGGCGCGCTTTTCCCGCTTCTCCCGCTCCTTCTCGGTCTCCTCCTCATCCAGCTTCTTGCTGAAGTACTTGTTGATCACCAGCTCCTGAATGGAGGAGAAAGCGGCGTTGGCGATCCAGTACACGCACAGAGCGGCAGGGAACATGAAGCCCATCCACACCGTCATCAGGGGGAACAGGTACATCATCATCTTACTCTGGCTGTTCATGGTGTTGGAGCTGGCCTTCATGGACAACATGCTCATCAGCAACTGCAAAGCAGCGGCGATGAAGGGCATGATCAGCAGGCCCCACACCGGCCAGCCGCCGCCGGGGAACTGGCTCATGACCTGAGAGGGCTGGCTGGCCAGATCCACGCCCAGGAAGCTGTAGTCCAGATCGATCAGACCCTCGAACTTGCCGGCGAAGTCCGCCCAGTGGTCATGGATGAAGTCGGTCAGATAGATCTGCTCATAGGCGTTGTTGCCGACGGGCGCGGTATAGCCCAGAGAGGTGGCCAGGGTGGTGATCTCGGTGATCACGTCGTTGGACAGGTTCATGAAGAACCGCAGGGGGGTACGGATGATATAGTACAGGGCGATCAGGATGGGGAAAGGCAGGAAGGACCACAGGCAGCCGGACATGGGGTTGACGCCCTCCTTGGCGTACAGGTCGGCCATTTCCTGCTGCTGCCGCTCCTTGTTGTTGGCGAAGCGGGTCTGGATATCCTTGATCTTGCCCTGCATCCGGTTCATGCGCAGCATGCTCTTCTTGCTCTTCATCTGGAAGGGCAGGATCACCAGCTTCACCACCAGGGTGAACAGGATCAGCGCCACGCCGTAGGAGCCGGTCAGGCTGTAGAACATTCTCGTCAGCCACGCGAAAGGCACACAGATATAATATCCGATTTGTGCAAACATTGTTTTTCCTCCGTAGGTCGTTTACTTGTGTTGGAAATGTGATCGCGGATGGGAAAAAATGATGGGAAAACACCTCAAACGTATCGGCTTATGGCACGGGGTCGTACCACCCGCCCTTGTGGAACGGATGGCACCGGAGAAAACGGCGGAAGGCCAGCCATCCGCCCTTGAACGCGCCGTACTTTTCCACCGCCTCCAGCGCGTACTGGGAGCAGGTGGGAATAAAGCGGCACCGGGGCGGAAACAGGGGCGACACCGCCGTCTGGTAAAACCGGATGGCCTTTAGAAGCGCCCGCTTCATGCCTGACACTCCAGCAGGCCCAGCGCCTCCAGGGCACGGACATACTGCCTGTCCATTCTGGCATAGGGCGTGTGGACGGCCTTGACGCGGCCCACCAGGATCACGTCATAGCCCTTCTTCATCTCCGGCAGGTGCAGGCGGTACATCTCACGCAGCTGGCGGCGGACGCGGTTGCGCACCACGGCCTTGCCCAGCTTTGTGCTGACGGTGACACCCAAGCGGGTCTTACCCTGCCGGTTTTTCTGGCAGTAGACCACCATACAGGGCTGCACGCTGGACTTGCCCTTCCGGTAAATGCGCCGGAACACATAATTTTCTTTTACGGTCACGGCAGCCTTCATGGTTTCTCCTTTGCGGGAAAGGGAAAGAGTCCTTTTGACATTTTGTAGGGGCCGATGCCCACATCGGCCCGTCCGTCTTACGGATAATATTTCACAATACGGCGGGGCGATGTGGGCATCGCCCCCTACAACATATCATGTAACCCTATTGTTTATCCCCGCATTTCCAAAAATGCAAATACCAACAGGGACGGCAGTTTTCCCTTCCACCGTCCCTGGCTTATTTAAGCTTGTTTGGGGTGCACTTTCCGCCTCTCCTCAGTGGGTCAGGCGGGCACGGCCCTTGGCGCGGCGACGGGCGAGAACCTTGCGGCCATTGCTGGTAGCCATTCTCTTACGGAAGCCGTGTACCTTGGAGCGCTGGCGCTTCTTGGGCTGATAGGTACGGAACATTGCATGACACCTCCATCTTCAAAATATCGCCTCCGCACACGCATGCATGGCGGCGCGTACTCGACAGCGGACTTGCGTCCGCCGCAGTCGACTTGGAAAAATGCGCAAACGCGCAACTGATATTATACAGAAAAACAGTAAGGTTTGTCAACAACTAAATATTGTGTGTTTATCGAAAGGTGAGAACAAGAAAGGGGTGCTGTAATGGGATACGGCGCGTAGGGGCGACCCTTGCGGTCGCCCGCCGATAAGGGTGTGATTCCGGGCGACCGCAAGGGTCGCCCCTACGAAAGGCAAAATACAACGCCCTTACATATTGCATTTCTCCCTCCCCCGTAGTATCATTATAGTTTACTGAGCAATTTATCAACAGGAAAGGAACCCTTATCATGGCAGCAGAAAACAAGCTGGGCGTCATGCCCATTTCCAAACTCATCTGGAATATGTCCCTTCCCATCATCGCCTCCATGCTGGTGCAGGCCCTGTATAACATCGTGGACAGCGTGTTCGTCAGCTGGGTCAGTGAGGCTTCGCTGACCGCCGTGTCCCTGGCCTTTCCGGCCCAGAACCTGATGATCGCCCTGGGCGCCGGTACGGCGGTGGGCGTTAACGCCCTGATGGGCCGGGCGCTGGGCGCGGGCGAGCAGGAACGGGCTGACCGTGTGGCGGTGAACGGCCTGTTTCTGGCTTTCGTGGGCTTTGCCGTCAGCTGCGTGCTGGGCCTGACCTGCGCCGGAGCGTTCCTCCGCTCCCAGACCCAGGTGGAGGAGATCGTCGTCATGGGCGAGCAGTACCTCCACATCGTCATGGGCGGCTCCTTCGCCCTGTTCGGCCAGATCATGCTGGAGCGCCTGCTGCAAGGCACAGGCCGCTCCCTGCTGAGCATGTATACCCAGGGTCTGGGCGCCATCATCAACATTATTCTGGATCCGGTATTCATCTTTGTGTTCGACATGGGCGTGGCCGGCGCGGCCATCGCCACGGTCATCGGCCAGATCTGCGGCATGCTGCTGGCGGCCTACTTCAACGTGAAGAAGAACAAGGACATCCACCTGAGCTTCAAGGGCTTCCGGCCCGACTGGCGAATCATCGGCAGCATCTACGCCATCGGCCTGCCCAGTGTCATCATGATGGCCATTGGCTCCATCATGACCTTCCTGATGAACAAGATCCTCATTACCTACCACTCCGCCCACGAAACGGCGGCCACCGCCTTCGGCATCTACTTCAAGCTGAATTCCTTCATCTTCATGCCGGTGTTCGGCCTGAACAACGGCGTGGTGCCCATCATCGCCTATAACTATGGCGCGCAGAACCGCGCCCGCATGGTGGAGGCCGTCAAGCGCAGCGCCATCTATGCCTCCATCATCATGCTGGCGGGCATGGCACTGTTCCTGGCCATCCCCGGCACGCTGCTGAAGATCTTCGACGCCACCGACACCATGCTGACGGTGGGCATCCCCGCCCTGCGGATCATCTCTCTCAGCTTCTGGATCGCCGGAGCCTGCATCGCGCTGGGCGGCTCCTTCCAGGCGCTGGGCAAGTCTCTGTACTCCATGATCACCTCCATCGTGCGGCAGCTGGTGTTCCTGATCCCCCTGGCCTATGTGCTGGCCCGGTACGGCCAGACCATCGGCAATGACGATCTGGTGTGGTGGAGCTTCCCTCTGGCGGAGATCGCGTCGCTGTTTGTGACGCTGGCCTTCTTCCGGCGGCTGTACCGGACGCTGATCGCCAAGATCCCGGAGCACGGAACCAACGACGGTGGCCAGGAGAGCATGATCGGGTAAGTGAATATATATGGAAAAGAACGGACGCATGTCCGTTCTTTTTTCAATCATATTGGCAGCGGCGTACAGAATTCTATCGATGACTGTTTCGTAGGGCGGGCCCCGTGTGGCCCGCCGAACGATAGACGCTGCACCAACGGTGGCGGGGCACATTGGCCCCGCCCTACAAGGGTCTGTCAATGGCCGCCCCCTACAAAATTCTGCCGTACATTTTTGTAGGGGCGACCCTTGCGGTCGCCCGGAATGATATTCTGTCTTACTGTGCGGGCGACCGCAAGGGTCGCCCCTACGACCTCCCGCGTTTAATTAGAATAAGTATTGCTTTACTTTTCCACAGTTTTCTGGTATACTTAGTATCAGATAAATACGCCCATAGCAAAGCGGGAAGGGAGCGCGGCGATGAATTCACTGTCCGACGTATGGAAAACAGTGCTTGACCGGCTGAAGCAGCAGCTGTCCGACACCACCATCAACACCTGGTTCGACGAGGTGACGGTGGTCACCATGGAGGATTCGGCACTGGTGCTGCACTGCGGCAACACGTTCAAAAAAAGCACCATCGAAAAGCGGTTCACGCCGCAGATCAAAGAGGCGCTGCGGGATATCTTCTCCTCTGATCTGGAGGTGAAGCTGCTGGACGACGAGCAGCTGGCCGCCTATCACGGCGTGCGGCCCGACCATCCCGACACGCTGGCTGACAGCGAGGCCTTCTCCTTCGAGACGTATGTGGTGGGCCCCCAGAACAAGATGGCCTATGCCGCCGCCCGCTCCGTGGCGGAAAAGCCCGCCGGTTCCTTCAATCCCCTGTTCATCTATGGCGACAGCGGACTGGGCAAGACCCACCTGCTTCACGCCATCGCCCGCCAGACCAAGCGCCTGCGGCCGGAGAGCAGCATCGTGCTGGTGAAGGGCGTGGATTTTACCAACGAGCTGATCGACGCCATCCGCGGCGGCACCACCTCCGAGTTCCGGGATAAGTACCAGAAGGAATCCCTGCTGCTGGTGGACGATATCCAGTTCATCGCCGGTAAGCAGCAGACCCAGGAGGAGTTCTTCCACACCTTCAACGCCCTGTATGAATCCGGCAAGCAGATCGTGCTGTCCTCCGACCGGCCGCCCAAGGAGATGACCCAGCTGGAGGATCGCCTGCGCACCCGGTTCGAGTGGGGCCTGATGGTGGACGTGGAGCCGCCTGACTACGAAACGCGCCTGGCCATCATCCGCAACAAGGCCGCCATGCTGGGCATCAGCCTGCCGGACCGCATCGCCAGCATGATCGCCGAGAATATCACCGCCAACGTCCGCCAGATCGAGGGCGTGCTGAACAAGATCCTGGCGTACAGCGACCTGATGGGCGTCATGGACGAGGAGGCCATCCTGAAGGCGCTGGAGGACGTGGTGAAGAAAAGCAGCGAGTACATTCCCACGCCGGAATCCATCATCGAATACATCGCCAAGTACTTCGGCCTGGAGTCGGAGGTGCTGCGGGGCCAGGGCCGTGGCCGCGACATCGTCAATGCCCGCCAGATCGCCATGTATCTGATCCGCCGCATGACCAACCTGTCCCTCAACGACATCGGCAAGGCCTTCGGCGACCGGGACCATACCACGGTGCTGCACAGTCTGGACAAGGTAGAGAAGCAGATGCGCTCCGATCCCGCCTTTGCCGAAACGGTGAAGGAGATCACCACCAACATCAACGCGAAACAATAAAAATAACCTGGCATGAAATCTGATGATTTCATTTTTCATTTGTAGGGGGCGATGCCCACATCGCCCCGTTCAATAAAAGACAATATTTTCGTGAAACGACGGGCCGATGTAGGCATCGGCCCCTACGAATTGCTATTTTCGGTCGTGGTCGAAGCCACGAATCCCCTACTTTCCCACATTTTCCTGTGGATTCCACCTGAATAACATGTGGAAACCTTGCCCCTCCCACGATGGTGTGGAAAGCCTTCGCCTTTTCCCACCATGTCCCGTGGAGAAAAAAGGGCGGGAAATAAAGGGCTCGTCCCCTTTTTCCACATTTTTTTCTCCTACGACGAATACTACGAATAAAGAGTTTAGTTTATGTTGTCCTTCCGAAAAATATTCCGGGAATTTTTCGGAACGGTTCGACAGGAAAGGATATTCCGATATGCTGAAATTCTCCTGCGAAAAAGCGCTGCTGCAGGCGGCGGCGTCCACCGCCAGCCGCGCCGTGGCCGCGAAAAGCTCCATCCCCGCGCTGGAGGGCCTGCTGCTGGAGGGTGGCCGGGAGCTGACCCTGTCCGGCTACAACACACAGACCGGCATCCGCACCTCCTTCGAGGCCCAGATCCGGGAGGAGGGCCGCATCGTGCTGAACGCCAAGCTGTTCGGCGACATCATCCGGAAAATGCCGGATGATGTGATCGTGTTCTCCGCCGACGAGAAATATATGGTGCACCTAAGCTGCGGTGACGCCAGCTTCGATATCCTGGGCCTGTCCGCCGATGACTATCCCGAGCTGCCGGAGGTGGACGATCAGTATAGCGTCACCATGCAGCAGCGGCTGCTGAAGGCCATGATCGGCCAGACGGCCTTCGCCGTCTCCACCAATGAGAGCCGCCCCGTTCATACCGGCTCCCTGTTCGAGATCGACGCCACGGGCCTGACCATGGTGTCCGTGGACGGCTTCCGTCTGGCCCTGCGGCACGAGCCGCTGGAGAAGCTGGACGGCGGCGCGTTCCGCTTCGTGGCGCCCGGCAGCGCCCTGAAGGAGGTGGAGAGCATCTGCGGCGACACCGAGGACGTCATCACCATCACCCAGGGCAAGCGTCACCTGATGTTCGCCGCCGGCTCCACCGAGCTGATCTGCCGCCGGCTGGAGGGCGAATTCCTGGACTATAAGAACGCCATCCCCCGCAACAACCCCATCTGCATCGAGGTGGAGAACAGTGCCCTGCTGCGGAGCCTTGACCGCGTGTCCGTGGTGATCAGCGAGAAGCTGAAGAGCCCCGTCCGGTGCCTGTTTGACGAGGATCGCGTGCTGCTGAGCGCCCGCACCGGCAACGGCGAGGCCAAGGACATCTGCCCCACAAAGGGCGACGGCCGCCAGCTGGAGATCGGCTTCAATAACCGCTATCTGATGGAGGCGCTGCGCTACGCCCCGGCGGACAAGGTCTGCATGGCGCTGAACACCAGCATCTCCCCCTGTGTGATCACCCCCGTGGACGGCGGCGACAGCTTTTTGTATATGGTGCTGCCGGTACGTTTGAAGGCGCAGTAAAAAGGAATATTTCGTCCCTGCGGGGACGAGGTACTTTTGGCCGTTGTCCCAAAAGTACCCAAAAGGACAACCAGAAACCCAGGTTTCTGGACTTCCTGCACGCTGTTCCTTTTACAAATTTGATACTGTATACCACGCGTTCACAGGACATCGCTGTTATCGCTGCGTATGACGAATCGACTTTCTTCCAGCGCCGCTGCCGCTCACACTCTCAACGGTAGAACCCGAAGCGTTTTTCGGCGTAAAATTCAGCGGCAGCGGCGCAGAAGCAGAGACGATCCTTTTTACAAAACGAAAAGGAAACTTTGCGCGAACGTGCGGAACATGATATCAAAATTAAAACGGGTATAGCGCGCCCGGAAGTGAAGGAACCGGAGGTTCCTTCCGGTGCTTTTGCCTACTTTTGTCACTGTTGACAAAAGTAGGTCGCTCCGGAGAGCGAAACTCCCCTTACCAATCCATCAAAATAAGGAACAAACTATGGAAACCATTACCATCACCACAGAATTCATCAAGCTACAGGATCTTCTCAAGCTCTCCGGGCTGGTCTACACCGGCGGCGAGGCCAAGGTGCTGATCCAGGAGGGCGCTGTCACCGTCAACGGCGAGGTCTGCACCCAGCGGGGTAAGAAGCTCCGCCCCGGCGACACCGTGGACTTCGGCGGCAAAACGCTGACCGTTCAGTATGCGGATCAATGAATTATCCCTGTCGGGCTTTCGCAACTACCGTCGCCAGAGCCTGACCTTCGACCCCGACTGCAACGTGATCTACGGCGAGAACGCCCAGGGCAAGACCAACCTGCTGGAGGCGGTGGTCTATCTCTCCTGCGGCAAATCGCCCCGCACCCACACTGATAAGGAGCTGATCGGCTTCGACGCGGCGAGTGCGGTGCTGGAGGGCCGCATCCTGTCCCGTGACCGGGAGTTTGTGACCCACATCGAGCTTAACCGCGGCAGAAAGCGGAAAATGACCGTCAACGGCGTAACAGCGAAAAACGCCGCCGCCCTCAGCGACGTGCTGCACACGGTGTTCTTCGCGCCGGAGGATCTGTTCCTCATCCGTGACGGCGCGGCGGCAAGGCGGAAGTTCATGGATCTCTCGTTGTGCCAGCTGCGGCCCCGGTACGCCGAAGCGCTGACGGAATACAGCCGCCTTTACGAGCACAAGACCCGCATCCTGCGGGACAGCGAGGATTTTCCCGGCCTGCTGGACACTCTGCCGGAGTTCAACCAGCGGCTGTGTCTGGTGGGCGCGGTGCTGATCCGGTATCGGGCGTCCTTCTGCGAAAAGCTGCGGCAGTACGCCGCCCAGGCCCATGCCGAGTGCAGCGGCGGCCGCGAGGAATTATCTTTGCAATACAAGACCGTCAAGACCGTTACTGATCCGCTGGCGGAGCAGTCCGTCATCGCCCGGCAGCTGATGGACCATCAGCAGAGCCACTACGCCGCCGAGATCGCCTCCCGGCTGTGTCTCAGCGGGCCTCATAAGGACGATATCGAGGTGGACGTCAACGGCCACAGCGCCCGGCAGTACTGCTCACAGGGGCAGGTGCGGACGGCGGCGCTGGCCCTGAAGCTGGCGGAGCGGGAGATCCACAAGGACGCCTTCGGGGAATATCCCGTTATGCTGCTGGACGATGTTCTTTCGGAGCTGGATCCTCTGCGGCAGGAATATGTCCTGAACCGCATTGCCGGAGGACAGGTGTTCATCACCTGCTGCGAAAATGACCGGCTGGACACCCTGCTGACCGGCAAGGTGTTTCACGTGAAAAACGGGGAGGTGCTGTGATGCCCTATCTGCACATCGGCCAGAGCGTCACCGTGGAGGAAAAGCGCATCATCGGCATCTTTGATCTGGACAACACCACCTATTCCAAACACACCCGCCGTTTTCTGGACGGCGCGGAGGCGGAGGGACAGGTCATCTCCGTGTGCGAGGATATCCCCCGTTC
>CAVHKA010000039.1:0-13409 GCA_963636325.1 Agathobacter sp. | reverse complement strand
CTCCGCCGCGATCTGACCGATCTCGTCGCTGCCCTTCACGGCGGCGCGATGGCTGTACGCGCCCTCCCGCACCTTGCGGATGGCCGACAGCAGATCGGTGATCTGGGCGGTCAGCACCCGGCTCAGCAGGATGGACAGCAGGATAACGCCCAGCGCGATCAGCACGGAGATCTTCATCAGGTTGGACTGGAAGCTTTTCAGAATGTCCGCCTGCTCCGTGTCATACTCATAGGCATATACCGCGCCCACGATCTGGTTGTGGTACACCACCGGCGAGGCCATGCGGCTGAGGAACGCGGCGGAATCATAATAGCAGTAAAAGGCGTCGTTGCCCTCCAGCGCCTGGACGATCTCCGTATAGAAGGCGTACAGACCCACCGCGCCGTTCTCCTCGCGGGTGTCGTAGAGGATACGGCCCGCCGTATCGGTCACCAGCACGCGGGAGGCACCCGTCTCCCGCACGGAGCTGAGCGCGCGGGTCACATTCTCCTCGTCCAGCTGCTTCAGGCCGCCCAGCGACGCCTCGATGATCTTCACGGCGCTTTTCATGGCGGTCTCCTTGGACTTGAACACCATGTTCTGGGATTGCAGCAGCGGGTAGGTGTTCAGCAGCACCAGCACCGCGGCGATCACCAGAATGTAGCTGACGCCGAACTTAAATTGTAGGCTGGTTTTCCCCCTGAAAATAGTAACCCACTCCCCACTTGGTCATGATATACACCGGCTCGGCCGGTACGCGCTCCAGCTTCTCCCGCAGGCGGCGCACATGGACGTCCACCGTGCGGTAATCCCCGGCGTAGGAATAGCCCCACACCAGATCCATCAGGCTCTCCCGGCTGTATACCCGCCGGGGATTCTTCATCAGCAGCTCCAGCAGGTCATACTCCTTGGCGGTCAGGTCGATGGTCTTGCCGTCCCGGATGGCCACCCGCTGCTGGGTATCCAGGCTCAGGTCGCCCACCGTCAGCAGCGTCCGGTTCATCTCCGGCCGGCCGGCGCTGCGCTTCAGCAGCGCCCGGATACGGGCTTTCAGTTCCAGGATGTTGAAGGGCTTGGTCACATAATCGTCCGCCCCGCAGGCGAAGCCCATCAGCTTGTCGGCATCCTCGCTGCGGGCCGTCAGCATGATGATGGGCACATCGGAGAACTCCCGGATCTTCATGCAGGCCTCGGTGCCCGACAACACCGGCATCATCAGATCCAGAATGATCAGGTCGAAATTCTCTTTTTTCGCCAGCTCCACGGCGGCTTCGCCGTCATAGGCGGCCGTGACCTCATAGCCCTCGTTGGTCAGATTGAATGTGATGCCCTTCACCAGCAGCTTTTCGTCATCCACCACTAATATCTTCATGGCGTCACCTCCTGAAAAATGTTTACAATTGGCAGTCCCCTCCCCGTTGACGGGCAGAAATATCTCGTTTATAATAAATAGTTGGATACTGTCCGCGGGCGCTGTGCCGTCCCGCGTCTTTGCATACGCTGTTCATCTCATTATAGCACATATGGAGAAAAAGTCATTATGAAATTCCGCCGTTTTTGCACCCTTTTTCTGCTGCTGGCCCTGCTGCTGACCCAGATTCTGCCTGTGACCGCCTATGGCGTGGAGGATATCCAGATCCAGGCCCGTTCCGCCCTGCTGGTGGACGGCGCCACCGGGGCGGTGCTGCTGGATCAGGACGCCCATACCAAGCAATACCCGGCCAGCATCACCAAGGTGATGACGGCGCTGCTGGTATTTGAGGCCATCGACCGGGGCGAACTGCGGCTCAGCGATCCCATCACCGCCAGCGCCAACAGCGTGGCAGGATTGCCGGACGATGCCAGCACCGCCGATATCGTGGCCGGTGAGACGCTGACGGTGGAGCAGCTGCTGTACTGTCTGCTGGTGGTGTCCGCCAACGAGGTGGGCAACATTCTGGCCGAGGCCGTCAGCGGCAGCGTCACCGCTTTCGTGGCGGATATGAACCAGCGGGCCCAGGAGCTGGGCTGCGAAAACACCCATTTCGTCAACACCTCCGGCCTGCCGGATAACGAGCACTATTCCACCGCTTGGGACATCTATCTGTTCACCAAGGAGACCATGAAGTACGACGAATTCATGACCATCGTCAACACGAAGGCCTATGACGTGCCCGCCACCAACAAGAGCGAGGCCCGCGAGCTGCACAGCACCAACTACCTGATCTCCAACTGGCGGGCCACCGGCTATCTTTACAGCGGCGCGCAGGGCATCAAGACCGGCTCCACCGACGCGGCGGGCTATTGTCTGGTATCCTCCGCCGTCCGGGCGGATCGCCAGCTGATCTCCGTGGTGCTGGGCGCGGAACTGATGAAGACCGAGGACTGCGACACGAAGGTGGGCAGCTTCACCGAGACCAGCCGCCTGTTTGACTGGGGCTTTGATAACTTCACCACCAAAACGGTGCTGACAAAGGATGAGATGATCCAGGAGGTGCCGGTGGCCCTCAGCAAGGAGACCGCGCAGGTGGCCGTACACCCGGCCTACACCGCCGAGGCGGTGCTGCCCAGCGACCTGGAACCGGAATCCCTTGAGCGCACCGTCACCCTAAACAGCGACGTGGTGGACGCGCCGGTAACGGCGGGGCAGGAGCTTGGCTCCATCACCCTCAGCTATGGCGGCGTGGAATACGCCACCGTCCCCCTGCTGGCGGTGGCCGATGTGAACGCCAGCCGCTTCCTCATCGTCAAGCACGCCCTGAAGGAGTTCTTCTCCCGCACCATCGTCAAGATCCTGCTGGTGGTGCTGGTGATCCTGGTGGTACTGGTATTCCTGTTCGGCAAGACCTTCATGCGCCGCCGCCGTTACGGCAGCGCCCGCAATAAGCGGATGCGCCACCGCAGCTATCGCGGCCGCCGCTTCCGGTAAGCGCCTATGACCATTCTTTACGAGGATAAATACCTGGTGGTGGCGGTAAAGCCGGTGGGTGCACTGTCGGAGGACGATCCCAAAGCCGCCTGCATGCCGGCGCTGCTGCGGGAGCACTACCGGGCGCAGGGAGAAAAGGATTATATCGCCACCGTACACCGGCTGGACCGCGTCACCGGCGGCGTGATGGTATTCTCCCGCCGCAAAGAGATCACCGGAAAGCTGACCGCCGCCGTGGCCGCCCACGAGATCACCAAGGAATATCTGGCGGTGCTGCGGGGCCACCCGGAGAAGGACGCCGATACCCTGACCGATCTCCTGTTCCGCGACGCCGCCCATAACAAGAGCTATGTGGTGCAGCGGATGCGCAAGGGCGTCCGGGAGGCCACGCTGGACTACACGGTGCTGGGCAAGACCGACGCCCTGACGCTGGTGAAGGTCCGGCTCCATACAGGGCGCACCCACCAGATCCGTGTGCAGTTCTCCCATCGGGGGCTGCCCCTGCTGGGGGATATCCGCTACGGCAGCAAGGCGGACTGCTCCGCCGCGCTGTGGTCGTACCATCTGGCCTTTGCCCATCCCGTTACCGGCAAGCCGGTGGACGTGACCTGTCCGCCGCCGGAAGCGTACCCGTGGAACTTATTCAATATGAAAAAAGAGGAATGACAGTTGTCATTGCGAGCCAGTCCGCAGACTGGCGCGGCAATCCGTTTCTAAAAATGCAAAATTTTCGCATTTTATGTAGATTCATAGTATTTAGATTACGGATTCCCACGTCGCTTCGCTCCTCGGAATGACAAGAATGGGTTTCTCGACAAGTTCAAAAGAGGAATGACATCTGCGATGTCATTCCTCTTTTTGTTTATTCCGCTTTCTTCAGCGCTTCCTCCAGTCCCTTGGCCAGCTGGTCGGGACAGGACGTGGGCTTGCCGCCGCAGGAAATGCCCTTCATCCGCTCAATGGCGTCGGTGGCCTTCATGCCCACCACCAAGCGGGAAATGCCCTGCAGATTACCGCTGCAGCCGCCCTCCACCTTCACATCCTTGATGATGCCGTCCTCCAGCTCCACCGTCATGCGGCGGGAACAGACGCCGCGGGGCGTAAACGTATAAGTCATGATCGTGTCTCCTTTTCTGATCACCGCGGCACCGGCAGGATCAATACATCCTTCCGGTTCCGCAGCGCGTATTCAATGGTATACCGGGTGCCGCCGGTGCTGCCGTCGTGGACAGCCAGCAGCAGCTGGCTGTGATCCACCATATAGCGGTTGCGCCGGTGCATGCAGCCGGGGTCATACTTCTCCTGCACCACCGTGCGGTAGTTGCACAGCGCCGTCAGATCCCGATAGCGCTCCTGCTGCTCCCGCGTCCAGCCGTCGCATTGGCTCAGGCAGGGGATGGCCGCCTCCACGGTGATGTCCTGCACCCGGTCACGCAGGCGCAGCACCTCTTCGCAGAAGTAGGTATCACAGCCGCGGGCCATACCGCAGATGAAGTGGCGGTAGCCGTCGGCATAGGCCTTCTCCACCATCTCGCGGATGGAAGCCTTCAGCGCCAGGCAGCGCTCGTCCCGCTCGTTGTCGCCCCAGGGCAGCTTCTCAGGCCGGTGACCGGAAAAGCTGCAGCTGATCTGCGGTGCGCGCATATGATTCCTCCTTCCGCCATGCTCTGTGAAGTTCAGCGCTCTGCGGCCAAATGCCGCGGAGCGCTGAACCATGAAAGTCTTTGCTATCCGGCGAGCCGGTTCCGCACGGCGTCTGCCAGCGCGCCAAGGCCGCCCAGCAGATCATCCGGGGAAAGGCCGCCGTCATCCGGCGTCGTGCCCGGTGTGCCGCCGTCCGTGGTCCCGTCGTCCACCGTTCCGTCGTTCCATCCCGGCGGCACGGAGTTCTCATCGCCGCCGATGGCGTTGCCCCACATAACGTAGGCGCTGTCCTCCGCCACCACCTCGGGGAATTTGGCGAAGTAGTCACGGCGATAGTTCAGTATGCTGCTGCCGTCGTGCATGGTGCACATCTCCTGGGGCTGGTTATCCACCGCCACCCATTCCGTGCGGACACGGCTGCCGCGGGGATCCGCCTCGCACAGGTTGGTGGCCAGCATGCCGCTGTCGGCGCAGACCGTCACCTGCACCAGATCGCTGCAGGAGAAGAAGTTCTTGTTCTCCAGACCCTCGTGGATCTTGGACATGACCTTGTTCCACAGCGCCGCCGCCGGATTGACGCCGCCGGAGGACACACGGCTGTAGCTCTCATAGCCCACCCAGCAGGCGGCCACATAGTAGGGGCTGTAGCCCACAAAGTAGCGGTCCTTCTGGTCGTTGGTGGTACCGGTCTTACCGGCCAGGGTCATGCCGCTGAAATTGGCGGAGGAACCGGTGCCGCCGTTGACCACGTCGTGAAGGAAGCTGTTCATCAGCGCGGCGGTGCTGGCCTTCATGGCCACGTTGGACTGGATCTCATTCTCCAGGATCACGTTGCCGTTGCTGTCCTCCACGCGGGTGAAGGTACGGGGACGGGTATAGATGCCCTCGTTGACGAAGGCGCCGTAGGCCGCCGCCATCTCCTCGGTGGTAACGCCGTTGGCGTAGCCGCCCAGGGCCATGGCACCCACCTGCTCGCTGTCGGACTGGGTCAGGGTGGTAAAGCCCAGACGGCCGGTCATGAATTCATAGGACTTATAGGTGCCCAGCTCCATGTTGACCCGCACGGCGCAGGTGTTCAGGGACTGCACCAGCGCGCGGCGCACGGTGACCAGACCCTGGAAGCGGCCGTTGTCGTTCTTGGGATAGGGGCTGTCGTTCAGCTCCAGCACCGGGAAATCGTCCACGGTGGACGCGCCGGTGATCACGCCCTGATCCAAGGCGGGGGCGTAGGTGCTGATGGGCTTGGCGGCAGAGCCGCAGGGCCGCACGGTGGTGGCCCAGTTCAGGCCGCGGTCGATGACCTTGGCGCCGGTGCCGCCCACCATGGCCACCACATAGCCGGTATAGGGGTCGATAACGGTGATGGCGCCCTGCAGCTGCTCCGTCTCGCCCTTGCTGTTGGTGCGGGTATAGGGGGTATTGCTGAGATCCTCGAACACGCTTTCCGCAATCTTCTGATACTCGTAATTCTGGGTGGTATAGATCTTGTAGCCCTTGCTGAACAGCGCGTTGGTAGCCGTTTTCTCGTCATAGCCGAACTCGTCCATCAGGGCGTCGATCACGTCCTCGATCAGCGCGTCGGTAAAGTAGGAGTTGCGGGCCTTGTACTGGGCCGTCGCCGTCTTGGTCTCCGTCTCTTCCTGCTTCTGATCCTCGGTGGTGTCCACCACGGCATCACCATAGTAATTGCCGGTGTTGCTGTAACCGTTGGTGAAGATGACCTCCTCCGCCTTGGCGGCGTCATACTCCGCCTGGGTGATCTTCCCCTGATCCAGCATGGCATCCAGGATCAGGATCTCGCGCTTGCGGTTCTGCTCCCGGCTCCACTCGCCCTCAAAGGGGCCGTATTGGCTGGGGTTGTTGGTAATGCCGATCAGACTGGCGCTCTGGGCCAGCGTCAGCTCGCTGGCGCTCTTGCCGAAATAGGTGCGGGCCGCCGCCTCCACGCCGTAGCAGGACTGGCCCAGGAAGATGCGGTTCAGGTACGCCTCCAGGATCTGGTCCTTGTCATAGCGTGTTTCCAGCTCCAGCGCGCGATAGATCTCCATGACCTTACGCTTGATGGTACTCTCGTTGTCGCCGGTCACGTTCTTGATCAGCTGCTGGGTGATGGTGGAACCGCCCTGCACGCCCCGGCCCGTCAGGGTACTGAGGATGGCGCGCACCGTGCCGATGAAGTCCACGCCGTTGTGTTTCATAAAGCGCTTGTCCTCGATGGCGATGGCGGCATCCTGCATGTACTTGGGGATGTTCTCCAGATCGATCCAGATGCGGTTCTCGCCGTCGCTGTACAGGGTCTGATACATGACCCACTCGTCGGTCTTGGCGTCCAGATAGTACAGCTCCGTGGAGACCTTGGTCTCCAGCTCGTCCACATAGACCTCTACCTTTCCCTTCAGAGATGTGTTGATCCATGTCATGAAAATGCCGGTGAAGATAGCGAGGGTCAGCACCATCACCAATATGATGGTGCCGATCACGCGGCCTGCCTTTCCTTTCTTTTTCGGACGCGGCGCACGCTGCGGCTCCTGATACGTTTCTTCCTGTCTGTGACCGGCGCTCTGCTGTGGGCGGCCGAACAGGCCGCTGCGCTTCTTCTTGTTCTCACTCATAACAGGGCACCTCCTTTTCTTTGTTATATTTCAGATGTATGCCGGCGCGGCGTTTTCGCTCTTCCGCCGGGTACACATACTTGCCCAGTTTTATGCTATTTTAGTATTGTACCACATCTGTCAAATATTAAAAACCCCTTCTTTTGACAATTTCCTGCCAAAAATCAACCGAATTGTTTTCATATTCGCTTTTTCACGCAGCTTTCCTGTATCCTGATACAAAAAACTCATGTCGCTGCGTCTTGCATTTCGGCGGAAGATAGGGTACAATATCAAATACCTATGAAACAAGGAGGCAACACCGATGAGCGAAGATTTCGGCCCGAATTTCATCACCCTGACCGATGAGGACGGCAACGAATTTGAACTGGAGTATATCGACGCGCTGGAGCTGGACGGCCAGACCTACATGGCCTTCTTCCCCGCTGTGGAGGAGGACGAGGCCAACGAGGAGGATCTGGGACTGGTGATCCTCAAGTCCATCATGGTGGACGGCGAGGAGCAGCTGTCCACGCTGGACAGCGATGAGGAACTTGACCGGGTCTATGACCTGTTCATGGAGCAGCTGCTGGCGGACGAGGAAGAAGATTCCTGAAAAAAATAGCAAATTTCTCTTTTCTTTTTTCCTTCCGCGTGGTATACTATGCCCAAGGTGAGCGTGTTGTATGATGCGTTTCGCCCCATATACGATGTATGCGGGTCTTTTTTATCCTCACATCTTGTTATAGGGGATGTCGGATCAGCATGTGGTTTGCAGGCCTCCCGGCTGCTGTCTGCGGCTGGAAGATGGAAGCAGTAAAGCAAGCTGGAGACAACCCACCTGCTAGGAAACGGTGCAGGTTATAACTTGGCCCGATGCAATTGAGAAGCAGCCGAAAGGCTGCTTCTCTCTATTTATAATTTACTGGCGAAAAATCTTACGATTTTTCTGCCAAAAGGCTTTACGGCCGCTGCGCGCCTTTGGCACTGGCGGCCGAGAAGTATTTTTCTGACGCACATGTCGTCAGAAAAATGATTTGATTCTTTTGCGCCGTGCGCGGCGCAAATTCTGCGAAGCCTTCTACCGTTTCTGCGCCTTTTCTGCCCTGCCAAAATATAATACTTGCACATTTGACAAATCTACTGTATAATAGGCAGGTATTTTACGACCAAGGGCGTATTGCGCCTATCACTTGAGAGGACTGAAAACAAATGAGTGCATCCAGAGAAAAGAAAAACCGTCAGGAGCTGGCCGCTCAGGGTCATGTGGATCCCCGCGTAGAGCGCGAGGCCAAAGAGGCCAAAGAGCGGAAAAAGAACAAGCTCCTTTACGGCGGCATCGCCGTTCTGTTCGTGATCGTGGCCGCCGTGGTACTGCTTTACAACTCCGGCGTTTTCCAGCGCGGCAGCACCGCCCTGACGGTGGACGGTAAGGACTTTACCCCCGCGCAGGTGGATTACTACTATTACACCACGCTGAACTCCATCGCCAACTCTCAGTACAGCAGCTATATCGGCCTGAGCACCAGCACCTCCATGAAGGAGCAGAACCTCAACGCCATGGCGAAAATGCTGCTGGGCGTCACCGACGAGGGCGACATCACCTGGGACCAGTACCTGAAGGATACCGCCAAGGAAAACCTGACGCAGGCCTATCTGCTGAGTGAAAAGGCCAAGGCCGAGGGCGTGACCTTCAACGAGGACATGCAGGCCGAGCTGGACGAGACCCTGGATCAGATCAGCTCCTATGCCAAGCAGAACGGCCGCACCCTTTCCGCCTATATCAAGCTGCTCTATGGCTCCAACATGACGCTGGACACCTTCAAGGAAGTCTTTGAGATGCAGGAACTGGCCTCCCACTATACCCAGGATTACATCGCCGGCCTGTCCTACACCGACGCGGAGCTGCAGGCCTGCTATGACGCCGACCCCAACGCTTTCGACGTAGCGGACTATGAGTATATCTCCTTCAAGTCCACCGCCGACAGCACCAAGGACGCCGACGGCAACACCGTGGAGCCCACCGAGGAGGAGACTGCCGCCGCCCAGAAGGCCGCCGAGGACGCTCTGGCTGACGCGCAGGCCCGCTTTGCCGCCGGTGAGTCTCTGAAGGACATTGCCGCCTCTTATGAGGACATCGCTACTTACGCCCATCAGGAAAGCGCCACCTACGCGGACACCGAGCTGGTGAACTGGGTGTTCGACACTGCCCGTGTGGATGGTGACACCACCACCATTACCGCGGATTCCAGCATCCTGCTGGTGCTGTTCCACAGCCGCAGCCGCCAGGATTATAATGTTGTCAATGTCCGTCACATCCTCTTCGAGGTGGACTCTTCCGATCTGGACAAGGAGTCCGAGACCTACGAGGCCGATCTGGCCAACCTGAAGGATATTGCCCACAAGGATGCTGAGAAGGCCCTGAAGGAATGGCAGGACGGCGGCGCTACCGCTGAGCTGTTCGCCCAGATGGCCACCGAGCTGTCCGGCGATACCGGCAGCGCCTCCAACGGCGGCCTGTACGAGGGTATCAGCAAGTCCACCAGCTTCGTGCAGGAGTTCCTGGACTGGTGCTTCGCTGACGGCCGCAAGGTGGGTGACGCCGGTGTGATCGACAGCACCTACGGCAGCCACGTCATGTATCTGGACAGCTTCGGTGATCCCTACTGGAAGGTCCTGACCGCCGACCAGCTGAAGAGCGACGCCTACACCGCATGGCTGGCCGAGCAGACCGCTGCCGAGTCTGTGACCGAGGGCTCCGGCATGCAGTATGTCGGCTTCTGAGCCATCTGCGACCCAACATAAAAAGGACCGGCGCAACGCCGGTCCTTTCCTGTATTTGAGGGACTCCTATGCATGAAGAATTTTTAAGAGCTGAAATGCTCCTGGGCGGCGACGCGCTGGAAAAGCTGCGCCGCTGCCATGTGGCGGTTTTCGGTCTGGGCGGCGTGGGCAGCTATGTGACCGAGGCCCTGTGCCGCGCCGGTGTGGGGGAGCTGACGCTGATCGACGGCGACACCGTGTCCGTCAGCAACATCAACCGCCAGCTGTACGCCCTGCACTCCACCATCGGCATGCCGAAGGCGGAGGCCGCCGCCGCCCGCTGCCGGGACATCTGCCCGGACACGGTGGTGTATCCCATCGTGGGGCTGTATGACGCCGCCCACCGGGAGGATTTCTTTGCCGCCCGGTACGACTACATCGTAGACGCCATTGATCTGGTCAGCTGCAAGCTGGATCTGATCGAGCAGGCCCGGCAGCGCCGCATCCCCATCCTGACGGCGCTGGGCACCGGCAACAAGCTGCACCCGGAGCTGCTGACCATCACCGACATCGCCAAAACCTCCGGCTGCCCCCTGGCCCGCGTCATGCGCAAGGAGCTGCGGGCCCGGGACATCCACCATCTGAAGGTGGTGTTCAGCCCCGAGCAGCCCGGCGAGACGCAGCAGCTGGAAACGCCGCCTCCCGGACGGCGCAGCGTCCCCGCCAGTGTATCGTGGGTGCCCTCCGTGGCGGGACTGCTGATGGCGGGCACGGTGGTACAGGACTTACTGAATGAAGGAGGCTTGATCCCATGATCCTGCTGGGGTCCCTTGTCAACGGCGGCGCGATCGTTGCGGGCGGCCTGATCGGCATGTTCGCCGGAAAGCTGCTGCCGGAGCGCCTGCGCGGCTCCGTTATGGCCGCGCTGTCCCTGATGACCATCGGCATCGCCGCGCCGGGGCTGCTGAAAAGCGCCAACGCCCTGATCCCGATCATCTCCATGGTCGTCGGCACCATCATTGGCGAGCTGCTGAACATCGACGCCGCCGTCAACAAGCTGGGCGCCGCGCTGCAAAAGAAATGCAACGGCAGCCCCATCACCGAGGGCTTCGTCACCGGCTCGCTGGTGTTCGCCGTCGGTGCGCTGGCCGTCATGGGCGCGCTGGAAAGCGGCCTGCAGCATCAGCACAGCATCCTGATCTCCAAGGCCGTCATCGACGGTGTGGGGGCGTTGGTCTTTGCCTCCACCATGGGGCTTGGCGTGGCGCTCTCCGGCGTAACGGTCCTTGTGGCCGAGGGTTCCATGGCGCTTCTGGCCTCGCTGGTGGCCCCCTATCTGGGTGAAGCCGTGGTCAACGAGATCACCTTTGTGGGCTCGCTGCTGATCGTGGGCATCAGCCTGAATCTGCTGGGCGTCACCAAGCTGCGGATCCTGAATATGGTACCGGCCATATTACTGCCGATCCTCCTGTGCCTCTTTATGTAAAACAATGATCTTCGGATCAGGAAGGAGCTTTTTTATGACGTATGGATTCATTGGCACCGGCAACATGGGCGGCGCGCTGGCCCGCGCCGCCGCCAAAACGGTGGAGGTGCGCAGCAGCATCGTGCTGGCCAACCGCACCCCGGAGAAGGCCGCGAAGCTGGCCGACGAGATCGGCGCCTCCGTGGCGGATAACCTGACCGTCGCCCGTGAGTGTGACTATATCCTGCTGGGGGTCAAGCCCCAGATGATGGCCGGGATGCTCTCCGAGATTGCGCCCGCCCTGAAGGAGCGCACCACGCCCTTCGTCCTGCTGAGCATGGCGGCGGGTCTGACGGTGGCGCGCATCCGCGAAATGGCCGGCGGCGACTATCCGGTGATCCGCATCATGCCCAATACCGCCGTATCCGTGGGCGAGGGCGTGACGCTGTACTGCTGCTCCGACAACGTGACGGAGGCCCAGCGGGAGGGCTTTATCTCCCTGCTGCACTGCTCCGGCCTGCTGGAGGAGCTGGAGGAAAAGCTGATGGACGCGGGCAGCGCCGTGGCTGGCTGCGGCGGCGCGTTCGCTTATCTGTTCCTGGAGGCGCTGGCCGACGGCGGCGTCTATGCGGGGCTCCCCCGGGCCAAGGCCCAGCGCTACGCCGCCCAGATGCTGCTGGGCGCGGCAAAGCTGGCGCTGGAAAGCGGCGACCACACCGCCGCGCTGAAGGACGCCGTCTGCTCTCCCGGCGGCACCACCATTGCCGGTGTCCGCGCTTTAGAGGAGCATGGCTTCCGCGCCGCCGCCATCGACGCCGTTCTGGCCGCCTATGACCGGACAAAGGCGCTGCAATAAGCATATCTTTCTGCATAGACCTCTTTCCGCATATAAAAAGCGGGCAGCAGTGCTGCCCGCTTTTTTGTCTATCAAATCTCCACCGTGGAATAGGGCGATGGCTGCACGGGGAGAACCGTGCAGCCATCAAAAGGGATTTGAGGATAGAAAGGAAAAGTAATATGTGGAGAATTACTGTATATAAAATACACAATGTTGCAAGATTTGTAAAGCGACATTTCTTCATCTTTATATGAAGAAATGTCATATTTAACGGTTGCATTTGCAGCAGTCTCATGGTAAAATCTGTGATATTCTATGGAAAAGGACGTGATCTGTGTGGACAGCAAAAAGCTGGAGGCGCTGGCGGCGGCCGCGGAGCAGGGCAGCTTCACCCGGGCGGCGGAGCTGCTGGGCTATACCCAGTCCGGCCTGACCCATATGATGAACAGCCTGGAGCGGGAGGTCGGCTTTCCCGTTCTGGTACGCGACCGGCGCGGCGTCCGCCTGACGCCCGCGGGACAGCGGATACTGCCGCTGGTGCAGCAGTGTCTCGCCGCCAATCAGGCGCTGGAGCGGGAGATCGCGCTGGTGAACTCCCATCAGGAGGATACCCTCCGCGTGGCTTCCTACGCCAGCATCGCCATGCACTGGCTGCCGGAGCTGATCGAGCAGTTCCGGCGGATCAACAGCGGCGTCGGCGTGGATGTGCAGATGGGCTCGGTGGAGGAGGTATACCGCTGGGTAAAAGAGGGCAAGGTGGATATGGCCTTTGCCAGCCGCCAGGAGAACAGCACGCTGGATTGGACGCCGCTGAAACCCGATCCCCTGCTGGTGATCCTGCCCCGGGATTTTGATACCGGCGGCGCGGCCAGTCTGGATGTGCGGCGGCTGGAGGGGCAGGAGTTCCTGATGCCGTCGCTGGGCTTCCATCTGGATATCATGCGGGCGCTGGATCGCTGCGGCGTGACGCCCATCATCCGGGACACGCAGGTCAGCGATACGGTCATCATCTCCATGGTAGAGCACGGCCTGGGCGTCAGCATCCTCAGCCACCTGGTGCTGAAGGGCCGTTCCGACGATGTACTGGCCCTGCCGCTGGACCCGCCCGCCGTGCGGGAGCTGGGCGTGGCCACGCTGTCCCGCAAGGATCTGCGGCCCATTGCGAAGAAGTTTTTGCAGTTCACCACCGAGATTGTGGAGAAAGCTACAACTTCGACACAT
>CAVHKA010000038.1:0-13458 GCA_963636325.1 Agathobacter sp. | reverse complement strand
TGCCCGGCTGGACGCGGCCTACGGCTGCTCGCTTGGCGGCGCGTGCCTGACCCGCTTTCTGGCGTTGGGGGAGGTGCCGGTCAGCCGGGCCATCGTTGACGGTGGGATCACCCCCTATCAGTTTCCGTATCTGCTGCGAAGGCTGCATCTGGCGCTGGACGTGCTGTCCTTCAAGCTCGTGGCAAACAGCCGCAAGATATTGGAGGCGGCATTTCCGCCGGAGCGGTTTACCCTTCCGGGGCATGACGCCGTAAAGGAGTACGACGAGATAGAGCGCTACCTCAAGACCTACTCTGACCGGACGATCCGCAACGTGTTCTGGTCCGGCAACAATTACACGCTGCCGGCGACGCCTGCCGGAAGCGGCACAAAGATCACCTATTGGTACGGCGACGACGAGAAGAAGGAACGCCGCAGCAATATCCGCTTCATCAAGCGCTACTTCCCGCAGATACGCATCCACGGTATCCCGAAGATGGCGCATGCGGAATTGGTCATCGTCCATCCGGAAGAATTCTGCCGGTATGCGGAGAAGTTTTTGCTTGGGCAAGCGGACGCGGCGGTTATGCAGGACAAAGGACGGTGAAGTAAATGGAGGTTTTTGTCGGGTTGCTGATCCCGTTTCTCGGAACAACGGCGGGCGCGGCCTGTGTATTCTTCATGAAAAAGACGCTTGGCGATCTGGTGCAGCGTTCCCTTGCGGGCTTTGCCGCCGGTGTGATGGTGGCCGCTTCCATATGGAGTCTGCTGATCCCGGCCATCGAGCAGTCGGCGCATTTGGGAAAGCTGGCTTTCTTCCCGGCGTTTGCGGGCTTCTGGTTCGGCGTGCTGTTTCTGTTGCTCCTTGACCACCTGATCCCGCACCTCCATGTGGGAAGCGAGCAGGCGGAAGGTCCGAAAAGCAATTTGGGCCGTACCACGATGATGGTTCTGGCGGTCACATTACATAACATCCCGGAGGGCATGGCGGTGGGCGTGATGTACGCGGGCTTCCTTTCGGGAAGCGCCCAAATCACGGCGGCAAGCGCGCTTGCCTTGTCCCTTGGCATTGCCATTCAGAATTTCCCGGAAGGGGCAATTATCTCCCTGCCGCTCAGAGCGGAGGGAGAAAGCAAGGGCAGGGCGTTTCTTGGCGGAGTGCTTTCCGGCGTTGTAGAGCCCATCGGCGCAGTGCTTACGATCCTGGCTGCGCAGTTGGTGATACCGGCGCTGCCGTATCTTTTGAGCTTTGCCGCCGGCGCCATGATCTATGTGGTGGTGGAGGAGCTGATACCGGAAATGTCGCAGGGGCGGCACTCTGATCTCGGCACGGTGTTCTTTGCCGTTGGATTCAGCGTCATGATGGTGCTGGACGTGGCTTTGGGCTGAAAAATAGAGATCCCGCCGCGGAATCGCTCCGCAGCGGGATTTTTTTTGTGCCGAGATGAGAAATGATCTGCTTATACCCGCAGCTTCCAGTCTGCCGCTGCGGTTTGCAGCTCTACCAGCTTGCGGTACAGACCGTTCTTCTGCATCAATTCCTCGTGGGTGCCGCTCTCCGCCACAACGCCGCCGTCCAGAACGACGATCTTGTCGGCGTTTTCCACCGTCCGCATCCGGTGGGCGATAATGAGCACGGTCTTGCCCTTCACCAGATGGGTGATGGCCTCCTGGATCTCCGTCTCGTTGTCCACATCCAGAGAGGCGGTGGCCTCGTCCAACAGGATCACAGGGGCATCCTTCAAAAGCGCGCGGGCAATGGACAGCCGCTGGCATTCGCCGCCGGAGAGGGTGGAGCCGTTTTCTCCGATGACCGTCTGATAGCCGTTTGGCAGCTTCTCGATGAACTGGTGGCAGTGGGCGGCCTTGGCGGCGGCCATCACGTCCTCGTCCGTTGCGTCCTTGCGGCCCACCCGGATGTTCTCCATCACGGTGTTGTTGAACAGCACCACATTCTGGAACACCACGGAGAAGTCTTTCATCAGGGCCGTCGAGTCAATGGGAGCGATGTCCGTGCCGCCCAGCGTGATCTTGCCGCTGTCCACATCGTAAAAGCCCGCGGCAAGGTTGGCGATGGTGCTCTTTCCGCCGCCGGAGGGGCCTACCAGCGCTGTGACCTGCCCCTGGCGGTGAAGGAAACGTCCTTCAATACCGGCTTGCCGGACTCGTAGGAGAAGCCCACATGGTCGAAGGTGATGTCGTAGCCATTGGTGTGATAGTCCTTCTCGCCCTTTTCCTCCGGATAGTTCTGAATGGCTTTCAGCCGGTCTACCTGCAAGTCCACGTTGAACAGCTCCGCCATATTGGTCATGGCAGCGGAAAGCGGGTCATACAGCCGGGAGGCGGCGATGAGGAACAGAATATACGCAAAGAGTGTGGTCTCGCCGCGCAGCATCAGCGTATTGCCTACGACGATGACGGTGGCCAGTCCCAGACGGAGGAACATCTACCCGGCAGTGACCAGACTGGCCGTGGCCGTTTCCGAGGAGATCTGCGACTTCTCGGCGGCGTCGATCTTCGCGTCCAGCTTTTTGAGGTACTCCTCCTCCAGATTGCAGGCCTTGATATCCTGCACGGTCTCCAGACACTCCTGAATACCGTCCGCCAGAGAAAGCTTCGCGTCCATGTGCTTTTTGCCCAGCTTCATTTGCAGTCTGCGGGACAGCAGAACGATGGCAAAGGCCACCGGCGCCACCCAGAGCAGGGCGAGACCCATCCGCCAATCGAAAATCAGCAGGGCGATGCAAACGATGGCGGTGGAGAGGATGGAGCCCCAGAACTGCGCCACCGTGTGAGAAAAGGCGTGCTCAAAGCCCACGCAGTCACCCATGATGGTGCCGGTCAGGTCGGCCAGGTCCCGCTCGTGGAAGAAGCGCAGGGGCAGCGTCCGCAGCTTTTCCGCCAGCGTAATGCGGCGGCGTTCGCTTTCCGCATAGGTGCCCAAGTAAGTTACGGTGTACTGGAGATAATGCAGCAGGAAGATCAGCGCCAGAATGACGATGCCGATGACCGTATACAGCAGGGCATTGGGGCTGCTCGTGTCCTCGCCCAGCAGGGGCGAGAGGAATGCGTTCAGCACATAGGCCAGCAGCGCCACCGGCAGCATCAGACTGATGTAGGCCAGCGCGGAGTAGACGATGCCCTTAAAAAGGTCCTTTGCGCCCTGTTCGCTGAGGGCGTACTTTTTCTGAAGATATTTCATGGTTATTTGCCCTCCTTTCCGACCTTCCACTGAACGGACGTCTGATAGTCGTGCCACATGGCGGCGTACCGGCCATTCGCGGCCAACAGGGCTGCATGGGTGCCGCGCTCGATGATCTTCCCTTCGTCAAACACGAGAATTTCATCGGCGTCCTGCACAGTGGACAGGCGGTGGGCGATCATCAGGACCGTCTTTTTCTCGGTCAGCTTTTCAAAGGCGAGCTGGATCTGGTGCTCGTTCTCGGCGTCCGCGAAGGCGGTAGCCTCATCCAGAACGATGATAGGGGCATCCTTCAAAATGGCCCTTGCCAGCGCGATACGCTGGTTCTCGCCGCCGGAGAGATAGGTGCCGCCGCTGCCCACCACAGTATCAAGATCATGGGGGAGCCGGTCAATGATCTCCTTGCACTGGGCGGCTTCGGCGGCCCGCAGGACCTCCTCCTGCGTGGCGTCCGGCCGGGCGGCACGGATATTTTCCAGCAGGGTGTCCTTGAAGAGCTTCGTATTCTGGAACACGAAAGCAATTTGCTTCATCAGCTCCGGCTTGCCGATTTGCCGCACGTCTACACCGCCCACCAGGACACGGCCCTCGGTTGTATCATAAAAGCGGGGAATCAGCATCCAGCGCGTTTTCCTCACTTCCGGGATAGCGGAAGGACACATTTTCAAAGGCCACGGAAGCATCCTTGGGCTGCTGTGGTTGCTCCGGCTCCGCCAGAGGCTGTTCCTTCAGCACGCTTTCAATGCGGTTTACGGCGCTTTTCGCGGCCATCAACTGCTCGCCGGAAAACATGACACGGCTCATCATCGTGGTGCAGATGGGCGTAAACAGGCTGTAAAACAGGAAGTCCAACAGCACGTCCTGATAAGCCGCCTGACCGGTGACGCCGGAAAGGATCATGCAGGCCACAGGGATCAGCAGAATAAACGTGCCGTTCAGCGCCACATTGAAGCCCGTCAGCGGAATACGGCATTTCAGCGCGTAGCCGGAAGCGTACTTCTCATATTCCTCGATGGCGGCATGGAAGTTCTTGAAGGAGTAGACTGTCTGCTGGAATACCTTCACCACGGGGATGCCGCGGATGTACTCCACCGCCTCCTTGTTCATGGTCTCCAGCGCGGTCATGTAGCCCTCCATAAAGTGGGCGTTGTCGCCGCCCATCATCTGCTTCATGCAAAAAAAGCTGATGGCTAGGGGGACGAGACAGCACACGCCCAGCCGCCAGTCGAAGGTAAAGATCAGCACCAGCACCGCGACCGGCATCACCACAGCGCCCGTCAGGTCGGGGAGCTGGTGGGCCAGAAATTCCTCCGTCAGTCCCGCGTTGTCGTCGATGATCTTCCGCAGCCGTCCGCTGGCATTTTGGCTGAAATAGCCCAGCGGCAGCGTGACGATATGGTGCAGGGCCGCCTTGCGCATATTGGACGCGGTGCGAAACGCGGCCAGATGGGAACAGCATAGGGCGAGAAAATACAGCAGGATACTCAGGACGGAAAAGCCCACCGCCCACCATGCGTAGGTACCGCTGTGAGCGGCAAGGCTCATGCTGCCCGCCGCCAGCGCGTTCAGCAGATCGCGCACCACAAACCAGATGCAGACGAACGGGATCATGGACAGCACCGTGCTGAGTCCGGCAAGGATCATGCCCAGGATCGTCAGCCAGTGCCGGTTACCCGCATAGGCAAACATTCTGGAAATTTCAGAATTCTTTTTCACAGGGATCGTTCCTCCTTCGGTGAAAGCGGCAGGGGACGGAGTTTTTCCGTCCCCTGCCGCAATGCTATTTTTTACTCAGACAGATTTTCGGTGCAGAACAGCTCGATGCACTTCTCAATCATCGTCTGGTCATACTCGGTGGAAATGCCGGAGGCCAGCCAGTAGGCGTAATTGCCCGCGTCATACTGCCCCAGCGCATTCAGGTCGCTGCCGTAGCGGAACTCGATGTGATAGGTGGTGGTGTTGGTATCGGGCGCCAGGCAGAAGTAAGTAAACTCACCGGAATCAGCGTCATCGCTCTCAAATTCATACAGGCCGCGGATCTCCTCCATGCCCACATAGTGATAGGTGTGGGAGAACAGCTCCTTGCCCTCGGCGTCATAGCCCTTGATGGCGGAGTTGGCGCCGTCGAACTCCAGCTTGCTCAGCCCCTCGGTGAAGGCGCAGTCATAGGCGCCGCCGCCATTGGCGTAGGCCGCAACGGCCTCCTCGCCGTAGACCGTGCCGGTGACCATGGAGGACAGCTTATCATAGGCGGCCTGCGCATTTTCCTCGCCCACCAGCGCCGCGCAGTTATCCAGCCACAGCTGCGTATACTGCTCGTCCAGGATTACGGGCCAAAGCTCCTGATAGGTGCCGGTCAGATCGACAAGAAGCTGTTGGGCAGCCACCGCGTTTTCATCGGTGACGGTATCGCCTGCGACGTTGGGCTCCGCGGGCTGTTGGACATCCGGCGTGCTGCCGCAGCCGACCAGCATGGAAAGCGCCAGTGCCAGCGCCAGAAGCAGGCTGAGGATCTTTTTCTGTTTCATCATAATTCCTCCCAAGAAAGATAAGTGCCGTAGTTAGCTTTTGCTAACTACGGCACTTATCTTAAAGTCTTTTTATAGGAATTGCAATGACTGAGCGGACTATTTTCTATCCGTTCAGACTTTCTTTCGGTATGCGGTCGGCGGTATGCCGTATTCCGCGCAAAAGGCGGAGGTAAATTTGTTGGGGTTCTGATAGCCGACCTGCAGGGCGATCTCCCCGACGGTGGCCCGAGTCTCCTTCAGCAGCCGCTCCGCCACCTGTAAGCGGTATTTCTTCATGTAGGCGTAGATGGGATCTCCATATACGCCGCGGAAGCACTTTTTCATGACCGTGGGGGAGATGTCAAAGCGCGCGGAAAGTGCGTCGATGGTGTAGTGCTTCGGGAAATGTGCCACCAGAAATGCGTGGATCTGCTTGACGGTCTCGATCTGCGCGGCGGGGAAGGATGTGTGTTTCGCGTCGTTTTCCGGCAGGTCGAGTCCTGTCAGGATCAGCAGCAGCTCCAGCACCTTGACGCGGATGTATCCCCGGCGGATGGAGGGCGGGACCCTGTACAGCTCGGAAAAAATATGCTCCACCGTGGGGTCAGCCCGGATGATCGTAAATTCCTTTGCCTGAGACAACATCTTGATTCGTACAAGGTCTACCGCCAGCAGCTCCAGCACCTTTTTCATTTCCTCCGTGACGGCGGAAAAGTCAATGGTCACGGTGATGCCGTGATAGTGGGAGGTGGGAAATTCGGACTGATGCGCGCTGTCATGGAGGGAACAGAAGGAGAGGTCACCGGCGGACATATAGCAGTATTGGTTTCCGCCGAAAAGGCACTCGCAGCGGCCCTCTTTGCAGTAATTGATCTCCATGACATGGGGTGTCGGCTGCTGGTTCTTGTTGCAGTACGCCATGTGCATATCGTTATATACTAACTCGATGCCGGGGAACACCCGGTACAGCGTGATATCCCCCGTGCCGCTCTCGTTCTCCAGATGAAAGCAGTTGTCACCGCTGTCCGTCAAGACGTTCTCCTGGGCGGAAGCGCCGTAAAGATCGATGCTGGTGAACCTGCCTGTCGTTGTATCCGCTTCTGCAAGCAAGATATTTTTTGCCAGTTCATAGGGGTTTTCCATCCGCCGACCACCTGCCATTTTAAAGTATCTACCCAAAATGTATCACAGGATCCGCCGTTGGTCAAGGGGTGAAGAAAGCTCTCACCTCCTGATAAAAGCCCGCATCTATGGGGGCAACGCCGATTACCGGCGCTGTTCGATTTCATAACGAATTTTATTGACGCAGTCATCGAGCGTCATCGTTTCCGTTTGTGCCGTATCCCGGCTGCGGAGGGAGATCGTCTTTTCCTCCGCCTCCTTCTGTCCGATGATGATCATATACGGAACACGGTCAACGAGTTGCGCTTCCCGTATCAGATAACCGATCTTCTCGTTTCTGGCGTCCAATTCACAGCGGATCTTCGCATTACGAAGCGTGGCGTAGACCTCCTGTGCGTAGTCGACACTTTTTTCTGATACCGGCAGCACCTTGACTTGCGTAGGAGCCAGCCACACCGGGAATTTCCCTGCGTAATGCTCCGTCAGGATCCCGATAAAGCGCTCGATCGACCCGAAGCAGACCCTGTGTATCATGATCGGGCGCTGTTTTTCGCCCTTCTCGTCGATGTATTCCAGACCAAAATTCAGCGGCATCTGGAAATCCAACTGGATCGTGCCGCACTGCCAGGTGCGCCCCAGCGAATCCTCCAAATGGAAATCAATTTTCGGGCCATAGAAAGCGCCGTCGCCCTCATTGATCGTATAGGGAAGATTCAGCAGCTCAAGTGCCTGCTTCAATCCGTTTGTCGCGGCCTCCCAATCCTCGTCGCTGCCCATACTGTCCGCGGGACGGGTGGACAGCTCCACAGAATACTTGAAGCCGAATTTGTTGTAAACCTCGTTGATCAGATGGACAACGTTGATGATCTCACCGGTGATCTGCTCCCGCCGCATGAAAATGTGGGCGTCGTCCTGTGTGAAGCAGCGGACACGGAACAGACCGTGCAGCGCGCCTTTCATTTCATGTCGATGTACCAAACCAAGCTCACCGATCCGCAGCGGCAGGTCGCGATAGCTATGGGGTTGGCTGCGATAGACCAGCACGCCGCCGGGGCAGTTCATAGGCTTGACACAGTAGGTATCTTCGTCGATGGTCGTGGCATACATATTGTCCTTGTAGTGCTCCCAATGCCCGCTGGTTTCCCACAGTCTGCGGTTCATGATCATGGGCGTGGAGACCTCCACATAGTTTTCCCGTCCATGGATCTCCCGCCAGTAGTCGATCAGCGCGTTTTTCAGAAGCATACCGTTCGGCAGGAAAAACGGGAAACCGGGCGCTTCATCGCTGAACATGAACAATCCCATTTCTTTTCCGATGCGGCGGTGGTCGCGCTTTTCCGCTTCGGCCAGCAGCGCCAGATACCGGTCAAGTTCGCTCTGGGAAGGAAAAGCTGTGCCGCAGATGCGGGTCAGCATTTTGTTGCGGCTGTCGTTTTTCCAGTAAGCGCCCGACACATCCAGCAGCTTGAAGGCTTTCAGCGCCTTGGTATAGCACAGATGTGGGCCGACACACATGTCCACATAGTCCCCCTGCTGATAGAAACTGATGACTGCATCCTCCGGCAAGTCTCCGATATGCTCGACCTTGTAGATTTCACCGCGTTGCTCCATAAGACTGATTGCCTCATTGCGTGGAAGCACATACGGCTTGACTGGCAGGTTTTCTTTGACGATTTTACGCATTTCCGTCTCAATGGCGGTCAGATCATCCTCAGAGAGTTTGGTATCTCCCAGATCGACATCGTAATAGAAACCTTTCTCATTTGCGGGGCCATACGCAAAGCGCGCATATGGGTACAGGCGCTTTACGGCCTGCGCCAGAATGTGCGCGGCTGTATGCCGCAGAATATGCAGTTCTTCCTCTTTAGGGCACTCGATGATCGTGCCATCCCGATAAATAACTTTCATCTTATGTTCCTCTCTATCAAAAAATATGCTGTCACACTTGTGCCACATTGGCCCTTATTGTATAATAAAGGCAAATCTTCTTCAATGCCTTTGCGGCAAGTGCTACAACAATCGCTTTTTGTGACAGGAGGACGCCATGACACATCAGGAACGGCAAAAGGAACTCAGCCGGGAATGGATCGCGGATGCTTTCTATGCCCTGCTGCAAAAGAAAGACTATGACAGCATCACCGTGTCCGAAATCACACAAAAGGCCGATCTTTCGCGGCGAACATTTTACAGAGTCTTTGACAATAAGCAGGATATTATCACCTATCTGCTTGCCCGTATTTTCCCCGATGATATTGCTGCGATCAAGTGTCTTCCCGCAAAAACGAGAGAACATCTGGCCATTGCAATCGTTGGTTTTGTAAATCAGCATTTGGCATTTTTCCAGTGCCTGAAACGGAACCATCTGGATTATCTGGTGATTGACTTCTTTGACAAGCAGCTTGCCGCTGGCAGGGATGAAATATGGGGTGGCCCATTCTGCCACGACGAGGAAACCGAGCGCGTTTTTATGATGACCATCAGCATCGAGCACTACAACATTATCCGGCTATGGCTGGAACTGCACGATAAAAAGACACCGGACGAAATGGCGGCGCTGCTGTCTGACGCGTTGGCGTTGTTTCGGCATTTCCAGTGATCCGTGCAGCGTGTCTATGCGTCTGCCGTTGCGGTGTCTTTACTTGTATCGGAAAGCTCACGATAGGTCTGCCGGATGAAGAAAACAGCGATGATAAATGTCAGCAGATCCGCCGCCGGGAACGACCACAAAAGGCCGTCCAGCCCAAAGAAGATGGGCAGGATAATGGGCAGCGACACACCGAAAATGATCTCGCGGGTCATGGAAACGGCGGTGGAGGCAAAGGCTTTGCCCAGTGCCTGCAAGTAGATGAAGGTGCCCTTGTTCAGCGTCGCCAGCGGCATCAAACACAGGTAGGTGCGGAAGCACTTCACCGTGAAGTCCGCGTAGTAAGCACTTTCGTTGGCCGCGCCGAACAGCATGGCGATCTGCAGCGGGAATACCTCCACGACCACCAGCGCGGCAGCACCGACGATGAACTCCGCCAGCAGCAGTCTGGAAAACAGTGCCTTGGCACGATCCTTCTTTCCCGCGCCCACGTTATACCCGGCGATGGGGATACACCCGGCGGCCATGCCGATGGCGATGGAGATGGCGATCTGGAAGAACTTCATGACGATGCCCAGCACGGCGAGGGGGATCTGCGCGTATTCCGGCTGCCCGAAAATGGGATCTCTCGCGCCGTATTTCATGCACATATTCTGCACTGCTGCCATGGAGATGACCAGAGAAATTTGCGCCAGGAAGCTGGTAAGTCCCAGCACAAGGAACTTCGGGATGAGCTTTCCGTCCAACCGGAAACTACCCTTTTCCAGTTTGACCACCTTCATGTGCCGCAGATACCAGAGGGAGAGCGCCGCCGTCAGTACCTGACCGATCACGGTAGCCACGGCCGCGCCCATCATGCCCCAGTGGAAGCCGTAGATGAAGATGGGGTCGAGGATCACATTGGCGATGGCACCGGAAACGGTGGCGATCATGGCAAATTTGGGGCTGCCGTCGCTGCGGATGACGGGGTTCATAGCCTGCCCGAACATATAGAAGGGGATACCCAGAGTGATATAGAAGAAGTATTCCTTGGCGAACACATGGGTTTCCTCGTTGACCGTGCCGCCAAACAGGGCAAGGATAGGTTCGCTGAAAATCAAATAAACCGCCGTCAGCACAAGGCTGCTGACTACGCAGAGCACCACGGCGTTGCCCACAGATTTATGGGCGTCCTCCCGGGCATTGCGTCCCAGCGCGATGCTCACAAACGCGCAGCAGCCGTCACCGATAAACACGGCGATGCCCAGCGCTGCCACCGTCAGGGGGAAAACCACGGTGTTGGCCGCATTGCCGTAGGAGCCCAAGTAGCTGGCGTTGGCAATGAAGATCTGATCGACGATGTTATACAGTGCGCCCACCAGCAGTGAGATAATACAGGGGACAGCATATTTGCCCATGAGCTTTCCGATACGCTCCGTCCCCAAAAACTGATTTCCGTTGTTCATAAAGATCACCTTTCTTTCCGAAAATAAGAAATGCGCAAGTCCAGCATGATCCGGACTTACGCATTTCTGCCACACGATTCATATATGAACTTTTGCCCATTCCTGCAAAAAAGTATATGACGTTTCTGCAACTGGATTTACGCAGAAACGCCACACGCTGTATGCCTATTATAGCGGATACGAAGGGAAAATTCAAATATTTTTTCTGTAAAAATACTTGCAGATAGCCGTTTGGGAAGGATAGATCCCGTGATCAAAGAGTTCTGATCTATCCTACGTCAGTTGGCAGGAGCGTCGGCTTACCGACTCTCCGCCTGCATGGTTTGGGTCAGGCCGGCGGCGAAGAATTTGCGGTACTGCGCGTATCCTCTGTACATTTGCGCAGAGGATAGGCCGCCGCATTGATGCAGCCGAAGAACACCAGCGCCAACAGCATTCATGCCAAGCATGGAAGCCACCTCAATTCGTGAACCAGCCCCAAACGTGCCAGAACTGGAGGCTTCCGGCGGACAGGGCGCACACCACATAGGACAGCACGAAGCAGGCGGCGAACAGCAGTCCGTGGATATTCAGTCCGCCCAGCAGGCAGACCGCCGCCACACCGAAGGTCAGCGCCGCTGCGGCCAATACGATGCCGAAGCCCGCCAGCAGCAGGAAGAACAGCCCCGCGAACACGTCAGCAAGCCCCAGGCCGATCACGGTCAGCGCCTTGCTGCCGCTTTTCTTCTGCGGTGCACGCTCCGCCTCGTCCACCTGCGCCGCCAGCATGGCTGGATCGCCCAGCCGTGCGGCGATCTCATCCTCGAAGAAGCCGTCCGCCAAGTTCAGGTCAAAGTGCTGTTCATATTCCTCCAGAATGTCCGCCGCGTCGACGACGTTCCGCTTTTTCAGCTCTTCATTGAGTTTATTCAGAAATTCATTCTTTTTCATGGCTGTCCTCCTCCTTCAAAAGCTCACGGACGGTCTCGGCAAATCTCAGATACTCCGCCCGATCCATGTTATATACATCCTCGCCCAGCTTCGTCAGCTTGTAGTATTTCCGCGGCGGGCCGCCGCTCTCCTCCTGTAAATAGGTAGTCACAAGCCCGTCGGCCTTCAGCTTGCGCAGCAGCGGATACACCGTGCCGTCAGCGATGTCGATGTGCTTCGACAGGTAGTCGGATATCTCATAGCCGTACCGATCCTGCTTGCGCAGCAGCGACAGCACGCATAGCTCCAGCACGCCTTTTTTATATTGCGGATTCATAGGCAGCTCCTTTTACGTATTGTTTTTACACTAGTGTATTATACTCAATAGTTTGAAAATGTCAATACTGAATCTTAAAAATTTATAGAGAGAAGAACAAGCCGTCCCTGATCGTGAAATGTCTGCATGTGGAACGCAGTGCCATTCCTGTTCTGACGGATACCCGGCGTGAGCTGTTCCGGCGGGCGAAGGAGGACCAATATGAAAGCAAGAATGAGCTTTATACAAAAGGACTGACACGCGAAATGCGGGTCAGTCCTTTTGCATAAAATGTTCAACTGTATTGCTTTGGCGTGCCGTTATCCAACCACGCTTTTTCCGTATCAGGAGGTGTGACGGGGGAGGATGGTCCCGATCTCTCAAACACGGTCTCTCCATTATATGTCAACTTGCAGACGGTCCCCGGCTCGATAGGTTCGTCGAACTCTGTCAGGAACATGCAGCTGCCCTCGCTTTGCGCCGCGATATAACCCCAATTGCTCGGAATAAGGTCACCGTTCGCGTCAAATATCTCGAATTTCCAGGTATCGGCGGTGGAATCCACAAAGCCGTCGAAATACACCGCCATAGACAGCTTGGAGCACTCGATCTTTTTCGCGAGGATCGTCTCACCTGCATAGGACAGGGGAACATTCTCTGCCAGCACCTCGCTCTGCACAGTGACGGGTGTTTCGTCCAGCGTGACCTTCCAGTGCCCCGGAAGCACAGTGGTAAAGATATACTTTCCGCCCCAGTGCAGTTCAAGATAGGGGAGTGTCTCCTTATCAACCAGCACAAATTCCCAGATATAATTCCAGTCGGTGTCCGTTATGCTTGGATCAAGCGTGCCTGGAGTATAGAACATGGCCCTCGACTCCGGATAGATGATGGTATCCGTTCGTGTGTCGACAAAATACCAATTCTCAGGGTACGATATGTTTTGGTTTACCGGCCCCTTCATAACCATCTGCAGGACGCCGTTCTCCCAGCCAGCATTGCAGATGGATAGGCCGCCATAGGGCAGCGGTATATCCGCGTCGCCCGGCTGCCATAGATACTCAAGATGCTGCGGCAGTTGACTCTGCGATAGCTTGGGCAGTCTGGCGTTTTCCCCGGCGTTTTCCACCATCTCCGCCACGTTGAAGTCGATCGTCTCGTCGTCGAACCACGTTTTCTCCTGCCAGTTGGAGAGGTTTATCACAAGGCCGTTGGCGCTGTCACCCGGTTGCCAGTTGGCGTATACGACACCTTCCAATTCATTCTCTGGAACACCCTCTTTACGCTCCAGAAATTGTGACACATATGCACCAGACATCATCTTGCCGGGAAAGTACAACTCAAAGTCGGCGAATTGGCCGCTCTGATCCAGCACAGCCCCCTCGTTGGCCTTC
>CAVHKA010000037.1:0-13533 GCA_963636325.1 Agathobacter sp. | reverse complement strand
AGCCGGTGGCGGGGATCTCCAGCGTGGTCATGCTGTCCAGATAGCAGGCGGCCAGGCGGCCCAGACCGCCGTTGCCAAGGCCCGCGTCCGGCTCCATGTCGAAGATGTCCGCCGCCTTGAAGCCCAGATCCTCGATGGCCTCCTGCAATTGGGGCAGTACGTTCAGGTTATAGGCGTTCTTCATCAGGCTGCGGCCCATCAGGAACTCAAGGGACAGATAGTGCACCCGGCGGGCGCCCTCGCGGGCGGCCTTCTGCTGGGTCTCCACCCCGTGCTCCACCATGATGTCGCGCAGCACCATGGCGCAGGCCTTCAGCATTTCGCCGTCGCTGGCCTGCTGCTCGGTGCAGCCGTAGTTCAGCCGCAGCTTGCGGATGATAGCCTCCTTCATGTCATGCTTGGTATAGGTCATATGCGATTGTCTCCTTACAGCTTGGAATAGATATCGTGATAGATGCGGGCGCTGCGCGTCCAGCTGAAATCGGCGGTCATGCCCCGCCGCTGCACGGCGGCAAAGCCCGCCCTGTCGCCTCGGTAAAGTCCGGTGGCCTGTCCGATCACGGACAGCATGTCGCCGGTGTTGTAGCCCTCGAACAGATAGCCGGTGCCGTCCTCCTGTCCCACCTGGCAGGAATGTACGCTGTCGGCCAGTCCGCCGGTGCGGCGGACGATAGGTACCGCGCCGTAACGCATGGCGATCATCTGGGAAAGGCCGCAGGGCTCGCTCTTGGAGGGCATCAGGAAGAGGTCGGCGCCTGCGTAGATGCGGCGGCTGAGGGCCTCGGAATAGGTGATCAGCGCCGCCATGCGGCCCACATAGCGGCCTGCCTGCGCCCGGAAGAAGTCCTCATAATAGCCCTCGCCCTGGCCCAGCACCACCAGCTGACAGCCGGTGGCCATGATCTCGTCAAAGCCGTCCCGGATCAGCTCCATGCCCTTGTGGCCCACCAGACGGCTGACCACCGCCATCAGCGGCGTGTCCGGCTCCTCCCGCAGCCCCAGCGACACCTGAAGGTCGGCCTTGCACCCGGCTTTGCCGGTCATGTCGTCGGGGCCGTAGTGTACAGGGATGGCCATGTCGTGGGCCGGATCGTAGGAGGTCATGTCGATGCCGTTCAGCACGCCGTGCATCTTATAGCCGATGGCGTTGACGATGGAGGCCATGCCGTGGGCATAGTAATCGTCGTGGAGCTGCTGGGCATAGGTGGGGCTGACGGTGGTGACCGCGTCGGACACCAGCATGGCGGCCTTCATCAGGTTCACGTCGCCGTCCATCTGGAGGGTGCCGTCGTTCCACCAGCCCTCGTGCAGGCCGAACAGGTCGGCCACGGTGTCGGGGCCGTAGCGGCCCTGATACTCGATATTATGGATGGTGAACACGGTTTTGATACTCCGCACCGCGTCCCAGCGGGTGGCAGCGTCCTTGAGGTAAACCGGCACCAGCGCCGTCTGCCAGTCGTTGCAGTGGATCACCTCCGGCATCCAGTCCAGACTGGGCATCAGGTTCACCACCGCCTTGCTGAAAAAGGCAAAGCGCTCGCCGTCATCATACTCGCCGTACAGGCGGCCCCGGCGGAAATAGTGCTCGTTGTCCACGAAATACCACGTCACGCCCCGGTACTCCATGACGAACAAGCCGCAGTACTGGTGCCGCCACGCCACATCCACATAGATATAGCTGCGGTACACCATCCGCTCGCGCCACTGCTGGGGGATCTTATCATACAGCGGCAGGATCACCGCCACCTGATCGCCGTTCTCGGCCAGAGATACCGGCAGACTGCCGGCCACGTCCGCAAGACCGCCCGTCTTGCAGAAGGGAAACGCCTCACTGGCGGCAAACAAAACCTTCATAAGATGTCCTCCTCTTCGCACTATCAAGCGCTATACTGTGCTCTGTAGGGGCGGACGACTCTGTCCGCCCCAATGATAGCTGTACATTGCCCCGCGGGCGGACAGAGTCGTCCGCCCCTACATTCCGTCACTCGGATTTCATGCCAGTCACAGTTTCGTATTTTTCTCTACCACCAGCGGGTACTGAGGATGGCCCGCCATGGCCACGTCGCCGCCGAATTCCACGTTCTTGTCGGCAATGACGCACCGGATGTTGGCCCCGGCTTTCACCACCGTGTTCTTGAACAGGATACAGTTCTCCACATGGGCGCCCTTTTCCACCCGGACGCCCCGGAACAGGATGCAGTTGCGGACGCTGCCCTGAATGTCGCAGCCGTCGGAGATCAGGGAGTTGACGCACTCGCCGTCCGGGTCGATGTAGGTAGAGGCGGCGTCGTTCTCCTTGGCATACACGGGGCGGCGCTGGCAGAACAGCTCAGATCGGATCTCCGGCCGCAGCAGCTCCATGCTGCGCTGATAGTACCCCTGCACGGAGTTGATGCGGGCGGCGAAGCCGTCCCACACATAGCCGTTGAACCGCAGATCCTTACCCTTATCCTGCAAAACGTTGTGGCGGAAGCTGTACCGGTCATGGGCCATGCACTCCTCCACCAGCGACAGCAGCAGCTCCCGGCTCAGCAGGAAGATGTTCAGGTTCTGATAGCCCTCCGGCGTGCGGATGTCATAGGCGGTGTCCACGATGCGGCCCGTATCGTCCAGCTTAAAGTAGGTGTCGCCGCTTTCGCCGGGATGGCTGGTACATACGCAGGTCATGTCCGCGCCGGAGGCGATATGGGCGTCCAGCACGTCCCGCAGGGGCAGATTGGCCACCAGGTCGCTGTCGGACAGCACCACATAGTCCTGCCGGATGTGGCGCAGATACTCAATAACGCAGCCCAGCGCTTCCATCTTGCCCCGGAAGGGGCCAACGGTGCCCCGGCTCTCGCTGTAAGCGAAGGCGGGCAGCAGCTTCAGTCCGCCGGTCTTGCGGCTCAGATCCCAGCTTTTGCCGGTGCCCAGATGATCCAGAATACTCTGGCACTTGCCATGCATGATGACGCCCACGTCGGTGATACCGGCGTTGACCATATTGGACAGGATGAAATCGATCACCCGGTAATCGCCGCCGAAGGGCAGCGAACCGTGGATGCGGTTGGCGGTCAGCGGACCCAGCCCCGGCTTCTCTCCGTAGGAGAAGATGATACCGTGCATACCTTTCATTTCGTAGCCTCCTTCCCATGAGTGCGGTCAAGCATGGTCTTGGGCGGCACGGTCTCCCGCTCCGCCACATCGGTGTGAGGCCCCAGCACGGCGATGCCCCACTGCTCCGGGTCCTCCGCCTCCTCCGGCGGCGCGCCTACCACGGCTCTGGCGCCGATATGGCAGCCCTCGCCCACGATGGCGTAGGACACCTTCGCGCCGTCCTCGATGACCGCGCCGGGCATCACCACAGAGTAGGATACCTCCGCGTGCTCACCCACCCGGCAGCCGGTGGACATGACGCTGTTCTTCACCTCGCCCAGGATCTCGCAGCCCCGGGCCACGGCGCTGTTGCCGATGTCGGCGTGCTCGCCCACATAGGTGGGCGGGCAGATGGCGGTGCGGCCGTGAATGGGCCACCGCTCGTCCAGCAGGTTCAGGCCGGAGCCGGGCGTCAGCATATCCATGTTGGCGTCCCACAGGCTGTCCAGCGTGCCCACGTCCTTCCAGTAGCCCTCGAACCGGTAGGCCACCATCTTCTCGCCGGCATTCAGCATGGCGGGAATGATGTCCTTGCCGAAGTCGTTGCTGGAATCCACCTTGGCCTCGTCGGCGATGAGATAGGAGCGCAGCTTGGCCCAGGTGAAGATATAGATACCCATAGACGCCAGATTGCTTTTCGGCTCCTTGGGCTTCTCGGCAAATTCGGTGATGTTGTCCTCGCCGTCCACGCTCATGATGCCGAAGCGGCTGGCCTCGGCCCAGGGCACCTCCATCACGGAGATGGTGCAGGCGGCCTTTGCCGCCTTGTGACGGCGCAGCATGTCGGAGTAGTCCATCTTATAGATATGGTCGCCGGACAGCACCGCCACATACTCCGGGTCGTACAGGTCGATGAACCCGATGTTCTGATAGATGGCGTTGGCGGTGCCCTTGTACCACACGGCGCCGGTGGCGCTCTGGTACGGCGGCAGGATGTGAACGCCGCCGTTGGCGCGGTCCAGCTCCCACGGCTGGCCGTTGCCAATGTAATTGTTCAGTTCCAGCGGCCGGTACTGGGTCAGCACGCCCACCGTGTCGATGCCGGAGTTGGCACAGTTGGACAGGGGAAAATCAATGATGCGGAACTTGCCGCCGAAGGGAACGGCGGGCTTGGCCATGTCGCCGGTCAGCACATGCAGGCGGCTTCCCTGCCCGCCGGCCAGCAGCATGGCGATACACTCTTTTTTCATGTGGCTGCACCTCCTGATTTTCGGGAACGGCACGTCTCAGCGTCCGTCCGTGTGTTTGGTCAGTTTTCCTTTGCCCTGCAGGATCACCGCGCCCAGCGGCGGGATGCGCAGCGCGATGGACTGCGCCTGCTGGTGGGACGGGATAAGCTCCGTTTCGATAGGCTCCGGGTTGGTCACGCCGCTGCCGCCCCACTGAATGTCGTCGGTGTTGAATACCTCCTCATACCGGGCCTTGGGCGGCACGCCGAAGCGATAGCCCTCCAGCGCCACGGGAGAGAAGTTCACCGCCAGCACCAGCGATTTGCCGTCCCGTGCGGTACGGCGGAACACCAGCACATTGTTGCGGTTGTCGTCGGCCACCAGCCATTGGAAGCCGTCCCAGTCCCGGTCGTTTTCCCACAGCGCCTTGTGAGATTTATAGAACCGGTTCAGCGCCCGGATGCACTCGTGGGTCTGGCGGCAGTCGTCCTCCTCGTCCAGCAGATACCAGTCCAGCGCCTTGCGGAAGTCCCACTCGTGCCACTGCCCAAGCTCCGTACCCATAAAGGTCAGTACCTTGCCGGGATGGCACAGCATATAGGCGTAAAAGCCACGGACGCCCGCCAGCTGCTGCCACTTGTCGCCGGGCATCTTGCCCCGCAGCGAGCCCTTCATGTGCACCACCTCGTCGTGGGACACCGGAAGCACAAAGTTTTCGGAAAAGGCGTACACCATGGAGAAGGTCACGTCCCGGTGGTGGTGCTGGCGGAAATAGGGATCCATCTTCAGATAGTGGCACACGTCGTTCATCCAGCCCATGTTCCACTTGAGGTTGAAGCCAAGGCCGCCCTCCTCCGGGGGATAGGTCACCATGGGCCAGGCGGTGGACTCCTCCGCCACCATCAGGGCCGCGCCGTCGATGGCGAAGGCGGTGCGGTTCAGCTGCCGCAGGAACTCGATGGCCTCCAGATTCTCCTTGCCGCCGTGTTGGTTGGGCCGCCACTGCTGGCGGTCATAGTCCAGATACAGCATGGAGGCCACCGCGTCCACCCGCAGTCCGTCGATGTGGTACTCCCGCAGCCAATAGGCGGCGGAGGACAGCAGAAAGCTGCACACCTCCGGCTTTCCGAAGTCAAAGACCCGGGTGCCCCAGCTCTCATGCTCCCATTTCAGGGGGTCGCTGTATTCATACAGGCACGAGCCGTCGAACTGGATCAGGCCGTGACTGTCCTTGCAGAAGTGGGCGGGCACCCAGTCCAGGATCACGCCGATCCCGGCCCGGTGGAGCCTGTCCACCAGATACATAAAGTCATGGGGCGTGCCGTAGCGGCTGGTGGGCGCGAAATAGCCCACGCACTGATAGCCCCAGCTGTCGTCCAGCGGATACTCCGTCACCGGCAGCAACTCCACATAGTTATAGCCCATGTCCCGGACATACAGGGCCAGCCGGTCGGCAATGTCCCGGTAATTCAGCACCTGGCCGTCCTCTGTCCGCCGCCAGGAGCCCAGATGCACCTCGTAGATATTCACAAATCCCTCGGCGGGGCGGGTGCCCTCCCGGCGCTGCCGCCACTTTTCGTCGTGCCACGGGAAGCCGCCGATGTCATAGAGTTTGCTGTTGGTAGAGGGCCGGGTCTCCTGATGGAAGCCGTAGGGGTCGGACTTCCACACCTCCCGGCCATCGCACTGGGTCACCACATACTGATAGCCATCGAACTGCTGGGCGTTGTCCACCGTCAGCTCCCATGTGCCGTCCTCCAGACGGTGCATGTCCCATCGCTGCCAGCCGTTGAAATCGCCGCACAGCGCCACATGGCGGGCCTGGGGCGCCCATACCCGGAATGTCCAGCCGTCCTCGCCGGGATGTGCGCCAAAGTATTCATACGCCCTGTCCCACACGCCACCGGACAACTCCTGTCTGTCCATTTCCGGCACCTCCTGTCTGTTATAGCACGGCGCCCCCGCAAAAAAGGGCGATATGATACGCTATTTTATCGTATGAACATTTTACTCCATTTCCGCCCCACCGTCAATGCAAACGGCCATTGTTTCAAAAGAAGGAAGCCCCCGCGATATGAGTCGGGGGATCGGTAAGCGGTTGTAGGGGCGGACGACTCTGTCCGCCCCAAAATGCAGTGTCCTCCAATAGGGCGGACAGAGTCGTCCGCCCCTACGGGTTTTATCGGCACACACAGAATGATGGACCCCCGCCGCGTCATAAAACGCGGCGGGGGCCAGTTTCTTTTATTCTCTTCGCAGCGCCTCGATGGGGTTCAGCTTGGAGGCCTTTACGGCGGGCATCAATCCGAACACCACGCCGATCACCATGGAGAAGGCCACGGCAATGGCGCAGGCGCCCACGCTGATGGCCACCGGCGTGCCCATCACCGAGCTGAGCATATAGGCAAGGCCGATGCCGCAGGCCACGCCCAGGATACCGCCCAGGCTGGTCAGCACCGCCGCCTCCGTCAGGAACTGCCAGAGGATGCGGCTCTGCTGCGCGCCGATGGCGATCTTCAGGCCGATCTCGCGGGTACGCTCCGTCACGGACACCAGCATGATGTTCATGACGCCGATGCCGCCCACCACCAGCGAGATGGCGGCGATCCAGATCAGCTGCTTGTTGGTGGTCTCCGACAGGCTCTGGAGGTCTGCCGCCTGCTGCAGCAGATCCTTGGCCTGATACTTGCACTTGTCGGTGGATACCACGTTCTCATTGAGATACTTGGCCACGTTGTTGCCCGCGTCGGTCATGTCGTTGGTGGAGGTAGCGCGCACCGCCACGGAGGCCGGCTCGTCGTAACGATAGACGATGGGCCAGCAGGTGCTGGGGATGATCAGCGTCCCGGAGGTATTGCCGGAGTACATGTAGTAGTCATTGAGGGAATTGATCACCGGGGCGGAGGAGGTGCTCTGGCTTACCACGCCCACCACCACAAAGGGCTCGCCCCGGATCTCCACCGTGCCGCCGATAGGATTCAGCCCCTGAAACAGGCTCTGGGCGGTGTTGGCATCGATCAGCGCCACCTTGCGGCAGGTGGTAAAATCGCTTTCAATGAAGCCCCGACCGTAGTTGACCATATACCCCGTCACCGACAGGAAGTGGCTGTCGCCGCCGTAGATGGCGCCATTGAAGGAGCTGTTGCCCACGTACACGCCGTCGGCCCAGCTGCGGGAGTAGTACAGGGAGGATTCCCGCACCTTATCCAGCTTGTCGATCTCATCCCGCATCTCCGGCGTGATCATGGAGATGCCCTGCGGCACCGGCGCATAGGAGAAATCCAACTGGTTGTTGTCCTGCATCAGTGTCACATTCACCACGTTGTTGCCCGCGCCGATCAGATTCTGCTTGATCTGCTCGTTGGTGCCCTTGATGGTAGACACAATGGTGATGATGGCGGCGATGCCGATGATGATGCCCAGCATCGTCAGAAAGGAGCGCAGCTTGTGGCTCCACACGCCCTGAAAGGCAAGATTGATATTTTCCAGCATCCGCGCACCTCCTTACATGCCGTTATAGAGCTGATCCCGCGTGGCCTCTGTGGTGCCCGCGCCCTCAGTCACATCGCGGCCATAGGGGAATGCCACAAAATCATCCACCGTCAGGCCGCCCCGGATCTGGGTATAGCTGCCCCACAGGTTGCGGCCCGTCTGCACCCAGCGCTGCTCCAGCCTGCCGTTCTCACCCCGCACCATCACATAGCTCTTGCCGTTTTCGGTGCGGATGAACATGCTCTCCAGATACAGGGTATTGCTGTCGGCGCTGCCGGAGGTGTTCTGATAGGACATCTCCACCCAGTCGCCCTCACGCAGGTCAGCATCCTCGGAAACGAATACCTTGAAGGGATAATAGGAGACGTTGCTGTTGCCGTCGCTCCAGGAGTTGGCATTGTCGGTGGGATAATCGCTGATCTCCACGATCTCACCCTCGGCGCTGGTACCGGTCATCCAGGAGCTGATCTGTACCTTTTCGCCGATGCTGACGGTGCCCAGTTCCAGCTCACTGACCGCGCCGTTGATGTAGTAGCCGCCTCCGCCGGAGACCTCTACCACCGCCTGGGTCTTGTCAAAATCCGCGCTGTTGGAGTCCCGCGCCGCCTTGATGGTGCCGTCCAGCTCGCTGTATACGGTGTCGCTGCCCACTTCCTTCTTGACCTTCTCCAGATTCAGCTTGGCCAGCTTGATGGTCACATCCAGATTCGAGAGCTCCTTCAGCTTATCCCGCTCCATCTGGGCCAGTTCCGCCCGGGTGTAGGCGTTGCTCAGCAGCTCCGTCAGCGTATCCAGCTCCTTCTGCATGGCGCGCACCTCGTCGGTGATGCCGTCGATCTCGTCGATGGAGGCCCCCGGCAGATCCGCCGGCTGCATCTTCACCGTCAGCGTGATCTCCTCGGGCTGAGGTGTGGGCGGTGTGGGATCGCTGGGGTCAGTAGGATCGGTAGGATCAGTAGGATCGTTGGATGTGCCGCCCTCTGCCGGGTCGGTCAGCAGGACGATGCCCTGCTGATTCTGCCCCGTCAGCGCGTTGCCGCTGACGGTACTTCCGGTGGTGCCCTCCTGCTTGGGCGGCTCCTCCGCCTTCGCCAGCGTCAGCCGCAGGCCGCAGCTGTACGCCGCGTTCAGGGTCTTGTTGTCCTCGTGGATCACCAGCACCACATAGACGCTGGCCTGCTCCTCTGTGGGCGTCTTGCCCTCTTTCAGCAGCTTCTTGACCTCATCCTGCCGGGCCTGGGGAACCAGCTTCAACAGGTTCTCCGCCGTCAGTTCATCATCGGTGTGCCAATCGTAGTACAGGGGCTTCTCCTTGGTGCCGTCGCCGTCCTTGGTGATGGGCTCCGCCTTCCAGTTTTCATCCGTGATGGGAAGCACCGGCTTCGTGGTGGTGTCCCGCCATTTCTTGATGTTCTCCGCGATCTTGGCGTCGATCCGGGCGGTCAGGGAGGCGATCTCCGCCTCCAGCACGTCCCGGTCATAGGCCAGTTTCAGCCGGTCCAGCTCCTTCTTGGCGGTCTCCAGCTGCAATTGCTGCTTTTCATAGGCGATCTGCGCCCGCTCCACGTCCAGCGAGGTCAGTGTCGTGTCGTAGGACAGCAGCCTGTCGCCCTTCTTGACGGCCTGCCCCTCCTCCACATAGACGTTCTTGACCTTCTGGGTATCGGACAGGAAGATCTTCTGCATCTTGTCGGTGGATACCATGCCGCTGGTCTGGGAGGTATCGCCCCAGTAATTGGTCATGCTGAAATCTGACACCGCGTATACGTTCACGTTGCCCCGGTGGGCGTTGCGGGCCAGCGTCAGGCCGCCCCACACGATGCCGCAGGCCGCCGCGACACCGGCGGCGATCAGCAAGCCCCGCTTTACCGTTTTATTCATCCTTTTCTCCTCCGCTCAGCACACCGTCCTTGATGGTCATGATGGTGTCCGCATGGTGCGCGATCCCCCGGTCGTGGGTGATCATGATGATGGTGGAGCCGTCGGCGTGGAGCTGATGGAACAGCTCCATCACCTGCGCGCCGCTGGCGCTGTCCAGCGCGCCGGTAGGCTCGTCGGCCAGCAGCAGCCGGGGCTTGCCCACGATGGCGCGGGCGATGGCCACACGCTGGCACTGTCCGCCGGACAGCTGGTCGGGCCGGTGGTCGATCCGGTCGGCAAGGCCTACCGTCTCCAGCGCGGCGCGGGCCCGCTCACGGCGTTCCTCCTTCTTCACGCCGCCGTACAGCAGCGGCAGCGCCACATTGTCCAGCGCCGTCAGCTTGGGCAGCAGGTGGAAGGACTGGAACACGAAGCCGATCTCCTTGTTCCGCACCACCGCCAGCTCCTTGCCGGAGCATTTGGTGATCTCCCGGTCCCCCAGCAGGTAGCTGCCGCTGGTGGGTACGTCCAGGCAGCCGATCAGATTCATCAGTGTGGTCTTTCCGCTGCCGGAAGGCCCCATAATAGCCAGATAATCCCCCTCGGACACGTCCAGATCCACGTTCTTCAAAACGTGGGTCACGGTCTTGCCCATGGGATAATCCTTGCAAATATCCCGCATCTGTAAAATCATGCTCAGCCCTCCATCGGCGGGGTGATCATCGGCACAGTGGCATCCGCCATGCCGCCGGGCGGCACGGTCACGGCACCGTCGTCCGCGCCGCCCTCCGTGTCTGCGCCGTCCTCCGCGTCCGCGCCATCCATGTCGTCAATAGGTGCGCCGTCCATACCGTCCGCGCCGTCCGCCATATCGCCGCCGCCCATGCTGGGATCGAAGGTGCCCTCATCATAGGTGACGCAGGTCATACCGGCCTTCAGGGTCTCGTCGGGGAAGGCGATATAGTCCTCGGCGGTCAGTCCGTCAGTGACAACATAGGTGTCCATCCCCGCGTCATAGTCGCCCAGGGTCAGGCTGCGCTTTTCCAGCTTGCCCTTGGTGTTCCGGGCCCATACCCACGGGGAGGAATCCGCGTCGTTGATGTAATAGGCGGGCAGCTTCAGGGTGTTGGCGTCCTCCTCCGCGGCCTGGCCGTAGTCCGGCTCAATATACACATGCTGGCCCAGCAGCAGGCCGTCGCTGTTTTCCAGCTCCACATAGAAGGGGTATTTGCTGGACACGGCCGTGTCGTCGCTGCCGCTGTCATAATCGCGGTTCTGGCTGCCCTGCTGGGCGTTCTCCCAGTCGATCATGGAGATGGTGCCCTTCCATGTCTGGTCGCTGACGCGAGAGCGCACCACCACATTGGTGCCCTCGGTCAGTGCACCGGCGTTGTTCTCATTCACATAGCCCTTGACACGGAAACCGGTGGTCTCCACAATGGTCATGAAGGGCAGGGGCTTGCCCGACTGGTCGCTGCCGCCGTTCTCGTTGATGGACTTGACGCGGCCGGTCACCGGAGCGGTCACCGTCACGTTCTTCACGGTGTTCTGCAGCTTTTCGATATCCTTGCCCTTCAGGGAGATGTTGTATTCCTTTTCCAGAATATCGGTGGTGACCTGACGGAGCTCCAGGGTGTACTGCATCTGGTTGTCCGCGGAGGCCGCGGCCTTATCCTTCTCCAGCCGTTCCTTTTCCTGCTTTTTGCTTTCCAGCTCGTTCTTCATCTGCTCCAGCTCCAGCTGAGCCTTTTCCAGGTCCAGCTTCGCCTGGCTCATGTCGTATGTAAACAGCGCGTCACCGGCCTTGACCTCCTGGTCCACCTTGACAAGAATGGTGTCCACAGTGGTGTTGTCAGCCTTCTTGATCTGTGTTTCGCTCTGCGCCGTGACCATACCGGCAAAGCGATCCACCAGTCCGGTGGCGCCAAAGCCGCAGATCATGGACACGGACTGCACCGACGCTTCTCCCTCGGCGCTGGCGCCGCAGCCAGCCAGCGTGGACAGCAGCATCACGGCCGCCAGCACAATAACAGCAAACTTTTTCATTCCGTTTCTCCTCGCTTGATGTTTTTTCATATCTCAGCTCTTTGTGTTTTGCCCATATTTAATATAGACGTTTTTCCCGTGGAAAATGTTCCCGATTTTTCCTGTAAATTTCTCCACAACTGTATTAAGACAATTGGTACACACACATTATAGCAAAGCAGCGCCTCTTGTCAAGGGCTTTTCCACAAAAAGGAAGTCCGGACGGGCGGCGGCCATATGGGGAAAAAGGCACGGCGTGGACCGTGCCTTTTGGTGCTCGGATGAAGAATTGGGTCAGCCCCGGCGGGACAGTCTCTTGTTATGGGACGTCCTTTGTCATTCGCCGTAGCGGCGGCGGTACAGCAGGTTTTTCGCGGCCTTTTTGGCGTCGGGGACGTAATCTTTGCCATCAATGACCTTTTGCAGCTGTTTTTCGGTGTAATCCCGGAAGGCCTGCTCAAATTTCTCAACAGGGGAGAGGGACTCCTGAAGGGCTTGCCGCTGCGCAAATTCCCCCGCCGCCGTCGGCGGGGCGAAGAAGGCCGCGTAGCGGCACTGGGAGCAGACGTAGATCTCCGTTTGCAGATAATCCTCCACCATGGCGATGGGGGAGGACTTGAGGCTCAAATTGCCGGAGCGGTAGAGTTCCAGCTCGACCTCCCCGTCGCGGCAGATGGGGCAGAGACGTTTGATCTTGTCAGGCATGGGCGGCTCCTTTCGCCCGCTGGATCAGCGTGTCGATGACCATGCCCAGCAGCAACCCCAGCCAGCCGAAGATCAGGATCACTTCCAGACTGCCCAGCACGCTCATCAGGCCGACCAGCGCGATGTTGTCAGCGACGCAGAGCCAGGCGTTGACGAAACCCAGCACCACATACAGGGCGGGCATGATGAACAGCAGGCCCTTGCAGGGCTGCTTGCCGCCCATCAGCAGGCGGAGCGCCAGCAGCAGGACAAACGCCAGCGCCGGAAGCGCCCACATGGTGTCGAAGTTCAGCAGATAAATGCGCGTCCAGAAAAACAGATTGGATAACATGGCGGGTCTCCTTTCTTTGATGTAGGGGGCCGTTTTGTGTTTGTTCGCGGCGGGGCACATGGGCCCCGCCCTACAGAGTTTGCCGTATTCCGTAGGGCGGGCCCCGTGTGGCCCGCCGCACGGCAAACGTAGCGGGTACGATATACTGTGCTGTAGGGGCGACCCTTGCGGTCGCCCGAAACGGTCATGCGGGCGGCCGCAAGGGCCGCCCCTACGAGTGTTTACTGATGATCAAAAACCGGGGCAGGGCATTGCCCTGCCCCTTGGGGGTCAATATTCCGGTGCGTCCGGCGTGCGGCGGTACAGCAGGGGTCTGCCCTCGGCATCCACCAGCACGGTAAGACCGCCGGAGTTGTCGGCAGCGTGGTACAGGTACTGCACGCCGGTCTGGGTATCCACCCACACCTCGCTGCTGCCAAGGAAGCCGCCCTCCTCAAGGACTTTGATGAAACGGGTCTCTTTCTTCGCCATGATTTACTCCGCCGCCTTGTCGCTTTCCAGCAGGGTTTTGGCGCTGGCGGCCAGACCGGCCAGCCCCTGGATCTCGCTGGGAATGATGATCTTGGTGGCCTTGCCGTCGGCCATCTTCTGCATGGCCTCCAGCGCTTTCAGCTTGATGACCTGATCGTTGGGGGCGTTCTCGTTCAGCAGCCGCATGGAGTCGGCCATGGCCTGCTGCACCTTCAGGATGGACTGCGCCTCGGCCTCGGCGGCCATGATCTTGGCCTGCTTGGCGGCGTCGGCCCGCAGGATGGCGGACTGCTGCTCGCCCTCGGCCACCAGGATCTGGCTGGCCTTCTGGCCCTCGGCCTGCAG
>CAVHKA010000036.1:0-13773 GCA_963636325.1 Agathobacter sp. | reverse complement strand
AGGGGTGGCGATCCAGCAGCGTGTCCAATCGGCACAGCTGCACCATCCGGGCCACCCGTTCCTCTTGTTGGGCTTTCAGCAGCTTGCTGCCGGAGAATATCTCAAATAAGTCCTCGCGGACAGTTTTCTTTACAAATAAGGTCTGAGGATTTTGCGGCAGCATCCCCAGTGTGCCGGACACGGTGATGTCGCCCCGGTAGGGCTTTTTCAGTCCGCTCAGCAGCTTCAGCGTGGTGCTCTTACCCGCGCCGTTGCCGCCCAGCAGCGCCAGAAACTCACCCCGGCCCAGCGTCATATCGAGGCCCTTCACCACATCGGGACTGTTTTCCTCATAGCGGAACCATGCACCCTCTACGGTGATGACCGGCTCCCGCTTCGGCTGCTTCGGTTCTTCGGGAAGGGGAAGTAAGGAATGTTGAGACGCGAACTCTTGCAGGAAATCCCGGCCCTCCCGCACGGTGACGGGGCAGGGCGCGTCGGACTCCACCGCCGCCCAGATGCGCATGGCGGCAGGCATGGCAAGGAACATCCGGTGACCCATAGCCTTGAGCCGCTGGCCCACCTCCGCAGGCGTTCCGGTACACAAAAGCCGCCCGCTGTCCATCACCGCCACGTCGGTGGCAAGGGGGAAGGCTTCCTCCAACCGGTGCTCCGTCAGCAGAATGGTGGTGCCCAGCTCGCGGTTGATCTTCCCCAGTACCGCCAAGAAGTCCGACGCGGCGATGGGGTCAAGCTGACTGGTGGGCTCGTCCAGTATCAGTACATCCGGCTGCATGGCCATGACAGACGCCAAGTTCAGCAGCTGCTTCTGGCCGCCGGACAGCTCCGTCACGTCCTTATAGAACCACCCCTCGATGCCGAAGAACGATGCCATCTCCGCCACGCGGCGGCGGATAGTGGGAGTGTCCTCGCCCAGACTTTCCAGACCGAAGGCCAGCTCGTGCCACACCTTATCGGTGACGATCTGGTTCTCCGGGGACTGCTGGACAAAGCCGATGCGGGCGGCCTGGGTACGGGCGTCCACATCCTCCAAGGGTGTATCCCGGAACAGGATGCGGCCCGAACGGACGCCGTGAGGGGCCAGCGCGGGCTTCAGCTGCCGCAGCAGCGTGGATTTGCCGCAGCCGGAGGGGCCGCACAGCACCACGAACGCGCCCTCCGGCACCGCCAGCGTCAGGTCATCGATGGCGCGGGCGGTCTGCTCCGGGTAGGAGAATGTCAGGTTTTCGATGGTGAACAGCGCCACATCCGCGCCTCCCTTCTATCCAGAATCACCGGTGTCAGGCACAGGGCCAGATACACCAGATAAAAGCTGATGGTCATGGGCTGGGCCGGCGTGCCCGTCAGCGCCGGGAAATACCACCATTTCAGGCCGCCGGCCATGGCGCCGCAGGTGAGATACACGCCGCAGAAGCCCAGCCACAGCAGGGCATAGCGATCCCGCTCCTCCATGCGGAAGATGGAGAAGGCGGTGCGGCCCTTCAGGCCGTAGCCCCGGCTTTTCATACTGTCGGCGGTCTCGATGGCGTTTTCCAGCGCCCAGGTCACCATGATGGAGAAGATGGTGATGGCCTTTTTGGCCCGCTGCCACACGCTGCCGGTATTGGCATCCCGCCCGATGCAGAACTGGGCCTGCCGCACGGTGTCCATCTGCTGTTTGAACCGGGGAACGAACCGCAGCGTCATGCTGAGCACCAGCGACAGGGCGGGAATCACCCGGCCAAAGAGGTACACGAACTTATCTGAAGTCATGACCTTATTGTAGCACACGAACCACAGCAGCACGGCGCACAGCATGCAGCCCGCCGCAAGGCCGTACAGGATACTCTCCAGCGTCAGGGGATTGCCGGTGGGCAGATAGGTCAGGATCGTCACGCCCGCGTGGTTGAAGGCGGGGTTCACGATAGCCGCCAGCAGCAGTACCGGCAGGGCGACCTTCAGGCTGAACCGCAGACCCTTGCGGCCGTTCAGTTGGATAACGTACACAACAGCGCCTGCCAGCGACACCAGCAGGCACACCGGATGCATCAGCACCATGGAAAAGGCCAGTACCAGCGCGAAGAACAGAAAATTCACCACAGGGTGATAACGGGAAAAGGTATCGGACATGGCGCGGGCCTCCTAGCATGGTGATAAAATAGCATAATTAATTTATTATACTATGCTTCGACAAATGATTCAAGTCACATAACCGCCGCCGACATCATCGCCCAGATTGCAGGTATAGACCCAGCAGATGTTGTCGCCGTTTTTCAGCTCGTAACTGGAACAACCATAGTTTGGGAACCAGCCGTTGACCTTATACATCCAGCCGGAGCCGCTGCCCACGTCGAATTCATACAGATTGTTGATGCCCTCCACATAGGCGCTGTTATAGGTGGCGGTCCAGCTGGCTTCCATCTGGATGCCGTTGTCCCGGCATACCCGCTGCAGCACGTCATAGACGCTTTCGCCCTCGGTAAAGGTCACGGTGGTGGTGGACAGGATCGTGCCGCTGGAGGGGATCGCGGAGGCGACAGCCGGTGTTCTGAGCTTGTCCATATTGTTCAGAGCGGTATTACAGGAAATGGAGATGGTGCAGGTGTTGGACTTGCTGGTGTTGTTGGTAGTATTCTCTGTATTTGTGGCAGGAGTATTCTCCTGTTTCTTTTCTTCCTCCTGCTTCTTCTGATCCTCAGCCTTTTTGGCTTCCTCCTGGGCTTTTTTCGCTTCTTCCTCGGCCTTCTTTTCTTCTTTCTTCTTTACGTCGCCCGTCTTGGACGCATCGTCTTTCTTGATGTCGTTCTTTTTGGCGTCATCCTTTTTGGTATCGTCTTTTTTGGTGTCGTCTTTTTTGGTGTCGTCTTTTTTGGTGTCGTCTTTTTTGGTGTCGTCTTTTTTGGTGTCGTCTTTTTTGGTGTCGTCTTTTTTGGTGTCGTCTTTTTTGGTGTCGCCGGTTTTCGCGTCAGCCTGTTTATTGTCCGTTTTGGCAGTGCCGTTTTTCTTCTGCTCCTCCGTCTGCTGCACGGTGGTGTTGCTGTCGGTGTCAACATCAACGACCGGGACATCGCCGCAGGCGGCCAGAGACAGCAGCGTCAGGGCCGCCAGAAGGGCGGCCAGTGTGCGTGTGATGCGTCTTTTTGTCATCTTTCCATACCTCCCCATGATAGCGCTGTGCGCAGGGGCGTCATTTGACGCCCCTGCGCGGGTGTTGTGATGATAGGGTCTGCTTATTTGGCGCTGTGCTTTCTCTTGCGGGTCAGCACCACCAGAGCCGCGGCGGAGAGCATTACGCTGCCCATCCACAGGGTCATCTGGCTGTTGTCGCCGGTATTGGAGCTCTTGACGTCATCGGCGGGCTTGGCGGTGCCGCTGCTGCCGGAACTGCCGTTGCCGCGGTGGCCGCCGTTATAGTGACCGCCGTTGCCTTGGTTGCCGCTGTTGTCGACATGTACCACATAGCTGATCGCGACGGGGGACAGGCCGGTCAGGGTCACCAGCAGACCATCCTGGGTCTTGGTGAAAGCGGGGAACTCCACATCACCGGGCGTCTTGCCGTTGACGTCGGAGGTGAACATATGGCTCACCATGAAGTCATACTTGGTGTAGTTGCTGCTGTCGATGCCGGCGGGGTAGGGCAGCAGCACGGTGATGGTGCCGGTGGCGGTAAAGTCCTCCGGCTTGGCGTCCACCCAGTTGCCTTTGTCATCCAGGACCTGAAGTACCACATCCATGACAACGGTATTGTCCGCGGTGAACTTGCTGTCCTTCGCCACGATGCGGGTGGTCAGCTCAGTCTTGATCTCTTCGGGAGTGTCCAGTTTCTCGTTATCCTTCAGCGTATCGGGGACAGTGATGTCGTTCTTTACCACGATGCGTTTGCCATCCTTACGATAGCCGCACACGCACTGCTCGTCACCGACATAGCTGTGAGCGGTCTTCTCGACCTCCGCCTTGCACCGCTCGCAGATCTTCCAGTGGCTGTCCTTGTCCATGTAGAAGTCCTTGCCGGGATTGTGGCCAAGAGCCTTGATCACCATGGTCTGGATCTCGTCGCAGCCTGCATGCCGGCAGTGAGCAACAGATACGCCATCGGTGGTGCAGGTAGCGGCCGTATCCACTATCCAGTCGTTGAAATCGTGGCCCAGTGCGTTGATCTCGCGGGTCTCGACCGTGTCGCAGCCATCGCGGGTGCAGAAACGGGTCTCGGAGCCCTTTTCGGTGCAGGTGGCTGCCTTGACAGTGGTCCACTCGGTGAACTCGTGGCCCAGCGCGTTGATGGTGCGGGTATCTTCGGTATCGCACAGGGAGCAGACGCGGCTCTCGGTGCCATCCTCGGTGCAGGTGGCGGGGGTAGTGACGGTCCATTCACCGAACTGATGGATCTTCGCGTCAATGACCACCGTCTCCACCGTGTCGCAGTCGGGGCAGATGCGGGTGGAAAGGCCGGTCTCGAGGCAGGTGGCTTCCTTGGCGACCGTCCAAGCGCCGAAGCGGTGGCCGGTGGCCTCAATGACCTGGGTCTCCACGGCGCCGCAGACGGAGCAGGTGCGGGTCTTGACGCCATCGGTGGTGCAGGTGGCGGGCGTGGTAACGGTCCACTCACCGAAGTTGTGAGTATCGCAGCTCTTGACCACATCAGTCATGTCATACAGGAAGGTCTGGCCGTTCTTCAGACGGTTGAAGGCGACCAGCGCGTAGAAGGCCTGCTCGTTGGTCATCTGCGGGTTGAACAGCCCGGTTGTATCGCTGAAGCTGTGTTTGAAGTTACCGTTAGCGTCGTAGTAACTGCACAGGGCGTCCAGCGGGGAATAGCCATTCTTCATGAACTGACTGTCGGAGGAGGGGTCGCGATTCAGCGCGCACAGCATGACAACGACCTGCGCGTTGGTCTCGCAGCTGCTGCCAAAGCCACCCTTATCGTCCTGCAGGTTGGCCAGCCAGGTCAAAGCCTTGTCCACAGCGGTCTTGACGCTTTCGTTGGTGCCATAATAGGGAGCCAGCGCCTGTACCACCATGGCGGTCATGTCGATATCCGCGACTTGTTTGCTGTCGCTGATGTACCAGCCGCCGTTCTTCATTTGGATCTCTACGAGCTTGGCGACCAGCTTTTCGCGGGTCACATCGCCGCCGGGGTAAGGCTCATAGTTGCCGCTGTCCAATGCCAGCAGGGCGAAAGTGGGGCCGTTGGTGCCCTGATAGGTTACATATTTCATGTCGCCCAGATCTTTGAACAGGTTATAGCCGCCCACGTTGGAGGGATCCTTGCCAATGGCGGTCAGCGCCAGGATAGCACGGGAGTTCTCGGTAGAGTTAGTCACATCCAGACGGCCTTTATTTTTGGGCTTTGCGATGGCTTTCTGGATGGCGTCCACAACGTTCTGATAGTAGGTGTCCACATTGGGGACTTCACGTCCGCCGCGGGCCAGACCCAGCACCATCCACTCGCCGCCAATGCTGCCAAAGATGGGAGCGTTTGCTTCTGCCTTGGCGGCCATAGCGTCGCCGGTCTCCTGATAGATGTTCTGCTTGGCGCTGCTGAGCTTCAGGTTGCTGATATAGGCCAGATCGTCGTTTTCGCCGGAGTAGTCATCTTTGGTGTAAGCCAGCGTCAGTGTCCAGGTGCCGACAGTTAGTTCGCCGGAGTAGGTACCATCATCCACGATGCCGCTGATAGCGTCGACAACAGTGTTGGTATCCGTGCCGTTGCTGAGGGTGGCGGTAAATGTGTCCCATTTATTCTCAGAGGATACACCATAGTTGAAGGAGATGGTCATGGGGGATGTCAGCGTGAAGATGAGGGCAGTTTGGGAGGTACTGTTGTTCTCACCCTTGTTGGAGCTTTCAATACGGTCGCTGTCCGCGTTATACAGCCAGGGATAGTCATTGTCCGCTGCACTGACGGAGGTGATACCGTCGGCGGGCAGATCCAAGATCGCGTAGCGCTCGTCGATCCACTCGGTGATCAACTTTTTGCACTCGATGCAGGTATAGGCGGTATACAGCAGATATGTGGTTCTGCCACCCTCAGGCTCCTTGTGGCCAGTCGCGTCGGTATAATTTCCGCGGAAAGACTCATCGCATTTGCTGCACTTGTAGGTGGTATAGCCCTTTTCTGTGCAGGTGGGAAGGGTGACATCACCATCGCCGGAGGCGGCATGGAAGGTCACGCCTGTCTGCCAGTTCAGGGCGGGATAGCCATTGCAGGTAGGTGCATAGCTGTCGCCCAGGTCGGAGTCGCACTCCAACGTATCGGCGTAAGCATCGGCTCTCTTGGCGTAGCAGTTGGTAATGATGGCGCTGCCGTCATCCACGCTGCCGAAGGAGGAAATGGGTCTGGTGCTGTAGCAGTTTGTGACGGACATTTTGGAAGTTACCGTGCCGCGCCAGTCGGTGCCGCCCTTTGCCTGACCGCCGATACCGCCCGCATTGCTGCCGCCGGTGACAAGGCCGGTGTTATAGCAGCTGTCGATGGCCGCGCCGCCATTGCCGCCGAACACACCGCCCGCGTTGCTGCCGGTGGCGGTAACGACGCCGGTGTTATAGCAGCCGGTGACGGTATTGTTGCTGCCGGTGAAGCCGCCGATGATGCCGCCCACATTGCTGCCGCCGGTGACATCACCGAAGTTGGCGCAGTTGCGGATGGTGACATTGCTGGCAACAGAACCTACAATGCCGCCTACGTTGCTGCCGGTGCTGTTGATGGTCACATCGCTGAAGCAGCTTTCAATGACCACACTACTGCCGCTGATAGAACCGGCAACAGCGCCGCCGGCGGCGGAATCACCGCGCAGGGTCAGGTCCTTGATGGTGGAATTGCCGCCGCCGATCTTTGTGAACAGACCGTTCTTGGCGTTCAGGCCGGTGATCTCATGGTCCTGGCCATCCAGCTCGACCCGGTAATTGGAGGAAATATCCAGCCAGACATACTTGCCCAGGTCGATGTTGTCGGTCAGCACGCCGGAGACGTTGGCGGACTTGCTCTGGTTCACGAACCAGGCCAGTTCCGCGCCGGTGCCGATCTGATAGACGCCGTTTTCGTCCACCTCAGGCTGGGTCATGGTAACGCCATCCCAGGCAGCCTCAGAGGTGGTATTCAGGGTGATCTCGAAGGTCTTGCGGCCGCCGCTCTTCAGGGTGATGGTGCCGGTGGCGTACTCCACGCCCGCGCCGGTGATGGCGTAGGTATAGGTCTCGGCCACGGCCTTGAAGGTGCCGTCCTCATTGACGGTAATGACGTTGCCATCACTGTCCTTCAGGGAGACGGTCAGCTTATTGCGCTCAATGGCGCTGCCATCGCTGCCCTTGAAGATCAGGGTACCGGTGATGAACTTGGTTTCCGCCACGGAGATAGAGACCTCGGGCAGTCGGGAAAGGATACCGGAAACAGCGGGAGCATTAAAGCCGCGCTCCGCACCCTTGGCATAGGTGATGCCGCGGTGGGTGGGAACGCCCGGCCAACCGGCCTGCTTGATGGCGCCGGTCAGACTATAGGTGTCCGTATCCCAATACTTGGGGATGGTGATCTTGATCAGCTGGCGGGCGGGGTTGCCGCTGAAGTCGTATACACCGAAGTTGCTGCCCGGATCAGACCGGAAGAAGGTGCCGTCCTCGCCCTTGTAATACAGGGAGAAGTTGAAGTTATACGCGCCGGACAGCTTCTCCTTGGGGCTGATCAGGTCATGGAACTGCAGATAGACGGTGTCGCCGGCCTTGATGCTGGCCTTTTCCTCCTCGGTCAGGACATTGCCCTTCGCGTCCACCAGATCATAGCTGACACCACGGGCGGTAATGACCTGATAGTTGGCCTTGCCGTCCTTTTCCACCTTGACGATGTGGCGGCCGGTGGTCAGGCCGGTGATGGTGACGGTGCCGTCCTCGGCAACGGTCACACCCTCGCCGGTGAAGCCGTTGAAGGTCATGGCGCTGCCCACGGTGGAGCGGGCCACGGTGACGGTGCAGCCGGTCTCGGGCTTAAAGCTGTACGCCGCACCCTCGCTGCCCAGATAGAACAGGATGTCATGCTCGGCGTCCAGCTGACGGGCCTCATCCTTGGTGATGTCGGCATCCATGCGGTCCAGAATCATGTTGGTCTGGATAGAGGAACCGTCGTTGCCCACGGTGACGATGAACACACCGGTCAGCTCCGGCCAGATGGCGGAGAATACGGTGTTGCCGTCCATGCCGTTCATGTGGGTCATGGCGTCATAGGTCACCAGCACGATGGCGGTGCCCTCGTGATTGGCGGTCATGGTGGCCACGTTGCTGTTCTTCTCGTCGGGGGTGATGGTCACCACGTCGCTGGAGTTGCCGTTGACGTCGATGACCTGATAGTGCATATCGGGCAGCGCCACCTTGGCGTTCATAAAGCTTTCGATGGCGAACCAGTTGCGGAAGCAATTCAGCTCGAACGTCTCGCCCACGGCCATGTTCTTGTAGCCCTGGGTGTTGATGTTCAGATAGATGTCCGCACGGTCATACACGTTTTTCTCAAAACGGTAGATCGTGTTCTTATTGAAGCTGTCGTCGCCGATATACAGGTCAGCGGCGGTCACTTTTTCTTCGCCGTCGGCGCTCCAACTCTTATAGTTCCAATAGGTGACGCCGTCGGGATTCTGCACCCGATAGAAGTAGGTGGTACCCTTGTCCAGACGGTAAATATTGGGAGTTTCCTCGCTCACCGGATCAACATAGCTGTACACATAATAGTTTGCCAGTGTGCCCACCGTGATGGTGGAGTTTTCCGGCACCTTGAAGGTGATCGTCACGCCGTCCTTGCAGGTGAGGGAGATGGATTCATTGCCAGTAGGAACTTTTGCTAAAGTAGCAGGATTGTAATCCGCATGTGTCTCTGCATTGGGTGTGGCAGTAGCCTCCACGGTGTCGCCCAGCACAAAGATACAGGTATTATAAACCTTTTCCCATGCCTGACCCTTGCCGCTGGTGGTCGTACCCAACTCCGAGTTACGCTCGTTCTTTTCAACGTCGGTGAGCTTCACGGACAGGGTGTAGTCCTCGCCCAGGACCCAATTGGAGGGAGATACGGTGATCTGATACATACGCTGGATCTTGAAGCTGTTGTGCGCCTCGTCCACAGTAACGGCCAGACCGCCGTTGCGTTCGCTGTTTTCGTCATAGCCATCGACCCAATACTGGCCGGGAGCCAGGGGGACGGTATAGGCACCATCGATGACTTCAACACCGTTCAACAGATTGGTGATACCTTTGATACCGTTGTTATAAGCGTAAAGTTTCAGGGAAGCGACCTGCGCGCTGTGAATACCACTGAAGGTCACATCTGCGCCGGTTGACAGGTCAGGAGCATTTACGCTCACAGTGACCGGCAGGATGCTCATGATGACCGGGGTAGCATAATTATCCTCGATCTCAACAGCAGGCATATATGCCGTCAGGTAATAGGCACCTGCTTCTGCCGGGGCAGTGAAGTTTACCTTGCCATCCTCGCCTACCACGGCATTTTCGATGCGAGTCAGAGCGCCAGTCTTGGCATCGACCCAAGCCAGTTGAGCCTCTTTCAACGCTTTGATTTGGTCGTTTTCTGCCAGCGCGGCCATGGGGACGCAGCCGTAGTAGCCAATGCAGTAACCGTTTACGGTGATATCCACTTTGGCCTCAGGCTTTACCGTCAGGCTGCTCAGGGGCGCGCCGTTACGCTCCCAGATGGGATAGTTGTCCAGTGCGTAGCTGTCCTGATACAGGAAGAAGTCCACTACGTCGCCTTTTTTTACAGTCGCTTGAGTAATCGTGTAGCCCGTGTAGCTCTTTTTGCCGGGGGCATAACTATCATCCTTCAGCACACCGTCGTGGGGCGTTTCGCCGTTGATCGTGAAACCGCAGTTGCTGGTCGTCTCGCCGAACAGCTTGGTGACAAAACCACTGTCGTTGACAGCCAAATTGTCCTTTACATCATCGCTGCCAAACACAAGCTCGTGTGCCTTGACCAGGGCGTCCAGCGCGGACACGCCGTCTGTCACCTGATCGGTGAAGCCATAGCTTTCCGCCAGGTCGGAAGCAACCTCGACCGGCTCCGCAAAGCCGTGGAGATAGCCGCCCGCCATCTGAGAGCGGATGGTGACCGTAGCGGTGGGGACAACGGGCTCGCTGCCCTTCGCCAGAATATGAATAGTGTAGTTGGTCGGAACGACTTCCGGGATATCGCCGTTGGCCGCCTTTGGGTCGCCGCAGCGGATGTTCAGCGTCGTGCCGCTGACAGCGGGAACCGCCTCTGTGCGGCGATAGCTGTCGTTACCCACAGTCAGATAGACCTGATTCTGCTTGTTGGCTGCCGCGGCGTTGACCGTGAAGGACTGCGTGCCTTCGGGCAGCGTCAGGGTGTACTCGAGGGTGGCCTTATCAAAAGCGGGGGACAGCGTGCCGTCGCTGAAGGACAGCGCGGTCAGGCTGGTATCGGACATGTTATAGAAATCGCCGCCGATATCCGGTCCGCCATTGCAGGAATACATGACGCGGATCTTGTCGCCGGCCCGCAGGGTGTCGTTGCTGACCGTGTAATTGCTGAAGCCTGTGTTGGTGAACCAGTCGTTCAGCGTACCCATCCAGCCTGCGCCGGAACCGCCGTCTTTTTGGGCGAGGGACTTTTCCTCGGTCCCCTCGCCCTTAGTGATCTCGCTGATGTAACCGGAGTCGGCACCTACGGCGGTGAAGCCTTGCGTTGCCAGCGCCGCTACAATGCAGGACATCATGGTGGAATTGGCGTCAAGAGCGACGTTGGTGTCCACTAATGTGCCTGTCCATGCGGGGGTGATGGTTCCTCTGAGCGAATCTTCACGTGGCTCAAGGAATGTTTGGTTTTCTACGGTAACGTGAACGCTACCCAGACTACCTGTCGTTCCGTCCTCTGCGAACACGGTGGTGGGTACCAGGCTCAGTATCATCACCAATGCCATCAGCAGAGAGACTATGCGTTTTCTCATGTGTGATTTTCCTCCTATTTTAAATTTTTCAAAACACGACTTATATATGATGCCGTTTCCGGCGGATCATTGAGGTAGGCGGAAGGGATCGGCAAATCCCTTCCGCCAGTATGGAAAAGACGACGGTGCAGACCGTCTCGGCTTGGCAAAAAAAGAAAGCCGCGGCGATGGCATAACCATCACCGCGGCCGTTTTTCCGCAGAACAAAAAGAACCATCCCGACATGCTTCGTGTCAGGAAAGGATACAAAAGAATATCGAGCAGGTCTTCTGACTTGCGCATCAGCAGCATCGCACGCCTTCTCGGGTACACCCAATGGCCGGCTTTCGCCTGTGCGACGCCTACGCGCTTACAGCGGCGGCACCGTTCGGGATTTTCACCCGATTCACTATTCTCCCCGCGGCCCATGACAGACGACGGAGCACTCGACATGATTTAATTGTTACATTACTGTGAACATTATACGCACCGGCGGCGTGTTTGTCAATGGGATTCTTCACAGGGTGTGGAAAAAGAAAGAGCCGTCATCGAACGATGACGGCTTTTCTGGTAGCGGGAGAAGGATTCGAGCCTCGGCGTAAGCCGAGGCTGCGCTTTTATTAAATAATGTGAGGGTTCGAATCCCGTTTTCCCCGAATCGGAAAAAAGAAAAAGCTTCCGGCAATACCGAAAGCTTTTTTGGCAGCGGGAGAAGGATTCGAACCCTCACATACGGAGTCAGAGTCCGCTGTGCTACCTTTACACAATCCCGCTATGTTCTGACGAACAAAAACTATTATACGCATTTCGCGGAATTTGTCAACACTTTTTTCACATTTTCCTGGAATTATTTTGTATGCCTGTGGATTTGATTTTTTTGCGGGGCTGTGGTATCATATCTCAAACGGACAGGCAAGGAGATGCGTATGAGAAAGGCAACAAAGGAACTGGCCCTGTGCAGTATGCTGGCGGCGCTGAGCGTGGTGCTGCTGTGTCTGGGCGGGATCGTGCCCTTCGCGGTATACGCCTGCCCCATACTGGCCTCCGGGGCGCTGCTGGCGGTGCGGGAGGAGTGCCGTCCCAGCTATGCATGGTGCTGCTGGGCGGCGGTGGCGATCTTGGCGTTGCTGCTGGGCCCCGACAAGGAAGCGGCGGCCCTGTACCTGTTTCTGGGCTATTATCCGCTGATCCAGCCGAAGCTGGAAGCCATCCGGCGGCCGGTGCTGCGCTGGCTGGCCAAGCTGGCGGTGGCGGCGGTGGCTGTCGGCGTCATGTATGCACTATTATTATATGTATTCTGCCTTGAAGCCGTGGTGGAGGAGTTTGCCGAAACGGCGCCTTGGCTGCTGTGGCTGACGGTGGCGCTGGGCCTTGTGGTATTTGTGATCTACGACATTCTGCTGCGGCGGTTCACCGTTATGTGGCGGCGTCGCAGAAAGCGATAAAGGAGAGGAACATCATGGCCTGTATCATTTTCGGCGCGGGCAGCTATTACGGGATGGAGCGCCGTCCGGAGCCGGGCGACTATATCATCGCCGCCGACGGCGGCTGGCAGTACTGCAAGCAGGAGGGCATCGTGCCGGATCTGCTGCTGGGGGATTTCGATTCGCTGGCGGTGGTGCCGGATTTTGCCCACATTCACCGTGTGCCGGTGGAGAAGGACGACAGCGACATGATGCTGGCGATTAAGGACGGCTTGGCTCACGGGCAACGGGAGTTCCATCTCTACGGCGGCATGGGCGGAGCCCGCAGCGACCACACGCTGGCCAACATGCAGTCCCTGCTGTACCTGACCTGCCACGGCGCACATGGCTGGCTGTACGGCGACAAGGAGCGGTATACCGTCATACGGAATGAAAGCATTGTATTTTCTGCCCGGGAACAGGGTATCATGTCAGTATTCTGTATGGGCGCCGACGCGGAGGGCGTGTCCATCACCGGGGCGCAGTATCCGCTGGACGATGCGGTTTTGACGGCGGAATTCCCGCTGGGCGTCAGCAATCATTTTATGGGCGATCCGATTACGGTGTCGGTGCGCAACGGCAGTCTGCTGATCGGACTGCTGGATAAATAATGGAGGATCATATCATGAAGAAGTTTTTAGCGATCATTTTAGCGTTGGTCATGGCGCTGAGCCTAGTGGCCTGCGGCACGCCTGCCCAGCAGCCGAGCGGCGGCAATAACACCAATGTGGAGGCCGATGGCAATACCAATACGGATGCCAATGTTGAAGCTCCTGTGGTTACCGATGGCGCTGTGCTGGGCGAGGGTGCTCACAGCTTCACACTGGAGATCACCGATGCCGACGGCAAGACCATCACCGCCACCATCAACACAGACGAAGAGACCGTGGGCGCGGCCTTGCTGAAGCTGAACATCATCCAGGGTGAGAACAGCGACTACGGCCTGTACGTCAAGACCGTCAACGGCATCACCGCCGATTATGACAAGGATCAGACCTATTGGTCCTTCTATATTGACGGCGAGTATGCGCAGACCGGCGTGGACATGACGGCGGTCAACGATGGCAGCACCTATAAGCTGGCTGTTGAGACATTGGCGCAGTAAGAACCGGTACTTCTGAAAAGCGGGCCTTTGGGCCCGTTTTTTGCCGCGCTTATGGCAGATGTAAACTTTTTTGATAGAATTTGTAAAAAAGGTGTTGACAAAGAGCGAACGGTGTGGTAATCTAACCTAGCTGTCCGCGAGACGGACGGATATCCGGTCAAAGTCCTGACAACGAAAAACATCGAAAAAGATGAAAAAGTAGTTGACAAGATGGCAGACATGTGATATAGTAATGAATGTTCCGCGGTTGTGGAGCGTGTACCTTGTAAATTAAACAACGAACGAAACGAAA
>CAVHKA010000035.1:0-13790 GCA_963636325.1 Agathobacter sp. | reverse complement strand
GTGTTCCGCCCGCTGCGGCGGGCGGGGAAAGACCGGCCCACACGGTGGGCCGGAAGGAAACCGGACAACCCCTCCGTCAGCCTTACGGCTGACAGCTCCCCTTACACAGGGGAGCCTTTGGATGCGCAGCGCATGGACAGCTATCTTTTCACTCTTCCCTTTTCTCTGGCGTCTCTGACGCCATTCTCGCCTCCGCCCAATCGCTTAACTGCTCCAGAATGGGCAGCAGGGCCCGGCAGTCGTCGGTGGGGCTGTACTCCACACGCACCGGCACCTCCAGATACACCGTCCGCACCACAAGGCCGTCGGCCTCCATCTCCCGCAGGGAGGACGCCAGCACCGTATTGCTGATGCCGTCCAGCTTCTGCCGCAGGGCATTGTACCGCAGCGGCCCCGAATTGGTCAGGGCGCAGACGAGCTGCACCTTCCACTTGCCGCCGATGATGCTCATGGCGTAGTGCAGCGGGCATTTCTCCATACAGGGGCAATCGTAGTGGGACATGGTAAGCTCCTCCTGACCTTGTTATCAGAATCTGCGTTCTTGCGTTTTTCGTGGTCTGTGCTATGATTATAGCAGGTAAGAAAAAAGGAGTAAATAGTCAAATGAACATTTATTTACAGGGTCTCACCATGGGCCTTGCCTATGTGGCCCCTATCGGTTTGCAAAATCTGTTCGTCATCAACAGCGCCCTGACCCAGAAGCGCAGCCGCGTGTACCTGACGGCGCTGATCGTTATTTTCTGGGATATCTCCCTGGGCCTCAGCTGCTTTTTGGGCGCGGGCGCGCTGATGCAGGCCCTTCCCTGGCTGCAAAAGGTCATTCTGGCGGTGGGCAGTCTCATCGTCATCTGGATCGGCATTGGGTTGCTGCGCTCCAAGGCCAGTCTGGAGGGCGGCAAGGACGTGAATGTGCCCATCTGGAAGCTGTTTTCCACGGCGTTTGTGGTGACATGGTTCAATCCCCAGGCCATCATCGACGGAACCATGATGCTGGGCGCGTTCCGGGCCAGCATTCCCGCCGGAACGGACGCCTACTTTATCTGCGGCTTCGGCTCCGCGTCCATCCTCTGGTTCCTGACCCTGTCCACCGTGGTCTCCCTGCTGGGCAGCAGGTTCAACGAGAAGATCCTGAACGTCATCAACAAGGTCTGCGGCGCGGTGATCATCTTCTACGGATTGAAGCTGGCATGGAGCTTTATCAGAATGATGGGCTGGGTCGGCTGAGATTTTTATTGAATATTCTGACGAAAAAAGCGGGAAAAGTTCTTGCATATTTCCCAAATCGTGATATGATATGCCATACCTACGCCCTCGCGGCGATTTGAAAGTGAGGAATGAGATATGACGTATCAGGAGATCCTGGATCGCTGCCGCGATCAGATCGGGCCTTACTGCAAGTCCTGCAAGATCTGCAACGGTATGGCCTGCAAAAACACCGTCCCCGGCCCCGGCGCCAAGGGACTGGGCACCGGCTTTATCCGCAATTACCAGAAATGGCAGGAGCTGTGTGTCAACATGGACACCATCTGCGAGAACGGCCCGGCGGATACCACCTTTGATTTCTTCGGCCATCAGCTGACCATCCCTGTGATGGCGGGCCCCGTGGGCGCTATGCAGCTGCACTACGGCGACAAATATGATGACCTGACCTATAATGACATTCTGGTCACTGCCTGCGCCAAGGCGGGCATCCTGGCCTTTACCGGCGACGGCACCAACCCCGCCGTCATGGAGGCCGCCGTCAACGCCATCGGTGAGAATCACGGCGCGGGTGTCACCACCATCAAGCCCTGGAATCAGGAACTGGTGATGCAGAAGATGGACATGGCCAAGAAGAGCGGCGCGTGGGCCATCGCCATGGATATCGACGGCGCGGGCCTGCCCTTCCTGAAGAACCTGACCCCGCCCGCCGGCAGCAAGACGGTGGAGCAGCTGAAGGAGATCGCGGACTACGCCGGCGTGCCCTTTATCCTGAAGGGCATCATGACCGTCAAGGGCGCGGAGAAGGCCGTAAAGGCCGGGGCCAAGGCCATCATCGTGTCCAACCACGGCGGCCGCGTGCTGGATCAGTGTCCCGCCACGGCGGAGGTGCTGCCGGAGATCGTGGACGCCGTCGGCAAGGACGTGATGGTGCTGGTGGACGGCGGTATCCGTACCGGTATGGACGTGTTTAAGGCGCTGGCGCTGGGCGCAAAGGGCGTACTGATCGCCCGTCCCTTCGTCAACATGGTGTACGGCGGCGGCGAGGAGGGCCCTGCCGTACTGGTGGCCAAGCTGAAAGCCGAGCTGGAGGACACCATGCTGATGTGCGGCGCGCACTCTCTGGCGGAGATCGACCGGAGCATGGTGCGATAAATACGGAAAAACCAAAGGACGGGGCGACCCGTCCTTTGTTGTTGGATGGGCTGCACAAAGGCCCCCTTGTGTAAGGGGGGGCCTTTGATTATGGACGCGGCAGACACGCCTGTTTCTTGTCTTGTCATTGCGAGCCAGTCCGCAGACTGGCGTGGCAATCCGTTTCCAATAGCACAGCAACGAGGATACGGATTCCCACGACAGTGACATCGGTCACTGTCTCGGAATGACAGCAGGTACGTCGTACTTGCCGTGGGATATGCAGAAGGCGCGGTATTCGGCGGCGCGATGTGGGCATCGCGCCCTACGAAGAATCTTGATACCTATTGTGTAGGGCGGGGTGACCACACCCCGCCGCACGATAAACACAAAAAAAGCTCCACCCCAACGGGTGGAGCTTTTTATCGCAAATCGTTTCGTCTTACTCGGTGACGAAGGGCAGCAGGGCGATCTGACGGGCGCGCTTGATGGCCTCGGTCAGCTGGCGCTGATGCATGGCGCAGGTACCGGTGGTGCGGCGAGGCAGGATCTTGGAGCGCTCGCTGATGAAGCGGCGCAGCTTGGCAGCATCCTTGTAATCGATATGCTCGCACTTATCCACGCAGAACTGGCAAACCTTCTTCCGCTTGCGGACGCCGCCGCGTGCGGGTCTGTTTTCACGTTCCATAGCCATGGAATAGTCCTCCTTTAATTATTTTTGTGTCCCGGACACGGGTCAGAACGGCAGATCGCCGTCCTCGTCGTCGATCTCGGCAAAGTCGCCGCCCACGGGCGCGGCATAGCCGCCGGTGGGAGCGCTGTAAGCGGGCGCGCTGTTGTAGGCCGGGCCATCGTTGAACGAATTGCCGCCGTTGCCTGCGGGCCGGCTGTCGCCGAAATAAACGTTGTCGGCAACGACCTCCGCGCTGCGGCGCTTGTTGCCGTCTTTGTCCTGCCAGTCACGGATCTGCAGGCGGCCCTCCACCACGGCCATGCGGCCCTTGGTGAAGTACTTGGCGACGAACTCAGCGGTCGAGCGCCACGCCACCACGTCGATGAAATCCGTTTCCTTCTCGCCGGACTGGGACTTGAAATCCCGGTCAACGGCCAGAGAGAAGCTGGTGACAGAAGTCCCGGACTGCGTGCGGCGCAGCTCGGGGTCACGGGTCAGGCGACCCATGATAAAGATCTTGTTGAGCATGTTGCCCTCCTCTTACTCGTCCTTGCAGACGATCATGGAACGCATGACACCCTCGGTAATGCCCAGGATACGATCCAGCTCGCGGGGGAATTCCGGCGCGCTGGTGAAGGACATCAGGACATAATAGCCTTCGGTCTTGTAGTTGATCGCGTAAGCGAGACGACGCTTGCCCCACTCGTCAACGACGACGTTGGAAGCATGCTGTTCAGCCAGAGCCTGGAACTTTGCCACGGTCGCGGCAACAGCCTCCTCACCCTGTGCGGGGTCGATGATGTAAACGACCTCATAGTTGGCGGAAATCTTAGCCATACTTTGCACCTCCTTCTGGACTTATGGCCCCTATTCTTCGATAGGAGCAAGGATTTGCCCACGCATTGCCATAATACGCAAGCCTAATTATTTTATCATCTTCACGGGAAAAGTCAATCTTTTTTTTGCAATTCCTTGAAATATTTCGTCTTTTCCAGCGCTTTCAGCAGCAAAAGGCCCAGAACGTAGCACACCACCGCCTCGCTGACGGCCAGCGAGCAGGCGTTGTACCAGAAAGCCGCCATAAACGCTTCCGTGAAGCCGGTCTGTTCAAAGGCCAGCAGGCCGCCCACCAGCACCATGTTGACGATCACCGGCGGCAGCGGCGCCAGATAGCGGCTGCGGCACCGGGAGGTGAGCCACGCGGCGATCAGCGTGGCCAGAGAGCCGACGATGATGTCCAACAGGCCGTAGGGGCTGAACAGGTTGGCGATCAGGCAGCCCACGAACAGTCCGCCCACCGCCTCCGGAAACAGGAACGGCGTGACGCACAGCGCCTCGGAGAACCGGAACTGGATGGGGCCGAAGGTCAGCCCGAATACCGAGCCGAAGATGGCCATGACGGCGTAGGCCGCGCCGATCATGCCGGAGACGGCCAGCCTGCGTGTGGTCAGATTTTTCATTCCGTTACCTCCAGGATCAAGGTCAGACTTCCCTCGACACCGTACAGGGCATCCACTGTGTTGCCAAGCTCCTGCGACTGATCTTCGGTAAGGACATAGATGTAACGGCCGGTTTCGGTTTTCACGGGCTGGACGTCCATATCGTCCAGCGCGGCTTTCGCGTCCCTGGCGTCCTGCCCCGCAAGGGTCAGGGCCTGAACGGTCTCGCTGTCAGGCGCGATGTTCTGCTTGAGATTGGTCTCCTGCTGCTCACCGTCGACCGGCGCGCCGCCGGTGCTGTCCGGCTCCGGGTTGGCAGCGTACATCATCTGGTTATCATCCCCACCGGCACGGTCATCGGCGCAGTCGTCAGAGCCGTTCAACGCGGCTTCCGGCGCGGCGCAGTCGGCAGCGGAGCTGCCCATCCGGGGCATCAGCAGCGGAATGGCCACCACGATCACCGCGCAGGCGGCCAGCGCCGCCAGAAATTTGATCACCGGCTGTTTCCGCAGGGGCTTTTCCTGGGGCGTGCGGCGCACCCGCTCCATGAGCCGCGCCGTGAAATCCTCGGAGGGCACGGCGTCGGACGCCAGAGCGTCCCGCAAAAGCTCGTCAAATATGTCGTTTTCCCGTTCGTTGTCCTTCATGGCCGCGCCTCCTTTCCTTTTGTTTCTGTATGTATGACGCTCCCTGCGCCGAAAAGGTTCCCGCTTTTTGACAAAATGTCTTTTAACTGCGATTTGGCCCGGTTCAGCCGGGATTTCACCGTCCCCGGCGGCAGCTTCAGCACCGCGCCGATCTCCTCATAGCTCAGCTCCTGCAAGAACCGCAGCACCACGATCTGCCGGTACTCCGGCGAAAGCTGCGCCATGGCGTCCCTGACGGCCTGCCGGGTCTCCGACTGCTCCGCCTGCTGCTGCGGGCCGGGCGCCGGGTCGGGGGCGCTGACTTCGGTGATGTCCTCGGCGGCGATCTGCCGCTTCTCCCGCCGCATCAGGTCGATGGCGGCGTGGTTGGTCAGCTGATAGAGCCATGTGGAAAACCGGCTGTCGCCCCGGAAATTGGGCAGCGCCTTCCACGCGGAGAGAAACGCCTCCTGGGCCACCTCGTCGGCGTCGGCCTCGTTGCCGCACATGCGCAGGGCCAGGCGGAATACCTGATCCCGATACGCGACCACCAGCTGCTCGAAGGCGTCGGCGTCGCCCCGCCGCGCCCGTGCGATGATGTTTTCCTGATCCTTCATTTCAAATCCCTCTTGATGCCCGCCGTTACGCGGTACACGTCCTCCATGGTGTTCATCCGAACGATCTGATCCTTATAGTAATTGGCGTGGGGCACGCCCTTGAGATACCATGCGTAATGCCGCCGCGCCTCCAGAATGGCCACCCGCTCGCCCTTGTCCTCACGGGCCAGCTCGATCTGCCGCACCGCAAGGTCGCACCGCTCAGAAAGCGGCGGCAGGGGCGGGATGGGTTCACCCGCCAGCGCCGCGGCGCATTGCTGGAAGAGCCACGGGTTCCCGAAGCAGCCCCGGCCGATCATGGCCATGTCCGCCCCGGTAAACTGTAAGACCCGCAGACAGTCCTCCGCCGAGAATACGTCGCCGTTGGCGATGACGGGGATGGACACGGCCTCCTTCACCTCCCGGATGGTGACCCAGTCGGCCTGTCCGCCGTACATCTGGGCGCGGGTACGGCCATGGACGGCCAACGCCGCCACACCTGCCTGCTCCAGCAGCTTTGCCAGCTCCACGGCGTTGATGCTGCCCTTGTCCCAGCCCCGGCGCATCTTCACCGTCACGGGGACGGGACTGGCTTTCACCACTGCCTCAGCGATGCGGGCGGCCTTCTCCGGGTCCTTCATCAGGGCTGAGCCGTCACCGTTGGAGACCACCTTTCCCACGGGACAGCCCATGTTGATGTCGATGACCTCCGCGCCGGACACCTCTGCCGCGATCACCGCAGCCTCCGCCATGCAGGTGATGTCGCTGCCGAAGATCTGGGCCGCCGCCGGATGCTCGTTGGGGGCCATTTTCAGCAGCGTGCGGCTCTTTTTGTCCTGATAGCACAGCGCCTTGGCGCTGACCAGCTCCGTGCAGGAGTAGCCCGCGCCCAGCTCGCGGCAGATCTGGCGGAACGCCATGTCCGTCACCCCCGCCATGGGGGCCAGCGCCAACCGGGAGGCCACCTCCACATTTCCGATCCTCATAGGGTCATATCCTCCATGTAAAGCACATAAACGAATGCATGTCCGCATATTATAGCATATCTTTTCCCAGAAAAAAAGAGGGCGGACGATAACTCGTCCGCCCCAAGTGAGGAGAAAAATGTGGAAAGAAAGTTAGCAATGTTGTACAGCTTGAATAGCTGCCAACTGTCATTCCGAGCCAGTGCTCGCACTGGCGTGGGAATCCGTATTCTCAATTATTGAGGAAAACGGATTGCCGCGTCGGGCTTGCGCCCTCCTCGCAATGACAAGGGCAGCTTACAGCAGCGCTACCGCGGCCCATACCGCGCCGATGACGGCGCTGCCCGCCGCCATCCACAGCGGCGGCGTCATGTGAAAGCCCCGCTGGGGCACCCCGTGGGTGCGGGCATAGCTTTTGGCCACGCGCACCGCCTGATCCACCAGCTGCTGCTGGCTGACCCCGGCGCCGTCGCCGCTGAGAATAAAGATCGCCTGTTCAAACACCTGCGGGTCGGGGCTGTCCACCACAATGACCCGGCGGGAAACACCTTTTACCAAAACCATGCCCTCCTTGCGCTGAAATCCGTTGCCTGATAGAGAGAGTATGTCCCGCGCGGCGGAGGGTTATACCCGCTTTTCCGCGATCTCGCCGGATTTTTCAACGCGCAGGGCCAGCGCCGCGCAGTCGTCCCGCAGTCCGCCGTGGCGGCGGGATTCCGCCAGGATCATCTGGGCCAGCTCCTGACTGTCGCCGCCCGGCCATTGCCGCAGCAGCGCCCGCAGCCAGTCATCCCCCTCGCTGGTGACACCGTCGCTGACCATCACCAGCACGCTGCCCGGCTCCAGGGACAGTCCGGTGGATTCCGGCGGCTGGTGGGCGCTTTGCAGTCCGGCGGGCAGGCTGGTCCCGTCCAGCCGGGTCACGGCGTCGCCCTTTTTCACATAGGAGGCCGCCGCCCCGTACTTATAGAGCCGGGCCGCCCCGCTGCGGCGGTCCAGCGCCAGCAGGTCGATGGTGGTAAAGCTGCCCTGCTCCTGACACCGCAGGGTCAGGGCCGTATTGATGGTTTTCAGCGCCGAAGCGGGCTGGATGCCCGCCTTGAGGAACTGCCGCAGCAGCCGCACCGTCATGGCGCTTTCGGCGTGGGCGGCGGGGCCGCTGCCCATGCCGTCGGACAGCAGCATATACAGCGTGGCCCCGGCGGTGAATACCGCCAGCTGGTCGCCGCACTGGGTCTCGCCCTCCTTGGGCCGCAGCAGTGTGCCCACACGGCACCGCAGGGGCGGATCGCCCTCCGGCTCCGGCGGCGCGCCCTCGTCCAGTGCCTCGCTCATCTGATCGTACTGGGCCTCCGCCAGACGGCGGGCGTCCTCCAGCCGGGCGCGGTACTGCCGCCGCAGGCGGAAGGCGTACAGCTCCGTATTGACGGCGCTCAGCAGTTCCGGAAAGTGCAGGCAGCGGCTGGTGAAAAACAGCGGAAAATCCTCCGCCTCCGCCCTGCCCCGCTTCAGCATGGGGCCGCAGGCGTCGTTGAAGGCGTTGTAGGTGTCGTTGTATTCCGTCTGCCAGCAGCGCTGCACCAGCAGGCAGCCCCGGCACACCTGCTGGGCCGCCTGATCGAAGATCACCGAGGGGTTCTCCCCCCGCTCCTTGGGCCGGGCGCGGAACATGGTGTTATACAGCTCCTGAAAGGCCGCCGCCCGCTCCTTTGTGGCGGTGCCGGCCGCCATGGCCGGGACGGCCTGGGGCGCCGCGCCGCCCTTTTCCATGGCCGCCAGCCATTTGCGCTTCATCAGCAGATGCGCCGCCGCGCCCGCCGCCGACTCGTACAGCGTCAGCCACGGCCGGTCGGCGTCCAGCGCCAGCGGTACCGCCAGCGCCCACAGGCAGAAGACCGCCGCCTGAAAAACGCGGGGCTTTTCCCGCAGCAGCGAGGCGCACAGCGACCCTCCGCCGCATACCGCCGTCAGCAGCAGCACCGGCGCGGCCGCCGCCAGATCGGCACAGGCGCCTACGGCGGCCCCCATGGCCGCCGCGTAAGCGGGCGGCGCCCCTGCGGCGCAGGCCAGCGCCAGCCATGCTGCCAGCATCCCGCCCGGCGAAAAGCCGTAAACGCTGATGCCGCACAGGGCGCAGACGGCGGCGCTCAGCAGCGCCAGCGGCCGCAGGGCCGTGTCCTGTCGTTTTTCGTCCAGCCCGTAGGCCACCGCCGCCGCCAACGCGCAGGCCGCGGCGCACAGCGCCCATTGGGACGCGGTGCGGCCTACCAGATAGACCGACTGCACCAGTCCCAGCGCCGCCGCCGTCAGGATCGGGGCATAGCCCTCCCGGCGGCTCAGCTTCGTGTCGCAGAAGGCCATGTTGGCGCAGTACAGCAGCACGGCGGAGGCGGCGAACCGCAGCCCCGTCTGGAAATCGAACCACAGCAGCGCGCCCGCCGCCGCGCCGGCCAGCGCCCACAGTCCCCGGCCCTTTCCGCCGGATACCGCCACCGCCGCCAGCGCCCACGGGGCGTACAGGCCGCCCGCCCGGGCTGCCGACAGGGCGAATACCAGCACGCTCCGCAAAAGGGACTGCCATATTTCACCCGATGGCAGCTTGTCCCGCACAGTTGGCCGTTTCATTGGTTCACGCTCCCTCTGCCCCGCAAAGGGGCGGTTTTCAACACGGCTCTATTGTACGGGAAAAGCAGCACATATTTCGTCGGGAAATAAAGGGAACGGGGAATTGTTTTGAAATGATATTCGGGGCGTCGGGGACGCCGCCCCCTACGGCTGTTCTGCCGATAGCCGCTGCGTAGGGGCCGATGCCCACATCGGCCCGCACGAGTTTTGATGGCGTTTCCGTTGCTCGGCGGCATGAGGTCATGCCGCCCTACGAAATGCCGCCGTGTAGGGCGGGGTGACCACGCAGTGGAGCGAAGCGGAACAAGTACCCTTGGAGTGCACCCCGCCGCACGAATAAAACGTCGGCATCTTTCAGGATGCCGACGTTTTATTACGCCTCGCCCGTTTCCCGGAAGTATGCCCGGGTCTGGGCGACATTTTTTTCGATCTCATCCTTCAGCTGCTGGGGCGAGTCGAACTTCTTCTCGGCGCGCAGGCGGCGGCAGAATTCCAGCCGGATGCGCTTGCCGTACAGGTCGCCGTCAAAGTCCAGCAGGAACGTCTCGATGGACACGTCAGCGCTGTCGCTGACGGTGGGGCGGGTGCCTACGTTGGTGACACCGGCGTAGCTGCCGCCGTCCGGCAGGTACACGCGGGTGACGTACACGCCCTTTTCCGGCACCAGCACATGCTCCGGCACCGTGAAGTTGATGGTGGGGATGCCGATGGTGCGGCCGAACCGGAACCCGTGGCTCACCGTCTGGCTGAGACAGTGGCGGTGGCCCAGAAATACGGCGGCCCGCTCCAGCTCGCCGTCCCGCACCAGCTGGCGGATGTAGGTGGAGCTGACGGTGATGCCCTCGATCTCCACCTTGGGGATGATGTCGCAGCCCAGTCCCAGCTCACGGCACTTGGCTTGCAAAAGCTCCGGGTTTCCGGCGTTTTTGTGGCCGAAATGGAAGTCGTGGCCCGCCACCAGATGCACCGCGCCATAGCGCTTCACCAGCAGTTCGGTGATGAAATCCTCCCACGGCATGGTCATCATCTCATGGTCAAAGGGGGCGACGATTACCTGCTCAATGCCGTACAGCCGCTCCATCAGCTCCTGTCGCTCTTGGGTGGAGTTGATGAGAGGTACCGGCTTTCCCGTGACCACTTCCTTGGGGGGGCGGTCAAAGGTAAAGGCGGCGGGGGTGGCGTCCAGCTGCCGGGCCACCTCCACGGTGCGCCGCAGCAGCGCCCCGTGGCCCCGGTGTACGCCGTCGAAAAATCCCAATGCGATGACAGTAGGCTTCATAGTTTACGCTCCAAAAAAGTTCTTGATGGACGTCATTTGTCCGTTTTCCAACCGGCTCAGGCACAGGAAGTCCCCCTCCATGCCGTAGACCCGGTAGGTGCCGCTCTCCAGCGGCGTTTTCACGGTGAAGGCGTTGCCGTTGCGGCACAGCTGCTCCACCCGGGGATGGGTGACGCGGTATTCCGGATACTGCCGGAACAGGGTGTCCACCGGCCGCAGCAGGGCTTCGCCCTGGACCTGCACCTCGTCAATGGTGTGGCTCTCGGCCAGCGTATAGCCCGCCGCCATGGTGCGCCGCAAAGACGCCATGCAGCCGCCGCAGCCCAGCGCCTGCCCGATGTCGTGGCACAGGGTACGGACGTAGGTGCCCTTGGAGCACCGCACCCGCAGGGTGAACTCGGTGTCCGACAGCTGCTCCAGCAGTTCCAGTTCATAGATGGTGACGGGGCGGGGCTTCCGCGCCACCTCCCGGCCCTGCCGGGCCAGATCGTACAGCTTCTGGCCGTTGATCTTGATGGCGGAGTACATGGGTGGGATCTGTTCAATATCTCCGGTGAACCGGGGCAGCACCGCCGCCACATCGGCCATGGTAACGGTCACAGGATGTGTCTCTAGCGTCCGGCCGGAGGTGTCCTGGGTGTCGGTGACAAGGCCCAGCCGCAGCGTGGCGACGTACTCCTTTTCACCGCTCTCGGCAAAGGAGACGCCCCGTGTGGCCTGTCCCACAAACACCGGCAGCACGCCGGTGGCCATGGGGTCCAGCGTTCCCGCGTGGCCCACTTTTTTCGTTTTCAGGATGCCCCGCAGCTTGGCGCACACGTCCATGCTTGTCCAATTCGCGGGCTTGTCGATGATGATGATCCCGTTGGCCATGGTGTCTCCTTTCATTTTATTAAGGAAGAGTGTAGGGGCCGATGCCTACATCGGCCCGCACGAGCTTTGGTGGTATTTTCGTTGCTTCGCGGCGGGGTGAGGGCACCCCGCCCTACGAAATTCTGTCGGTGGTTGGTGCGTAGGGGCGACCCTCGCGGTCGCCCGCGCAATGTTTGTAAAGCACCGCCCAGAAGCGCGCAGCTTCTCTTACGCTCCCGTGACCTTCCGGTACGCGGCCAGCACCGCCATGCGCACCTCGTCCAGCGTACCCTCCACCGTGGCGCCTGCCGCGGCGTGATGGCCGCCGCCGCCCAGAATACGGCACAACGCGCAGGCGTCCACCCGGGGGCCGGTGCGGACGGAGACCTTGATCTTCTCCGCCGTCAGCTCCCGCAGCGTCACGCCGCAGTCGGTGCCCTCCACCAGCGCCGGGAGGGCGCTCAGCTCCTCGATGTCCGCGTCGGTGGCCTGCATCTCCTGCCGCAGCGCCAGCGGGATCTCCATAATGACCACACGCTCGTGGTCGAACAGCTTCATGTCCGCCACCATGCGGGACTCCATGGCCAGCCGCACCCGGCTCTTGGTGCGGAACAGGGCCTTGTTCACCGCCGCCACGTCCACCGCGTCCATCAGCGCCGCCGCGATGCGGTGGGTGCGGGCGGTGGTGTTGCCGTACTGGAAGCCGCCGCAGTCGGTGCTGACGGCCACATACAGCGGCAGGGCGATGTCCGCCGTCAGGGCGGTCAGGTGCTGAATGATCTCATACACGATCTCGCCGCAGGCGGCGCTGTCCGCCTCCAGACAGGTGTTGCGGGCAAAGAAGCCCTGGGACGGATGGTGATCGATGGCCAGCTCGATGCGCTCCTGATAGGGCCGGGCGTTTTCCGGCAGCAGGCCCACGTCAGCGATGTCCACGCTGACGATGTGTTCCGCCTCCCAGCCCTCCGGGGCCCAGTAAGGCGCGGCGTAGGGCGCGTAGGTGGCGGTGATCTCCGGATTGGGCAGCAGGTACGCGGTGCGGCCGCAGTCCCGCAGCGCCCGGCACAGGGCCGCCGCGCTGCCGATGGTGTCGCCGTCAGGCCGCACATGGGTCAGCAGCAGCACGTTGTCCAGCGCCTCCAGATACCCGGCGGCCTCGCGGGCCGTCAGAACGGGCCGGTCCATCACTTGTCCTCCGGCAGCACGATGTCCGCGTTGGCGGGGTTGGCGGGCTTGACGTGATGCAGCATGTCCAGAATGTGGGCCCCGTGGGCAATGGAATCGTCAGCGAAGAATTGCAGCTCCGGCGTATAGCGCAGCTGTAATTTCTGGCCCAGCTCATGGCGCAGATAGCCGCTGGCGGACTTCAGGCCCCGCATCAGATCCTTTTCGTCGGTGCGGTCCATGGCGCTGATGTAGACGCGGGCATAGCGCAGGTCGCTGGTGGTGTCCACATGGGTGATGGTCAGCAGGGCGTCCGCCACACGGGGGTCCTTCACCGTGCGCAGCAGGCCGGACAGCTCCCGCTGGATCTCCTCGTTGATGCGTCCGATACGGTTGGATGCCATACTTTCGCTCCTTTCATGGAAAAGGGGCGGGCGCACTGCCCGCCCCTTGGGTAATGTTTTCTTGTTTTGGTGTAGGGGCCGATGCCTACATCGGCCCGCGCGGCTTACGATGGCATTTCCAGTGTACGGCGGGGCGATGCACCCCAAGGGTACTTGTTCCGCTTCGCTCCACTGCGCAGTCGGCCGCAACCCCCTTGGCGAAAAGTCGTCAGACTTTTCGCCAGTTTATCATTGGGGGATCTCCTCCATCGTGAAGGCTTCCACAATGTCACCTTCCTTGATGTCGTTGTACTTCTCGATGCTCAGGCCGCACTCGTAACCGGCCACGACCTCCTTGACGGAGTCCTTGAACCGCTGGAGGGAGGCCAGCACGCCCTCGTGAATGACGATGCCGTCACGCACCAGACGCACCTGGCAGTCCTTACGCTGCAGCTTGCCATCCTGCACGTAGCAGCCTGCCACGGTGCCCACGCCGGAGACCTTGTAGGTCTGGCGCACCTCGGCGTGGCCCAGCACCACCTCGCGGTACTTGGGTGCCAGCATGCCCTTCATGGCGGCCTCGATCTCGTTGATGGCGTCGTAGATGACGCGGTACATCCGCATGTCCACGTTAGCGCGGGCGGCGCTGTCGCGGGCGGCGGCGTCGGGACGGACGTTGAAGCCCACGATGATGGCCTGAGAGGTGGAGGCCAGCATCACATCGGACTCGTTGATGGCGCCCACGCCGCCATGGATCACGCGCACGCGGACTTCCTCGTTGCTGAGCTTCTCCAGGGAAGCCTTCACGGCCTCCACGCTGCCCTGCACGTCGGCCTTGACGATCAGGTTCAGGT
>CAVHKA010000034.1:0-13810 GCA_963636325.1 Agathobacter sp. | reverse complement strand
CTCCCATCTTCGAGGTTGCCGATTACGGCATCACCGGCGACCTGTTCAAGGTCGTCCCCGAGCTGATCGAGTCCATCAAGGCCGCCAAGGCTGCGAAATAAGAGGTTCCTCCCTCACGAAAAACAGGCTGTCACGTTTCGTAACAGCCTGTTTTTTACCCCTTTAGCCGGTCATTTTCATGCTACGGAAGGGCATTTTCATGTCACAACAGCCCGTTTTCATGTCACAGCGTGGCGATTTCATGTCACAGCGGGGCGTTTTCGTGCCGTTTCTTGACCTTTCTGAAGGTTTTTGCTATACTGTTTTCTCGTTGAAAAGGAGGTGGAGCCTATGGACGCTCACGACCTGCACATTCAGCTGGATCCCGCCAAGCGGGCCAGCGACGATATCTATGAACAGCTCCGCGCCCTGATCACCTCCGGCGCGCTGAAGCCCGGCGACCGGCTGCCCTCGGAGCGGGCCATGATGGCGGAGCTGCAGCGCAGCCGCCCCACCATCCGGGAGGCGCTGAAGCGGCTGGAGCAGGGCGGCTACATCTCCTCTACCCAGGGCGCCTCCGGCGCGGTGGTGCAGGAGCTGAGCCTGCACGCCGCCGAGGAACCGCTGAAGGACATGATCCAGCTGAGTCAGGTATCCCTTACCGAGCTGAACGAATACCGCCAGAGCAACGACTCCACCATTGCCGCGTGGGCCGCCAAACGCCGCACGGAGACCGACCTGAGCGACCTGCGCCGGTGCGTCACCGAGGCGGAGACCGCGCTGGCGGACTATGAGCGGTTCATCGAACTGGACGTCCGCTTCCACAGCCTGCTGGCGCGGGCCAGCGCCAACCGGGTGGCCATGATCGTCACGGAGGTGCTGGGCAACGTGGAAAAGGAGACGCTGCGCAGCAAGATGCTGACCCTCTCCCCGGAGGGGCGGGTCGATCTGGGCCGCCGTATTCTGAACACCCACACCATCATTCTCAAAGCCATCGAGCAGCAGGACAGCCGGGCCGCCCGCAGCGCCATGCGCACCCACACCGAGGCGGCAGGCCGCGACCTGCAGGTATAAGGAGGGGCCGCCATGACCTTACAGCAGCTGAAATACGTCTCCATGGTGGAAAAATGCGGCTCCTTCAGTCGGGCCACCCAGAAGCTGTATGTCTCCCAGCCCAGCATCAGCAATCTGGTGAACGCGCTGGAGGAGGAGCTGGGCATCACCATCTTTACCCGATCCTCCACCGGCATCGCCATCACCAACGAGGGCCGGGAGCTGCTGAAGCTCAGCAACCGGCTGCTGCGGGACGCCGACTACATCAGCGAATACTTCCACAGCGACACCGAGGGGCCGAAGCCCACCTTCTTCGTCAGCAGCCAGCACTACGACTTTGTGGTGAGCGCCTTTGAGGAGTTCGTGGACGGGCTGGACGCGGAGCGGTATACGCTGGGCCTGAACCAGACCCAGACCGCCGCCGTCATCGAGGATGTGCGCAAGCAGTACAGCGATCTGGGCGTCATTTTCCTGTCCGACGTGAACCGCCGCCACATGATGAAGGTGCTGGAGGACAACAATCTGGAATTCCACGCCGTGACCCAGGCCGCGCCTCACGCCTTCCTCTCCGTGACCCACCCGCTGGCAAGACGGAAGAGCGTCACGCCGGAGGAGCTGATGGACTATCCCTGCATCGTATACGAGCAGAACGCCGATTCCCCCGGCTTTTTCTCCGAGGAGATGATGCTGCCCAACTTCTATCCCCGGAAGGTGGTCTACATCAGCGACCTGTATGTGAGCACGGCGCTGATGCGCAGCTGCAACGCCTACGACATCGGCACCGGCGTCATTTCGCCCCGGCTGGCACAGGAGGTGGCCTGCGTCCCCATCGACACCGATGACCGGGTGGACATCGGCTGGATCGGCATCCGGGGCCGGATGCTGCGGCCCATCGAGCGGGCTTTCTTAGACTGCATGACCCGGCAGCTGGGCGCTGTCAAGGGGTAAAACTTTTGGCTATGGGCCGCCATAAGTTCGCGGTATTTCCCTATTTGCACAAAATGTGATATGCTGACAGGCAAGAAAACAAAGCTGCCTGTCAGCATATTTTTATGGAGGTGCGCTATGAGCCAGTTGATCATGAAGCATCCGGATTTTCAGCCGGAACAGGTAAAATTCGACACCGTGGAGGTCCACGCCGGGGAGCCCCGGGATCCCTACGGCTCCCTGATCCCGCCCATTTACCAGACCTCTACCTTCTATTTCGATTCCACCGACGACGCCGTGGAGGCGTGCAGCGACTACGCCGAGAGCTTCGCCTACAGCCGCATCACCAACCCGTCTCTCGATTACATGGAGCAGAAGCTGGCGGCACTGGAGCACGGCAAGGGCGCGGTGTCCTATGCCTCCGGCATGGGCGCGGTGGCCGGTGCGCTGTTCGCGGCCCTGAAATGCGGCGACCACGTCATTTTCACCAAGGCCAAGTACTCCGGCACCGAGGACATCACCAGCGACTGGCTGCCCCGCTTCGGTATCGAGCATGATTCCTTCCGGGCCGACCATCTGGAGGAGTTGGAGCCCCTCATCAAGCCCAACACCAAGGTCATCTATGTAGAGACCCCCGCCAACCCCACCATGGTGCTGGTAGATCTGGCCGAGGTGGCCAGGATCGCCCACCGCCACGGCGTGAAAGTCTTTGTGGACAACACCTTCGCCACCCCCTACAACACCAATCCCCTGGATCTGGGCGTGGACGTGGTGATCCACAGCCTGACCAAGTACATCGGCGGTCACGGCGACCTGCTGGGCGGCGTGGTGATCTCCAACGACACCGAGTTCCTGCGCCAGTGCCGTCTGGGTACGCTGATGCACTTCGGCGCGGTGATGGCGCCCTTTACCGCCTTTCTCATCTGCCGGGGCATCAAGACGCTGGGCGTCCGCATGCGGCAGTACAACGAAAACGCCCTGAAGATCGCCCGCTGGCTGGAGGCCAATCCCCGCATCGAGACAGTGCGCTATCCCTTCCTGGAGTCCAATCCCCAGTACGACATTGCCAAAAAGCAGATGCGGGGCGGCGGCGGTATGATCACCTTCGACGTGAAGGGCGGTCTGGAGGCCGGCAAGAAGTTCATCAACAGCCTGAAGCTGTGCACGCTGGCGGTGTCGCTGGGCGACACGGAGACGCTGGTGGAGCAGGCGGCGGCCATGACCCACACCATGATCCCCAAGGAGGTGCGGGAGGCGGCCGGTATCACCGACGGCATGATCCGCATGTCGGTGGGTCTGGAGGATCCCGACGACATTATCGCTGATCTGGATCAGGCGCTGGGTCACTGAAAAAGGAGGCTGCACCATGGAATTTTTCGTACAACAGGCTGTGCTGGACGCGGGCGTGAAGATCTTATTCCCCGTGATCCGGGGCATGGACAACACGGTGGAATCCGACGAGTGGAAGGCCTACCGCACGCAGAAGCTCCACGAGCTTTATGAGCAGTACGCGGAATTGGACGTTCACGCCGACCCGGTGCTGGAGGGCTTCAATATCCTCCACGACGAGACGGGCGTGAAGCGGCGGAAGAACATCCCCGCCAGTGAGAACCTGATCAAGCTGCTGAAGAAGAATCAGGGCGAGATGTTCTACATCAACACGGCGGTGGATGTGTATAACCTGCTGTCGCTGGAGAGCAAGCTGGCGCTGGGCGCCCACAACATCGACAAGGTGGACGGCAATGTGACGCTGCGGTTCACCGACGGCAGCGAACGGTTCGTGCCCCTGGGCCAGACGGAGCCTGTCCCCGTGGCGCCCCACGAGTACTGCTACTGCGACGACAGCAACGAGGTACTGTGCCGTCTTGAGATCCGGCAGGTGAACAAGACGGCGGTGGACGAGACGGCGAAGAACGTCTTTTACATCGTGCAGGGCAACAAGGCCACCCCTGATGAGCTGCTGTGGGACACGGCCCGGAAGCTGATCGCGGAGACGGAAAAATATTGCGGCGGCAGCGGCGAGATTGTTGTGCCGATGGTCATATAAAGAACAGAAAACGGGGCCGAAAGGCCCCGTTTTCTGTTCTAAACATGCTGGGAAATAATGGTCTATTGACGAAAAGGCCATTTTGCACTATAATTCTTCCATATGGATACGCGCGTCCGGCTGCGACGGAGGCGTGAAAAAGGAGGAAACCCATCGTGAGACCAATGAAATATCTGTCCGCCGCGCTGGCGCTGGTCCTGGCCCTGAGCCTGACGGCCTGCGGCGCGGGCAGCAAAAAATTTGAACGGGGCGTTGTGGACGGCCAGACCTACACCAGCGATTTCCTGGGCCTGAGCTGCACCGTCCCGGCGGAGTTCAGCTATCTGACCGACGCGGAGATCGCGGACATCAACAACATCGCCGCCGACACGCTGAGCGATACGGACCTGGCCAAGCAGTTACAGGACAATCTGGAAAACGGCAGCCAGATCCAGGACATGTACGCCATGACCGAGGGCGGCTTGCAGACCATCAATGTACTGCTGAGCAAGGTGTCGGAGAAGGGCGCCGCCGTGGACATGGCCGCTTTTGCCGAGTTGGGCATGGAGCAGATCAAGACCGCCTATCAGTCCATGGGCATGACCGACGTGACCTCCGACCGGGAGACCGTCACCTTTATGGGACAGCAGTATGAGGGTATCCGCACCACCGCCGTCTATGAGGATGTGCCGGTCTATTGTGTGCAGGTCTGCATGCAGACGGGCAACTACGTCTGCGTGGTCACCTTCACCAGCTACATAGAGGACACCACCGCTGACATGATGGGGTATTTTTCCCCGCTGAGCACAGAGACCAAGTAAATCACCGGAAAGACGCGCCTTTGGCGCGTCTTTTTCTTTCGATTTTGCGGCAAACAGTTGACCGGACGGCGGTTTTACGGTACACTGATTTTACAGGGGTTTCCTGATTCGTATTTTGGGAGGAGAGACAATGGAAAATCTGATCCCCGCATTGATCCTGGCCGCGGTGTGCGCGCTGATGATATGGTTGGGGCTCCGCAACCGGAAGGGCGCCATCAAGGCTTATGAGGACGACAAGCAGCGGTATACCGGCACCGCCACCATGACGGTGGTGGATCTGAGGGAAGAGGACGTGGAACGCTGGGAAGATCAGGAGGACGGCACCAGCCGGCTGGCCCGGTATACGATCCATCTGCCCACCTATGAGTACACGGTGGACGGCAAGACCTACACCTATTCCAGCAACCAGGACTGGGGCAGCAGCAAGGGCGTGGGACGGCAGAAAACGGGGTATTACGACCCCAAGAGGCCTGACCTGATCCGGGAGGACAAGCCCCGCAAGCCCCTGATCGGCGGCGGGATCTTCTTCGTGTTCGCGGCGTTCTGCCTGCTGGCGGAGATCCTGCTGATCCGGGAAATGATCATCTACGGACTATAACTTATCGCGAAGCTTTTCGTGCGCAAAAAGCACCGTGGGCAACTGCCCACGGTGTTTTTTCACGCTTCCGCATATCTGCGGGGGACGCGGCTGTCGGTCAGCACCAGATCGTGGGGGATGGTGACGGTGTCGCCCACATGGCAGTCAAGGCCCGTGACGTCGATCATGGTATGGGTCAGGCCCGGCGTGCACAGCACAGGCGCTTTCGCGCCGCGCAGCAGCACATAGCGGTCCCGCTGGCGCAGGAGGGCCCGCAGGCCCCGATAGCGGAAGGTAAAGGCACCGTCAGAAGTTCCGGCGTCGATGACGGCCACGTCCGCGTCACGGCGCAGCAGCGTCTCGCCATAGCCCACCCGCTGGCCCTTTTTCAGGCGGCGCACCGTGCAGACGTTGGCTTGCAGTGCGGCGGCAGGCGTACCGCCGCCGCAGCCGGTCAGACCGGAGCCGATGCGCACGGCGTCCAGCCGGTACTGGGGCACCTCCGCCGTGTGGGTGGCGGCGATATGGCGCAGGCCCACGGGGCAGTCCTCCAGGCCCAGCAGCACCTGGGTGAAACAGGCGTACTGGGCCGGGGCGGCCGCCGCGCTTTTGAAATGGGAGAAAATTCCGCAGACGCGGAGATCCTCCAAGGTGAACACCCGGCGCATGGCGTCCCGTTCCTCCGGCGGGAAGCCGAAACGGCCGAAGCCGGTGTCCACCGCCAGATGCACCCGGGCGTCCATATGCAGGGCGTCGATGGCCTGGGCCTGGGCCAGGCTTTCCACAGAGACGATGACACGACGCTGCAGCAGGGTGCGCAGCAGCGCCATATCGTGTACGCAGCTGAGCAAAAGCAGGTCGCTGTCTGGCTGGGCCAGCTCCAGCGCCTCCTCCGGTGTGGCGCAGGCAAACAGCGTGGCGCCCTCGCCGCGCAGCAGGTCGCGGAGCTTTGCGGCCCCCAGGCCGTAGCCGTTGCCCTTGAGAACGGGGATTACCTGGGAATGAGCGGCATAGCGCCGGTAGTTGTCCAGAACGGCCCCGGTATTGACAAGTAATTCTGCCATGATAGAAATTCCTCTCGCGGTAAGGTGGATAACGTACATATGGTAAACGCGGGAGACGGCGAAAATGTTTCACCGCCGCTGTTTCCAGTATGGCCCGGCGCGGGCGAAATATGCCTGCACTGATCTACTTGCCGTCTGGGGAATTCGGACGCAAAAAAAGAGGACGAACGTCCTCTTTTTTTGCGTCTTATAAATTGTGGATAATGGTCTCGGGCGGGCGGATGACCACACGGGCGTTGTCCGCCATGGATTCGGTCAGAAAGGCGTTGCCGCCCACCACGGCGTTTTCACCGATGACGGTATCGCCGCCGAAGATAGAGGCGCCGGAGTAGATGGTGGCGCCGTTGCCCACGGTGGGATGGCGCTTGCCGCTGCTGTGCGCGCGGCCGCCCCGGGGACTGAGCGCGCCCAGGGTCACGCCCTGATAGAGCTTCACATGGTCACCGATGACAGTGGTCTCGCCCACCACGATGCCGGTGCCGTGGTCGATGAAGAAGTAGCTGCCGATCCGCGCGCCGGGGTGGATGTCGATGCCGGTGCGGCTGTGGGCATACTCGGACATCATGCGGGGAATGGTGGGCACATGGCGCAGGTACAGCTCGTGGCTGACCCGGTAGGCAAAGATGGCGAACAGGCCGGGATAGGCCAGCACGATCTCCTCCCGGTTCTGGGCGGCGGGGTCGCCGTCAAAGATGGCGTCGATATCCGTCAGCAGCAACTGCTGGATGCGGGGCAGCTGATCCACCACCTCGCGGGCGATGCTGGGCGCTTGCCCCTCCTGCTCCGGCGGCAGGGCCAGGGCGATCTGTTTGGCAAGGCCAGTCTCGATGCGCTCCAGCAGCAGGGCGGCATAGTCCGCCGCCGCCAGCGTCATGATGGCAGGGTCGCCGAAATAAGCGGGAAACAGCAGCTGGCGCATCTCCTTCAACAGGGCGATGATGGCCTTGCGGTCCGGCAGGCGCAGACGCGCGCCGTACATGGGGATATCGGCATTTTTCATGGTTTCGGCCATGATCCTGGCCGCGGTGCAGATGTGATCTTCGTACATGGTTTATTCCTCCGACCAAAGGGGTGTGGACAGGTAGCGGCTGCCATCGTCCGGCAGCAGCGCCACGATGGTCTTGCCCGCGTTTTCCGGGCGGCGGGCCAGCACATCGGCGGCCCACAGGGCCGCACCGGAGGTGATGCCCGCCATGATGCCCTCGGTACGGGCCAGCAGGCGGCCAGTGCGGTACGCTTCCTCGTCGGTGACGGTGAGGATCTCATCCACCACAGAGGCGTCATAGTTTTGGGGAACAAAGTTTGCGCCGATGCCCTGCAAACCGTGAGGGCCAGCGTGGCCCTGACTCAGCAGGGGCGAGGAGGCGGGCTCCACCGCCACCACACGGACATGGGGGTCCTGCTCCTTCAGGTAGCGGCCGGTGCCGCTGATGGTGCCGCCGGTACCGACACCTGCCACGAAGATATCCACATGGCCCTCCGTATCCTGCCAGATCTCCGGGCCGGTGGTCTTGTAGTGGGCGGCGGGGTTGGCGGGGTTATCGAACTGGCCGGGAATGAAGCCGCCGGGAATGGCGGCCGCCAGTTCCTCCGCCTTGGCCACCGCGCCGGCCATGCCGCCCTCCTCCACCAGCACCAGCTCCGCGCCGTAGGCCTTCAGCAACGCGCGGCGTTCGGCGCTCATGGAGGCGGGCATGGTGAGAATGACGCGGTAGCCCTTGGATATGGCCATGGCGGCCAGACCGATGCCGGTGTTGCCGGAGGTAGGCTCGATGACGGTGCCGCCGGGCCGCAGCACGCCGGAGGACTCCGCCTGACGCAGCATCTCCAGCGCCACGCGATCCTTGGCGCTTCCGGCGGGGTTGAAGCTCTCCAGCTTGGCCAGAATGACGGCGGGAAGGCCCCGGGTGCCAACGTAGTTGTCAACGGCCAGCAGGGGCGTATGGCCCACCAGCTGCGCCGCGGAATGATAGATACCCATAATGTCTGTCCTTTCTCTTTCCCAATATAATTCGTTTCATGATATGTGCAAAAAAGCAGAGGGTGTATGAAGCTCATACACCCTCTGCGTGAATCAACACACCTTCCGCGTCTGTTATCTGACGCGGTGGGAAAACGTATGACCTTCCAGCGCACAGTGAAGCGTGCCCATGCAACACATGGACAGGCAGCTATCACAACAGGCGCGAAGCATCATACGGTGTTTTCTCCTTCAAAAGTCTACTGTTATTATAGGCTTATTCCCGACACTGTGTCTATGGGCAAGACACACAAAGTCCACCGGGAAAGAACGGGAAATCTTCAGCAAATAGCCAAAGGTCAATCGTCCTGATCGGCCACATAGAACATGGCCAGCGCGCCGGGGCCCACATGACTGCCGGTGACCGGCTCGTAGTCCACCACGATGATACGGGCCTTGGGATCGTGTTCCTTCAGCATGGCGGCCAGCTCCAGCGCCTCCCTGCGGCAGCCGGCGTGGGCGATGCCCACCGGCCAGCGGCCCGACAGCTCGGCATGGGCGGCGAAATTCTCCGCCAGCGCACGGACAGAGCGCTTGCGGCCCTGCACCTTGGCAAACACCACGATGCGGCCCGCCTCGTCGCCCTTCAGCAGGGGCTTGATCCGCAGGGCGGTGCCTACGGCGGCGGAGACGGCGGACACGCGGCCGCCCCGGCGCAGGTGCATCAGGTCATCCACCGTGAACACCTGACGGACGCGGGAACGCAGCTCCGTCAGCTCCCGGACGGTCTCATCCAGGGTATAGCCCGCCTCGCGGCAGGTGGCGGCGTGGAGCACCTGGATACCCTCGCCCAGCGATGCCGCGCGGGTATCGAACACCACCAGACGGCGGTCGGGATACGCCTCCCGCAGCTCGCGGGCGGCCATCACCGCCGACTGATACGCGCCGCTGATGCCGGAGGACATGCCCACATGCAGCACGTCCTTTCCCTCCCGCAGCAGCGGCTCCCACATCCGGCAGTACTGATCCATGGAGATCATGGAGGTGCTGGCCGGGGTATGGCGCAGCATCTCATAGTAGGCATCGCCGTCAAAGGCGGTCAGGTCAAGACACTGATGCTCGATATCGTTGACGATATAGGAAAAGGGCAGCAGCTCCAGCTGGTGCCACTGCAGCTCGGCAGTGGGCAGATTGGCGGATGTATCGGTGGTTATGATAAAGGACATGATGTGTACCTCGTTTTCATCTAATGATGCATATTATTATATATGATTTTTGGAATGTGTCAAGAGCAGGCAGCGGTTTGACTTGTCATTTTTTACAGTATGTGTTATACTGAACGAGTAATATACGCACCCACAGGAGAAAAGGACACATCATGCACGAAAAATACGATTCCCGGCTGGTGGCAGGCAAACTGCGCCGCTGGAGCCATTATTTGCAGGGCTACCGCCTGCCTACATGGGAGCAGATCCCCACGCTGGGCCTGTATATGGATCAGGTGCTGACGCTGCTGAGCCGATATCTGCCGTTTCTGCCCAAGAAGGAAAAGGAGGAGCAGATCATCACCACCAGCGCCATCAACAACTATGTACGGATGAAGCTGATGCCCGCGCCGGAGAAGAAAAAGTACAGCCGGGTACACATCGCGTATCTCATCATGATCTGCGCCCTGAAGCAGAGCCTCACCATGTCGGAGATCCAGAAGATCCTGCCCAATGGGCTGACGGAGGACGAGGTCAGAAGGACCTATGAGGCCTTTATCGACCAGTACACCGACTCGGCCCGGATCTTCGTCACCATGGTGGAGGGCATGGCCGCCCAGCTGCTGGAGGCGGAGGCGGCAGACGAGGCGGACGTGAACAGCTTCGTACTGTCCACGGCGGTGATGACCAATTTCTCCCGGCTGCTGACCACCAAGCTGCTGGACTTACAGGACACGCCCTTCACCGAAGAGGCCGTGGCCCTGCGGGAACCGGAATAAGAGCAACAAAAGAGACGCCGATGGCGTCTCTTTCTTTGTTATTTCGTGTGGAAGTACAGAATGCCCAGCGTGCGGGGACCGCAGTGGCTGGAGACCGTGCAGCCGGCGCGGGTGTGCAGCACCTCTTCAAAGGGCTGATAGCCGCATACCGCCGTCTCTACCTCGGCCACCTCCTCCGGCGTGAAGCCGCCGGACTCGGTGATGAAGATGCGGTGGAGATCGATGTCATCGCGGCCCTCCAGACGCTCCTTCACATATTGCAGCAGGCACTTCTGGTAGGCGCCCCGGTACTTCTTGCCCACGCCCATCTTGCCGTCCTTCACCTGGATGCAGGGCCGGAGGGACAGCATGTTGGCGCCCAGCGCCGCCACGCTGGAGCAGCGGCCGCCCTTGCGGAGATAGCCCAGCTGCTCCACCACGAAGCTGACGTCCAGCAGCTCCCGCCGCTGGTTCATCCGCTCCTGGATCTCCTGGGCGGTCAGCTGCCCCGTCCGGGCCAACTCCGCCGCCTCCAGCACCAGCAGGCCGATGCCGGTGGAGAGATTGCGGGCGTCCACGGGATAGACATTGCCTACCTCCGCCGCCGCGATGCAGGCGTTCTGATAGCAGGCGGACATGTCGCCGGAGATGTGGAAGTGCACCACCGCGTCGGCGCTCTCCAGCTCCTTGCGGAAGAACTCCTCATAGTCGTACACCGACACCGCCGCCGTGGAGCACATGCTGCCGCCGGCCTCCACATGGGCATAGATCTCGTCGGGTGTGATGTCCACACCGTCCACCAGCGATTCGCCGTCCCGGACGATGTACAGAGGCGAGATGCCGATGTCATAGCGGGCGATCAGCTGGGGGGACAGGTCGCAGGTGCTGTCCGCGGAAATTTTTATATTCATATGGCCTTGTTCCTTTGATTCAATGCCCGGAAGCGGGCGGGATATCTTTATGGTATCATAACACGGCCCGTACCGCAAGCCTTTTTACAGATACCGGTCGATCCGTTGACGAAGCTGCGTCAGCTTTTCCTGGATTCTCTCCCGGTTTTCCTGAGCGCGGAGGCGATTCTCCTGTACCTCGTCGTGCCACTGACGGACATCCTCGTCCATGGCGGCGCGGAGCTGGTCACGGGCGGCCCGGACACGGTTGATGGCGTCCAGCGACTCCGCCGTGCCCCGCAGGAAACCGTCGGCAGGGGTGTCGTGGACGGGATACAGTCCGCGGCGGAAGTTGTCCAGCACCACCTCGTACCGGCGGCAGGCGTTGGCAATGGAGTCATCCCACGAGATATAAATTTCCTTCTGGGCGTTTTCCCCCACCCGGCGCATCAGCTCCCGCTGGGGGATCAGACGGCGCAGCATGGCCGCCATGGAAGCGGCGTTTTCTTCGATAAAGAAGCCGTTCTGCCCGTCGGTGACATCCTCGGCGGCGCAGCTTCCGGCGATCAGCACGCTGGCCAGGCCGCAGGCTGCCGCCTCACGCACCACAAGACCGTTGGTGTCAAAGGTAGAGGGGAACAGGAACAGGTCGGCCCGACAGTACCACGCCCGAATGACCTCCCGGTCATAGCAGGGGGCCTCAAAGAACACCTTGTCACACAGGCCCAGCTCTCCGGCGTAGGCCCGGATGGCGTCGCCGTCGGTGCCCTTGCCCACGAACACCATGCGGAAGTCCTGCCCCTCGTCCTTCAGCTGCTTCAGGGCGTCCAGAATGATCCGCAGGCCCTTGTACCACATCATGCGGCCCACGAACAGGAACAGCGGCACGCCCTCCGGCAGGTCGAGGTTTGCCCCCACGGCGCGCACCTTTTCCTCGCTCAGCCGTCCGGCGGGGAAGTCCACACCGTTGGGCATGACGATATAGTCCCCCTGATAGCCCAGCGAGCGCAGGTTCTCTCCCGCGCCGTGGCTGACGGTCCACACCTCGTCGCAGGCGGAGATGTTCTCCACCAGAATTTTGATGGATGCCTCCTGCAGGAGCTTGCTGTGGATGGCGTTGGCGATGTCGATATCGAACTTGGTGTGATAGGTGAACACCAGCGGGACATTCAGCCGCTGGCGCAGCATCCGGGCCAGCACCATGGAGGTGACGGGGCAATGACTGTGGATCAGGTCGATATGGCGGCCCTCCACCTGCTCCATCAGCTCCGGCGACAGGGGAAAGCCCGCCCGGTAGCCCACCAGCTTCGTCATGTCGATGCTGGGATAGCGCAGCACCGGGAAGGGATAGACGCTGTCGTCGGCGTCGGGATAGTAGGGCGTCACCACCGTGGCGTCGCCATAGTCCCGCTGGATCACGGTGGCGTAATTGGTGACGGCGTTGGCCACGCCGTCGATCACCGGCGGGAAGGAATCGTTGATGAGACAGATACTGCGTTTTTCGGCCATGGCGCGGCTCCTTTCGGTTTGTATGAGTTTATTATAATATATCCGCCCGCAAGGCGCAACAGACAGGGTGTGTTTCTTTTCGATTGTATTCCCCGGCGAAAACTGGTATAATCAACAAAAACGCAGCGGAAGGAGGCGGAAGCATGGCAGGACTGAACACCAGCGTGCAGTACATCAGGGGCATCGGAGAAACACGGGCCAAGGCGCTGGAAAAGCTGGGCATCACCACGCTGCGGGAGCTGATCGGCTTCTTTCCCCGGCGGTATGAGGACCGCAGCGTCATCTACCCCATCGCGGAGCTTCCCGTGGGAGAGACAGCCTGCTGCCATGCCATGATCGCCGGTACGCCCACCAGCCACCGCATCACGGGCGGACGCACGGTGGTGAAGGTGCGGGCGGTGGACGATACCGGCGTGCTGGACGTGACGTTCTTCAATCAGGCCTACCGCCAGCAGAGCCTCCACGTTGGCGAGAGCTTCGTGTTCTGCGGCAAGGTGGAGGGCAACCTCCTGCGGCGGCAGATGATAAATCCCCTGATGGAGCGGTCGGGACAGCACCAGCTGACGGGCCGGATCATGCCGGTGTATCCGCTGACCAAGGGCGTCAGCCAGCTGCTGCTGCAAAAAGCCATGCGGCAGGGACTGGACGAGTGCCGGGAACTGATGCCGGATGTGCTGCCGGATCAGGTGCGCATGGCCCATCAGCTGTGTTATGTCAACTACGCCTACGAGAACATCCACTTCCCCACCAGCTTTGAGGCGCTGGGGCAGGCCCACCGGCGGCTGGTGTTCGAGGAGCTGTTTCTGGTGACCTGCGGGCTGCACCTGCTGCGCTCGCGGCGGGTAGAGGTGGCGGGACCGGTGTGCCGCGCCGCGGACATGCAGCCCTTCTATGACGCGCTCCCCTTCCCGCTGACGGCCGCCCAGAAAAAGGCCATCGGTGACGCGGTGGCCGATATGACCTCATCCCGGCCCATGAACCGGCTGTGTCAGGGCGACGTGGGCAGCGGCAAGACCATGGTGGCCGCCGCCTGCGTGTGGT
>CAVHKA010000033.1:4373-14040 GCA_963636325.1 Agathobacter sp. | reverse complement strand
GCGGCAGGATCGCGGAACACCCTCGTGCCGTCCGCGCCGAACTCTGCTTCATAAGCATTGATGGCGGCTTCTGCTTCATGGTCGATAGAGCGCAGCGTGTAAATGTGGCGCTCACCTCTAAAGTCCGGCGCTTCGGCAATCGTCACATCATACTTATCGCGCAATTTCTCCACATACATCTCTAAATTGTGCGACGGTACGCCGCACATCTCCACACGGCCAGCACCGGGGATCGCTCTTGTGGTAAGGTTGAGATCAAGCAGCTCCGCCGCCTGTTTTGCGTCCTCGCCGTAAATCTCAAAGAAATCGCCCACCTGAAACAGCACGATGTCGTCCGGGTGGGCTTCCTTGATGGCATTGTAGTCGGTCTGTGCCTGTGTTGGCAGTTCACGCTCTGCTTCCTTTTCCCGCTGAAGCTGGGCGTAGCGCTCCTTTTCCCTTGGAGAGAGGAAGCGGTCCTTCTGAATGAGGCTGTCAATCCTTGCTGCCACCTTCGTCCAGCTCAGCTCCACATTGGCACAGCCTGCTTTTTTCAGGACAATGCCGCGGCTGTCGTGGCTTTCATCACTATGGGATGCACCGGAAACGGCGTGGGAGCGCCCGCCTATGCCGTACTCATCTTTGAGGAAAGCTGCCTTTTCCTTGCCGGTATGGTCGGAGGTGAAGTATTCGTAGATCCTGCCCTTGCCGCCCTCCACGCCGCTGCCGCGGTCTAGGGCATGGTCGATCTCGTCCTCCGTGATGAAGCGCCCCAGCTCCGGCACTGCGGCCATTTCGGAGGAATACTCCCTGCGGGGCAAGGACAGGTCCCGCAGGCTCTGCCAGATTTGATCGAGCTTGTGATAGTGGAATCGCAGCAGGCTTCTGTCCTGCTCATGGGCGGCGTAAAACTGCGCGAACTCGCCGGAGAGCGTGTCGCGGAAGGAAAAATCCGTCAGGCGTTCGGCAAGGCGCTCCGTTTCATCAGGGAAGCCGCCGCCCCGCAGCGTATCCATACAGGAGAGATAGCCCTGTTCCCGCGCCTCGTCGCTCAGGTCGTGTTTCAGATACCAGAGGGCTTGGGCAAGCTGCATCCGCTCATGCTGCCCTGCCTCGGCAAGCTCCACATTGGAGGCATACGCGCCGCTGTCCATAAGCTCAGAAATGCGCGCGGCGGCGTCCTGCCATGCGATTACCTGCGCGCTGCGCACATATTCCGCACTTCTGCCGGGGGCGATGTGGATGCCGTCAGCGGCATACCACGCGGAAAGCTCGCCCTCCGGGGTTTTGAAGCCGTTGCCGCCGTGAAAGGTCTGCCGGAGCAGGGCGGCTACCTCGCCCATTGGCTTTTGCTTCTGGAACGCGGCGGCAATGACCATGCGGGTATCGTCCTCGTTGCCGCCCAGCCGCAGCACATGGTCAAGCTGCTCCTGAGAAACGGAAAAAGCGAAGGGCGTCTGTGCGCTCTCCGCTTCTTCTATGGCTGTAATCTGTTCCGCTTCGGTGGGGAAAAAGGATAGCTGACCGCCCCGTGCGGGGTGTTCTGTTATGCGTAGATCAGCTCCGCGAGAATCACTTCCTCCGCCTGCGCCTTGCAGGTGTTCATCAGGCCCACCCATTTCATCGGGTCGCTGGCTTTCAGCGCTTCCGTCGCTCCGGCCTCCGCCGCCAGCTCCGGCATCATCTGCTCTAAGCGGCTCTGCGCTGCCTGCTCGATCTCCAGCAGGTGCGGGAACAGGGTTTCCTCCAGAATCATCTGGTTCCAGAGGATGGGCCGATGCTCCTTCAGGTACTTCTGGCGCATCCGCCCGTACTTGCCGAGGGGCTGCTCCGGCACCTCGATCTTCAGGTCGGGAATCATGTAATCTCCGTTCATCGTGTAAGTCAGGTTGTTCTCCATGCTCTGCCGTCCTTTCCGCGCTGTGTTCGCGCTCATAATTTCGTATGGTAACTTCGATCTGCCGCAAAACCTGTTCATTGATCTCGCTGACCGCCGTGCCGAGGGCTGCCACCGTGCGCGGGGTGTTGAAATCAAAGATGCTGAAAAAATCCTCGTGTTCAAAGTGATCCTCCGGCTGCATCCCGCAGCGGGACATGAGGGAGTAGGTGATGCTGACCGCCGCGGCGTTTTTGAACGCCACCTCGATGTTGTAATCATCATACTCCTCCAGATAGGAATCCGCAACGATGCCGAGGATGTCGCGGGAATGGTCGCGCCAGTATTCCGCAGCAAGCTGAGAAGCGACGCTCTCGAACTGCTCCGCAAGGCCGTTTTTGCCGGAAACGCCGTAATTACGCTCCAGCATGGCGCTCACGCTGTCGGTATGCGCGTCTTTCAGCTCCCACAAGTTGACGCGGCGGGCGTTTTCCTTGCCTCCCGTGTCGGAAACGTCAAAGACGTATTTGAGCCTTGGCTTGTAGCCGGTAGCGTCAATGAGGGCGATGCCCGTGCTGCCGCGCCGGACATAGCGCCCCATCTTCTCATTCCAAAAGTCGTACTCCGCGCAGGCGGTGGCCTCCGGGCGCTGCATATAGATCATGAGCTGCTCGTTGTAGGGGTATTTATACAGCCTTGCGGCGGTGGTCAGGAACGCCGTCCACGCCAGATGGCTGCCGGTGATCTGCCGCGCGGTGCGCTCCGCCTGCTCCGCGTAGGCTTGCAGTTTGTTGGGCATAAGCAAAATCCTCCTCTCATGGTTTTCTGGTGAAGCCGTTTCTTTTTGCCGCCTCGCTCGCCGCCTGTTTCCGTTTCTTGCTGTACGGCGCGGTCAGGCGGAAGGACAAGCGCCCCTTGCGGATGCTGAACTCCATGCCGCCTGTGTCGGGGTCTGCGTCCAGTTGGCGGCACTCTGTGGGGTGCTGCGCGGCATAGGCGGCAAGGCGGTTTCTAAGGTCGGTATTGTGGGTGCGGATATGGATAAGGGGTTCTTTTTCGTCAAAGGTAATCTCCGTGATTTTCTGCGTTTTTGTCAGTCCTGTTCTCATAAATGGCCTTTCTGCGCCTCCTGCGCGAAGCAGGCGCGATTTTGGGGTATTTTCTCCGGCTCATGACTTGGGAAAAACGGCGATTTTCAAACAGAAACGCGCCGGATGATACATTCCTCATCCGGCGCGCTCCCAGCGGCGAATCTGCGATTTTTCCGGCTCTTGACCGTAAAACAGTCAGCTTTGCTCAGAGGTCAAAATCCGGCGTCAGGTCAAGGGCGGCGTACTCCGCGTCGGTAATGCCGCACAGCTTTGCGAGGGCGCTGTCCGTCAGCTCCCGCAGCTCGGCCTCCTCTGCGTCCAGATACCCCCGCATTTCTGTGAGGGCTGCGATCAGGCCCTCGCGGGTGCCTGCCGCGTTGTAGATGCTCATAAGGCTGACTTCATCGTGGGTGAAATGCTTGTCGTTCATATCAAAGCTCTCTTTCCGCGCTCCGTTTGGGCGCTGTTTTGTTTTTCGCCTGCTCCGGCGTCCTTTCCCTGAGCTTTTCCAGCACGGAGGGCTTCTTCTGTTCGCGGTGGGAGGCCGCAGCCAGCTCCGTCAGGGAGATGGAAAAGCCCGCCTTGACTTGCTCCTCCAGCTCTGTTACGGTGGGCTGCTTGGGGCCGTTGTTGATGATGCCGTCGATCATGCCATAGTCGTCCTCCAACAGCATCTCCGCGTTTTTGAGGTAATTCTCCGGCTTCAGGAAATTGGGAAGCTCCCGGAAGCCGATGCTGTCAACGTAATGACAGGATACTACGCCGTTTTGCTTTAGGGCAACGATGTCGCTGACCGACAGGCTGTGTCCCTTGAAATCCGCAGGGTGATCCACATTGAACCGCTGATAAATCATATCCAGATTGGTTTTGTTGTCCCCATAGTCGGCAAGCCCGCCGGTGTAGATCGCGTCGTAGCCGCCGCGCTCCGGCGTGACGCCCTTGCTCTGCAAGTAGTCATAGTTCATGAAGCGGTAAGCGTCCAATTCACCGCCGCGCCGAATCTGATAGATGAGGAAAGCGTCCTGTGGGTTTTCCAGAAACAGCTTTTCCGTGTCTGCCTGTTCGCTCAGCGTCACAACGCCGCGCACCGCGTCCCATTCCTCGCGCTCCACGCCGAACACGCCGGTGTGGGAGGAAATATCCTCGGCGTCCAGCGCCATGGCCTCGGTGCTGTCGCCGTAGAGCAGGAACACGGGAACGTCCTGCAAGAACAGCTCCATGGCGCGCTCCTTTGTCAGCGGCAGCATGGTATTGCCGTCCGTGTAGCCGTACTGATACATTTCCTGAAAGCCGATGCTGGTATCCGGCATGGGATAGCCCTGCTCCAGCTCCGGCAGGGTCGGCAGCTCATTTGCTTCCTGCAAAGCCTGAATCATTTCGGAATCGACAAGGGAGAGCGGCGCGGCGTTCCCAAGCTCATGGAGATTGCATACCTCCAGCGCCGCCGCGGAAAGGGTCATATCCGGTGCGTCAAGCTGCCCGCCGTCCAGCGCTTTCTTTGTTCCCGCGTCATAGATGGTGTAGTCGATGCCCTCCACCGTGCGCTGCACATGGACGTATTTGCTGTCATCCGCCAGATACAGCTTTTCCGTTTCAATTTCCGGCTGAGGTTTCTCCTTTGCCCGCCATTCCTGACGGAACAGGCCGTTGAAGCGTTCCAGAAGCCCATGAGAGCCGTCGTCAATGCCGATCTCGTCTGCCAGCTTGACGAAATCCTCCAGCTCCTTCCGCAGCTCTGCGTCCTCGCCGGCAAGCAGCCTGTCCGCCACCGCCTCCGCTGTGGGTTTGTCCGCGCTGTCGGGAACGTTCAGATCCCGGCGCAGGAACGCCGCATATTCAGCGGCGAAGGCCAGCGCGTCGGCGCGTGAGGGCGGGATGGTGACAAGCTCATATTCCGTGTCCTTGGGAAGCTCGATGCCGCGCTCCTTGCAAACCTCCGCGAAATGCTTTTCCACGTCGGTGATGATGCCGTTTGCGGTCTTGCTGATGGTATCCAGACTGGCGCGGAACTCCGGCAGCTCGGCGTTTTTTGACCATGTTGCCACATAGCCGAAGCTGTTCGCGCCGGTTTCGATGCCAAAGTAGGCGCAGACCATGAAGGAGATGCTTTCGGCCTCCACTTCTTCTGTATTGCGGCTCTTATGCCTGCGCTCCTCTGGCTGCTGCAAACCGTAATTGTGGAGCTTGGCGTGGGCGATCTCATGGACGGCGGCGGATACCGTCTGCACCTCGCTCATGCCCTCCCGCAGCGTGATGCTCTGGGATTTGGGGCTGAAATAGCCGTCCACATCGGCGGACAGAGGCTTTACCTCCACCGGCACGGGCGAGGACCGGCGCAGCGCCTCCATGAACGCCTCGTAATTTTCCACGCTGCCGGTCAGGTTGGCGACGGGACTGGCCACGCGCTCCGGCAGGGGCTTTCCGTCCGTCTGGGCGTAGTCGAACACCTTCACCGGGCGGAACATGGGGATTTCAATTTCCTTTTCCTCGGTGACGATTTTGCCGTCCGCGTCCAGAATGGGCAGCTTGGTGTCCGGGTCGAGCTTTTCCTGCTCGATTTTCTTCTTATACGGCGTGGGCGCGATGATGGTGATGCCCTTCTCGCCCCGCAGCACATGGCGGGAGAACTTGTCCCGCCAGCGGTTGTAGCCCGCCACAAGTGTGGCGTCCGGGCGCTGCAAGTGGATGAGCGCCTGATTGTTGAGGGAATAGTTGTGAAACCGGCTCATGGTGCGCAGGTAATTGCGGTACTTTTCCATATCGCCGGATTCAAAGATGTCGCGGATACCCGCCTCGATGCGGTCGGTGATCTCCTTGAGCTGTTCTCTGTTTTTACCGGGCTTCTCTGGCATTTTTGCCTCCTTTCATCAGGTCGATACGCAGGAGCTGAAGCCCCCGCGAAAGATATTCCCGTAAATCCGTTTTTCCACAGAGATAGCGGATGTCGCCTGCCTTGTCCTGCTCGCGCAGCGTCCACAGGTCCGCCGCCCACCGGACAAAAACCGCGTCCGGCGCGTTGAAGGGCTTTTTGCGGCGAAGATAGAGGCTGTGCCGCCCCAGCACCATGATCGTGCAGACGGTATTGACCACATCGAGAGAACATTCGTTGAGAACGGCGATCCTCCGTTCATACGAGGCCGCGCCCAACAGCTCGCGCAGCGCAGGCTTGGCATTTTCAATCAATGCCGGATAATCCGCTCTTGTCGGATACGGAGATTTTCGTGTCATAGGCACTTCCTTTCATTTCATGGGCTGTTTACCCCTAAAATGGCAGCGCCCGCGCAGGGGTAGGCTTTCCTGTGCGGGCGCTCGGTTCTTATTCGTTTTCGGAGTATATACTCCTTGCGGGCGGCGTATATCCGGCGTTTTTGGCGCGTTCGCTGGCGGCCCTGCGCCGCTCGTCGCTGAACGGCTCCCGGACGCTGACGCAGCTTTTCGGCACGGCGTAGCTGACCGCTCCGGCATGGACGGCCCTATCCGGGTACACCTTGTCCGGGTATTTCTCCGCAAGGCGCTTGAGCTTGCGCTTCAGCTTGGGGTCGTGGGTGTAGATGCTGGCGGTGGATTCTTCCTCGTTGTAGAGGATGATACTTTCCTGCTCCAGCTTGGAGAGCTTCATGTCCTCGCCCCCTTGTCAAATTCCAGCCGGAAGCGGACGCTCTCGCCGGTATCCTCCAGCACGGCGGTGGCGTCGTAGGTGCCGCCGGTCTTTTCGGAATAAAGGCCCGTGAGCTTCACCCGCCCGTCTGCCAGCAGCGCGGCGGCGACCTTTTTTGTCAGCGCGGCACGCTTGGCGGCAAAGAACTTGTTGTCCCGCCACAGCCCGAAGCGGCAGTCGTTTTTCTCGCAGAAGAAGCCCTTTTTGCTCTCGGTCACGTCGCTGCCGCAGCGGGGGCATTTGCCAATGACCTCACGGCCGGAGGGAAACAGCACCTCCGCGCCGGAGATGACCTTGTAGGTTTTTACCAGCTCCGTGAGCATATCCGCAATGCCGGTCATGAACTCGTCCGGGGAAAGCTCGCCGCGCTCCACCTGCTGCAAGCGGTATTCCCATTCGGCGGTGAGAAGCGGGGACTGTAACTGCTCCGGCAGCACGGTGATGAGGGAAACGCCGGTATGGGCAGGCACAAGGCTGACGGCCTTCTTCGCCCGCTTGCGCTCCACAAAGCCCGTGGCTACCAGCTTTTCGATGATGGCGGCGCGGGTGGCGGGCGTTCCCAGCCCCTTTCGTTCCGCTTCTTCCGGCATATCTTCCTTTCCGGCAGTCTCCATGGCGGAGAGCAGCGTATCCTCCGTATAATGCTTGGGCGGCGTGGTCTTGCCCTCCTTTACGGCGGCTTCGGCGCAATCCAATACCTGCCCCTCCGACAGCTCCGGCAGCGCGGCGTCCTGCTTTTCCTGCGCGAGATACTGCTTCCAGCCGGTATCAAGGACGGTTTTGCCCTTGGCGGTGAACTCGGTGCCGCCGCACTCCAGCGTAACTGTGGTTTCCGCATAGCGGTGTGCATCGCTGACCGCCCGGAGAAGCTGCCCCGCCACAAGGCGCAAAAGCTCGCGCTCGCCCAGCGGCAGGACGGAGGTATCCGCCTTGCCCGCGCTGGCGGTGGGGAGAATGGCGTGGTGGTCGCTGACCTTGCGGCTGTCGCAGACCTGCCTTGCGTTCACGCCCTCCGGTGCGGTGGTTTCGCAGATGGCGGCGGCCACGGCTGCAAGCTCCGGCACAGAGGCTTCCAGATCGTCGGTGAGGAAGCGGCTGTCCGTGCGGGGATAGGTGCAGAGCTTTTTCTCGTAGAGGGCTTGCAGGTAGTCAAGCGTCTGCTGGGCGGTGTAGCCGAGGCTGCGGTTGGCCTCCCGCTGGAGCGCGGTCAGGTCGTAGAGCCGGGGCGCGTTCTCCGTTTTTTCCGTGCGCTGCACCGTCCTGACCGTGACCGGCTGACCGGCGCAGGCGGCGGCGAGGGCGTCCGCAGCTTCTTTGCTTCTGAGCTTTTCGGACATGGCGGCAAGGCTGCCGCAGCCGAGGCTCACAGTGTAAAAGGCTTCCGGGCGAAAGGCGGCGATCTCCGCCTCCCGCTGGACGATGAGCGCCAGCGTCGGGGACAGGACGCGCCCCACGTTGAGGGTGCGGTGGTACAGCACCGAAAAGAGCCTTGTGGCGTTGATGCCCACCAGCCAGTCCGCGCGGGCGCGGCAGAGGGCGGACTGATACAGCCCGTCGTATTCCCGTCCCGGACGAAGGTCTGCAAAGCCCTTTCGGATGGCCTCGTCCTCCATGGAGGAGATCCACAGCCGCTTCATGGTCTTTGTGCAGCCTGCCATGTAGTAGACGGTGCGGAAGATAAGCTCCCCCTCGCGCCCCGCGTCGCAGGCGTTGACCACCTCGCTCACGTCCTCCCGGCTCATGAGGTCCCGCAGCAGCTCGAATTGTTTGGATTTGTCCGCTCTCAGGGTATAGCGCCAGCTTGCGGGGAGGATGGGCAGATCGTCGTAGCGCCACTTGGCGTACTTTTCATCGTACACATCCGCGCCCGCCAGCTCCGCCAGATGCCCGAAGCACCAGCTTACAAGGTAGCCGCCTCCCGAAAGATACCCGTCGTGTCGCTGCTTTGCGCCCAGCACGGCGGCGATGGACTGGGCGACGGAGGGCTTTTCCGCGATCACTAATTTATGGTGTGTCATATTCATTTTTCTCCTTTTCTGCATAGCAAAAAGCAGCCCCGAAGGACTGCTTTTCGTGTCTGTTTTTCTAATCGTATGTGAGTCAGGGTCGTTCAAAGCACCGCTGCCGGTATCGCTCGGCAGCCTCGGCAAAGGCTTTGCGCTCGGCGTCGGTTGGGTCCCGTGTTCCATCCAAAAGGCGGCACTGTTCATAGCTTTCCACCGCGCCGGTCAGCCTGTCCAGCAGCGCCTCCGGCGTGAGGCAAATCTCAGCGGTGTCCCAATTTTCACGCCTGTCATCCCATGTGAGGAAGGTACAGCCGTGTCGGGTCGGCACCACCTCCACGCCGGTATCTTCTGTAAGGTGCTCTCTGAATGCCTCCAGCACCCGTTCAAAGCTCAGCATCCGTATCACATCCTTTTCCGCTGCATTTGGTCTTTCATGGGTACATTGTAGCATCGGTGGGAGAATGCGGCAAGGGTCGGGGTCCTAACGCTCCGGCGCTTTCGCCCGCAGCTTCTCCCGCAAGTCGGTGTCACGGTAGCAGGGACGGAGGCAGACGGTGCCGTAGCGGGAACAGCCGCAGCAGAAATGTCCCTCCGGGGCAGGGGTGCGCGGCGTTTCCTCCTTTCCCGGATAGGGGCGCTGCATCATCAGTCGCTCCAGCGGGTTTTTGGTAAAAAGGGTCATGCATCCGCGTCCTCCGTTTCCTCCGGCTCGTCCGCATCGTCCTCGTTTTCGTATTCCTCGTCCTCATCATCGCCGTAATCGTAATCATCCAAGTCCACAGGTCCCTTTGTGTCAGGCTTTTTCTTGCGGAACTTGAACCAATACAGCGCGCCGCCGCCCGCCATCAGGAGCAGCAGCACAATCACAACAAGACCGCTGCCGGACTTCTTTTCGCCGCCGTCCTTGTCGGGACTGTCGGTCGTGTCCGGCGTCGGGTCGGGCTCCGGCGTCTTTTCCGTGACCTTTTCCTTTCCCATGCACTCCGTCATATTGTTCTTGCAGACTGCGCAGGCGGTGTTGACCGCACCTGCCTCGCACTTGTCCTTGCAGGAGCAG
>CAVHKA010000033.1:2069-3802 GCA_963636325.1 Agathobacter sp. | reverse complement strand
AGTTCCATGATCTGGCTGTCGATTTCTCTGTTGCGGGTCTGGAGCGCGGCGATTTTGCCGTTGTTCTTCTCGCGCTCCGCCCGCAGCCTGCTGATTTTCGGGTTCATGTTCGTCTCCTTTCTGAGAGATTAGGGCGCAGGTACGCGCCCGTAGGCAAGGAAGTGAGATTGCCAATAGCTTGAATTGAGGCTTGTGTACTGGATGGGGTCGCCGCAGTGGAGCATCATATCATTGCCCACATAGATGCCAACATGGGACGCGCCGGTGGTGTCATAGGTGCCTTGGAAGAACACCAGATCACCCGGTCGGACATTGGCGGCGGACACCCGCGTACAGAGCTGGCGCAGCCCCTCCGCGCCCAGCCTGCCGAAGCTCCAGCCCACGCCGCAGTTGTTGTAGACGTAGCTGACAAAGCCGGAGCAGTCGAAGGAGGTGGCAGGACTGCTGCCGCCCCAGACGTAGGGGTAGCCGAGGTACTTCTCCGCCTCCTTGATGATGGCGGCGAACTGCGCGTCCTCCAGCGCTTCCGGGGGTATCTCGTACTTTTCATAGTCGGCGGTGTAGTATTTCCCGATGTACTCCGAGCCGTCAAACAGGTCCGGGCGGTTGCCCAGAGTAGCCATATACATGGCGTAAAGGGAGAGCTGATCCTGCGACATGATGTAGACCGGCACATGGGAGAGGATAAAGTTTTCCAGCTTCACGGTACAGATATAATAGGTGTACGGCACCTGCACGTCGTACTCGTAGCTTTGCAGATTGCCGTCCGCGTCGGTGTAGTAGCCGGTACGGGTTTCCGTGCGGTATCTCGTTTCCGTGGTGACGGTTTCCGTTAGGATGTACTGCTTTTCAAACAGCATCTCCAAGATGCCGCCGACCTCGGTTATCGTCCACTCCTTGCCTTTCAGGGCGGTGATGGCGGAAATCAGCACATAGGGGTCATGCTCGATGTCGTCCAGCTCGAAGTGGTACTCGTCGTAGTCGTGGGTGCTTTCGTAGGTGTCGAGATACTGCTGCAATTCCGCTTCCATGGCGCAATACTGCGCCTCTGCCGCCAGCATATCCGCGTCCTCACTGGGGTAGGTGGATACGTTGATGCCGGTGGCTCCGCCCTGAATCAGCAGGGAGCAGGAGGACACGGTGCAGAGGATGAGGACGATTATTGCCACGATGCCGCCCACGATAAGAAAGCCCTTTTTGTGACGGGCGATGAACTCGCCGGCTTTCTTGGTGTTCTCTGTGGCTTTCCGCGCCGCCTTTGCCGCAGCTTCGGAGGCTTTGACCGTATTCCCGGCGCTTTTTCCGGCTTTGGCGGCGGCGTACTCCCGCTTGATGGCCTGCTTCTGCTGCCAGCGGGAGTAGGGATTGCTGGAAAACTGCGGGTCATGGTACTGCGCCGTTTTGTCCAGCGCACGGAGGTTGGCGCGGTCTGCCTTGGCCTCGGCGCGGTCAGCGCGGCGGTAGGGCTTCTCCTTGTGAGAGCGGTGGGCGTGCTGTGCAAGTCGCACGGCGCGCTCCGCCGCCTGCTCCACGCCGTGGGCGCTCTCCACACCCACATTGTCCTGCTCATGCTCCCGAATCTCCCTGTGGACGGCGGATAGTGCTGCCGCACCGGGCGCGTCCCGCAGGGCGTGGGTGAGCTTGGAGGGCGGTCGCTTCTTGTCTACCTCCTCAAAAGAAAGGCGCGTTGTGACCGTGCCGGTTTTCGGGTCAACGACGCGCTGCTTTTTCTT
>CAVHKA010000033.1:0-1253 GCA_963636325.1 Agathobacter sp. | reverse complement strand
CCCTGATTGCCCTTTCCGGCATAGGTGTCCGCGATGTTGAGCCAGAGGGTGCCGTCCGGTGTGAGAACGCGCCTGACCTCCCGGAAAATGGAAGTCAGGCGCTCCACATACAGCGCCGGGGTTTCCTCCCGCCCGATCTGCCCGTCCACGCCGTAATCCCGCAGTGCGTAGTACGGCGGCGAGGTTACGCAGCAGTTTACGGAGCTGTCCGGCAGGGTTTTCAGCACGGTCAGGGCGTCACCGCAGTAAATGCGGTCAGCCTGCATAGTCGAACTCATCCCTTAGAAGCGAGGTAAGCCCTTCGACAGCCGTGAGGATGTCCCTGCACACGCCGGTCAGCTCAGATATGGCCGGTTCTCCGTCATACTCAAATACGTCGGCGTCCTCATTGTCCTCGTCCGCCTCACGCTCTGCGGCGTATTCGCGCTCGATGCGCTCGGCGTACTCGCAGCAGCGCTCGCCGGGGCAGCAGGGCTTGTCCGCAGGGACGTAGCCCGCGTATTCCGGCTCAATCAGCTCGTTTTCCACAAGGTCGGATAGGTCCGCCAGGTCGTGGGACTTGATATAGCGGACGGCCTTGCCCCAGCTCCTGAACAGCTCGCCGCAGCGCTCGTCAAAGTCGCGGACGCCTTTATACGCAAGGCGCAGGTAGCTATCCGCGTCGGCTCTGTCTTTGATGTAGCACATGAGCACATTCGCCATCCAGAACAGCTCCAGCTTTTCCTCGATGTGGCGCAGGTAGTCCTCGCCGTGGATCAGGTACAGATTTTCCTTTTTCATGGTGTTACGCTCCTTATTCGTTTAATCAATCAGTTGGAAGCGGCCTCGCCGCAGCGGAGCAGCTCCCGGAACAGGCTCTTGCCCATGGGGGTGATGAGAGTGTACGCGCCGCTGTGACCGTTGCGGACGTAATCCCGCACACGGAACAGCCCGCGGTTGCGGGGAAGGGCGTAGGGCATGAGGTTCCCCGCAGGGCTGCGGTAGAGAAAGCCGGTCTGCTGGAGAAAGCGGGCAAACCAGCGCTCCGGCACGTTCAGCTCCTTTGCCGTGGTGCGAAGGTTGGTGCAGCCATCCGCGTCCATAAAGGCGTCGTAGTAGTCCGCCTTGGGCAGCAGCGTTTGGCGCTCTGCCCTGTGCCGCAGGTTCTCCGCATGGGTGGCGTAGAGGCTTTTCATCAGTGCGTCCAGCAGCTCAGGGTGCTCGGCGAACAGCTTGAGCTTCTCGTCGGTGATATACACGCCGTGCTTGCGGAT
>CAVHKA010000032.1:2309-14123 GCA_963636325.1 Agathobacter sp. | reverse complement strand
TTTATTATAACCAGCTTTCCCCATAAAAGCAAGCATATTTTCCTTTTATTTTTCCGTTTTTCGTAGAAATATCGAAAATGCTGCAAACTTTTTCAGGGAATCCGCCGTCAGGGGTTGCGATACCGCCACTTTTTGTGGTATACTATTATGAATTTGTAAAGAAAGCGGCGTATTTTGCCAGTCAGGGAGGGCGAAATGGCACAGACGGTGAACGAAAATTCCACATGGGCAAAAGCCGTCCGCGCTGCCGCCGCACGGGGCCAACTGAGCCACGCGGTGATCCTGACCGGCGAGGGGGACAAGCTCCCGGCGGCCCGGTATATCGCGGCGGCCCACCTGTGCCGCGCCGAAGGCGGGCGGCCCTGCCTGCGGTGCAACAGCTGCCGCAAGGTGCTGGAAGGCATCCACCCCGACGTGACGGAGGTGCGGGAAACTGATCGGAAGGAGCTGTCGGTGGAGACCGTCCGGGCGCTGCGGCAGGACGTATACATCCGGCCCAACGAGGGCGAGCGGAAGGTCTATCTGTTCACCGACTGCACACAGCTGAACGAACGGGACCAGAATGTGCTGCTGAAGATCGTGGAGGAAGGCCCGGCCTACGCGGCCTTCGTGTTCTGCGCCGACGCCGTCCATTTCCTGTTGCCCACCATCCGCTCCCGCTGCGTGGAGCTGCGGCTGGACACGCCGGAGGAAGCGGAGCAGGAGGACGAGAACGCCGCGGCGCTGTGCCGCGCGCTGGCCAAAAAGGACGTGCCCGCGCTGACCGTGTATCTTACCGGACTGGAAAACCGGCGGATGAAGCGGGAGCAGCTGCTGGCCATGATGGAAGGCGCGTGGCAGACCGCCGCCGCCGCGCTGCTGGCGGTCTACGGGAAGCCCTGCGGCGAGACGGCGCAGCTGCTGTGCCGCGCCTTTTCGCGGCGGAAGCTGCAGGCGCTGACAGACCTTTTCCGCCGGTACTGTGACGAGTGTCAATACAACGTGGGCGTAGGCCACGTGCTGGGCGCGCTGGGCGCGGAGCTGGCCGATGTGGTCACCCACTGATTTTTCCCTTCAGAAAGGAAGGTATACCTGATATGACGACTGTGATCTCTGTCCGCTTCCGCAGCGGCAGCAAAACCTACTATTTTGACCCCGGCCAGCTGGCGGTGTGCCCCGGTGATGACGTGGTGGTGGAGACCGCCCAGGGGCCGGAGTTCGCCCAGTGCGTGGAGGGCAACCACGAGGTGGCCGACGACGCGGTGGTGGCTCCCCTGCGTCCGGTACTGCGCATCGCCACCGACAACGACCGCCACACGGCGGCCTATAACCGCAGCCGGGAGAAGGACGCCTTTGACATCTGCCAGAAGAAGATCGCCCAGCACGGGCTGGAAATGAAGCTGGTGCGGGTGGAGTGCAGCTTTGACGGCAGCAAGATCCTGTTCTTCTTCACCGCCGACGGCCGCGTGGACTTCCGTGAGCTGGTAAAGGATCTGGCCGGTGTGTTCCGCTCCCGCATCGAGCTGCGGCAGATCGGCGTCCGGGACGAGGCCAAGATGCTGGGCGGCCTGGGCATCTGCGGGCGGCCCTTCTGCTGCGCGTCCTATATGGACGAGTTCGTGCCCGTGTCCATCAAGATGGCCAAGACCCAGAACCTGAGCCTGAACCCCACCAAGATCTCCGGCACCTGCGGGCGGCTGATGTGCTGCCTGAAATACGAGCAGGACGCCTATGAGGACGCCATCAAGCGCATGCCGAAAAACGATTCCTTCGTGGTGACGCCGGACGGCCCCGGCAACGTCAGCGATATCAACGTGCTGAAGGAGACCGTCAACGTCCGGCTGGATGATCGGCCCGACACGCCCCGCTGCTACCATAACTGCGAGGTCTGCGTGCTGCGCAGCGGCAAGGGCAGCCGGGACGGTATCACCGTGCCCAGAGAGCGGCCCGCGCGCTATGTGGAGCCGGTGGCCGCCGAGGAAATGCTGATCCCCACCCTGTTCTCCGACTTTACCGCCGACGCGGAGGACGCCGCGCCGGAGGAGGCCCCCGCCCGTTCCTCCCGCCGACGCAGCCGCGGCGGACGCCGCCGGAACAAGGGCGGCGAAAGCGCCGCGCAGGTCACCGAGAGCGCGCCGAAGCAGGAAAAGCAGCGGCCCGCCAAGCCCGCCAAAGCGGAAAAGGCCGACAAGTCCGCGCCGGAAGCGGCGGAGGGCAAGGAGCCCCGCCGGGAGGGCGAGGGCAGCCAGCGCCGCCGCAGAAGCCGCGGCGGACGGGGCCGGAGCGGCGAAAGAACCGCCAATGAAGCCGGCACCGCCCCCAAACCTACCCCCGCGTCGGAGAAGGCCCCCCGTCAGGAGGGCGCGGCAGCCGAGGGCGGTCAGCGCCGCCGCAGAAATCGAGGCGGACGCCGCAGAAGCAGAAGCGGCGGCGGAACACCTCCCGCCAGTGAGGCATAAGCGGTATGGGAAAGTTTAACGGCGTATTGATCGCCAGCGATTTTGACAACACTCTGGTTTTTACCGAGGATGCCCTGAAGGGGCTGGAGCCCATGCCGGAGCTGCTGCCGGAAAACCGGGAAGCCATCGAGTATTTCATGGCTGAGGGCGGCATCTTCTCCATTGCCACGGGCCGCGCCCTGCCCTCCTTCAACGGGGTGCGGCAGGGCCTGCCCATGAACGGGCCCACTATCCTGTTCAACGGCGCGGCCATCTACGATTTCCGGACCAACGAGTATCTCTATACGGCGTTCCTGCCGGATACGGTGCGGCCCCACATCACCCAGGTGCTGGACGCCTGGCCGGAGGCGGCGGTGGAGCTGTATCACGACGACAACGCCATCTTCGCCGTTCACGCCAATGAGCTGACCGAGGCCCATCTGCACCTGACTCACGAGGCCACCACCATGCTGGACACCGTGGATCAGGCCCCCTCCCCCATCAGCAAGGCCCTGTTCGAGATCGTGCCGGAAAAGCTGGATGGCCTGCACCGCTACGTCAGCGCCCAACCCTGGGCCGCGCAGTATGAGATCGTGCCCAGCAGCGCTTTTCTGCTGGAGCTGACGGCCAAGGGCGCCTGCAAGGGCGACATGGTGCGCCACATGGCCCGGATGCTGCATATCGCGCCCCAGGACCTCTACTGCGTGGGCGACCATGCCAACGACATCGGCATGCTGATGGCCTCCGCCATCCCCTTCGCCCCGGAAAACGCCATCGAATCCGTCCGGCAGGTGCCCGGCGTCCACATTCTTCCGGACGCCCGGAAGGGCGCCATTGCCGCCCTGATCCGGGAGCTGGACGCCCGCTATTGAGCGAGCCCCGCGGGCATCGTTTACATAATGTTTACTTGACCCCTTGACGAGAAGGGCGTATGATAGCTTTTGGATAAATTTTTAAACTTTTAGGTGAGTATCTCATGAAACAATCGCAAACCACACCCACACCGCGGAAGGACACGGATCCCAAGAACATGTCCCTGTCCTCCCTGTGGAACCTGTGGGTCGACAATTTAAAGGAGTGGCACTTCTATCTGGTGGAGGAGCACGGCCACCGGCAGCGGGCGGACATCTCCGGATGGATCGACCGGCTGCGGCAGCGCTGCCGCAGCTTTATAACCTCTCTGCGCCGCGACATGCATCACCAGGCCAACGCCAGCCGCCACCGGAAATTTCCGGAGTCGGATTACGGCATCGCTCAGTTCTTCCTGTATGTGGCAGGCAGCGTACCGCGCCTGACCTCCGCCCTGCGGGAGCGGTTCAGTCTGCGGCGGCGCAAGCGCATCGACGCGGCCCACGCCTTCCAGAAGCAGGTAGACAAGATCAAGCTGCACCCGGTGGCCTTCCTCAGCGGCGCACTGGTGGTGGTGGCGGTGTGCGCGCTGCTGTCGCTGTATACCATCGGCACCACCGCCGTGTATGACGGCAAAGATCTGGGCACTGTGTCCGGCGTCACCACCGTCAATGCTGTGGTCAACGACTTGCAGGACATCACACGCGAGACGCTGAACGACGCGGATTACACCGTGGACACCAGCAAGCTGGACACCTCGGTGGGCGTGGTCTCCCGCCGCACGGTGGAGAGCCGCGAGGAATTCACCGATTCCCTCTCCGACCAGCTGGGCATGGTGGAATACGCCTATGTGCTGTACATCGACGGCGAGCCGGTGGCGGCCACCACCTTCCCCGGCGCGCTGGAGGAGATGCTGGATCAGCTGAAGAAGGGCTATATCACCGCCAGTACGGTGGACTCCTATTTCGTGGAGGATGTGGAGATCAAGCAGGAGTATGTGGACGCGTCTCTTGTGATGAATCTGGGCAATATCGCTGAGATCCTCAACGCCACCAAGGCCGGCGAGGTCACCTATACCGTGGAGACCGGCGACAGCTACTACTACATTGCCGAGCTGTACGGCATGTCGGTGGATGACCTGCTGAGCGCCAACCCCGGCTACGATCCCAAGCTGCTGCGGGTGGGCGATGTGCTGACCATCTCCAACGCCGTCCCCTATCTGACGGTGGTGGACGTGGAGCGGCAGAACTATGTGCAGGACGTCCCCTATCAGATCGAGTATCAGGACGACGATACCATGTATCAGGGCGACTATAAGGTGCTGTCCGCCGGCACCTACGGCAAGGCGGATGTGACCGCCAACGTCACCTATATCAACGGCGAGGAGACCGACCGCCAGGTGGTGGCCTCCGTCACCCTCAGCGAGCCGGTCACCGAGACCCAGGCACGAGGCACCATCCCCCGCCCCTCCTGGTTCCCCACCGGCAGCTTCCGCTGGCCCTGCAACGGCACCATCACCTCCTACTTCGGCCGCCGCAACACCGGTATCCGCGGCGCCAGCACCTATCACGAGGGCATCGACATTGCCAACAGCTACGGCACGCCTATCTACGCCGCCGACGGCGGCACCGTGACCTATTCCGGTTGGCGGGGCGGCTATGGCTATCTGGTCATCATTGATCATGGCAACGGTTATCAGACCTATTACGGTCATAACAGTTCGTTGATCGTTTCAACGGGTGAGCATGTCTATAAAGGTCAGCAGATCGCCCGCATGGGCTCCACCGGTGTATCCAGCGGTAATCACTGCCATTTCGGCATCCTGATCAACGGCACGTTCGTGAACCCACTGAACTATCTGTAAAAAATAAACCATTTGGGAAAAGAGGAGAAATTTCCATGAAAGCTTTTGTTTCCGCTCTGCTGTGCGCCGCCCTGTGCGCGGCATTGATGGTGCCCGCATGGGCCGTCACCCCGGCCGTGACCGGCGATACCAGCAACATCCCGCTGATGATCGCGCTGGCCGCCGTGGCGGTCATCGCCATCGTGGTACTGCTGGTGGCAATGAACAAGAAAAAGAAATAAGCAAACAGGAAGGGCCCGGTCACATGACCGGGCCCTTCCTGTTGTATTCTCACCGTATTCGCGGCGGCATGCACCCCAAGAGTACTTGTTCCGCTTTGCTCCACTGCGTGGTCATGCCGCGAAGCGGCATACCGAAGTTCTTCATTTTTCTCTTTTATCTTTTCACTGAAAGAAAAACACCCTCGCGGGGTGTTTTTCTTTCAAAAAAGTGTCTCCTGATACGCCAGCTCCGCATGGCCGATGGAGCGCATCTGGGAGGCGTGCTCCGCCGTCAGCGTGTCGCAGATGGCCATCTTGCGGATGATGTTCTGCACCGTCAGATCCAGCGCCGTCCCCTCGCGGTAGTCAGCGGGGAAGATGAAGTCCACCCGGTGCTTGGCCAGCAGGTCCTCCACGCCGGTACGGTTGGACTCCTGATACACGGCGATGGCCTGTCCGCCGTAGGAGCGCATCATCTTCATACAGGGCACGTCGCTGAGGCCGTCGCCCACATAGATCATGTTGGTGAAGGGCACCCGCTTGCTGTCATCGGGCATGGAGTCGTTCAGCGTCTTGTCGTCGGCCACGTCCAGCACGCCCTTATTGATGCGGTAGACGAACTGGGTCTTGTTGGTGAAGTTGACATCCAACTTGGGCCAGCAGGCCGCGCCGTCCCGATAGTAGAACTCGCAGGCGTAGATCTTCTTGAACCAGTGGGCGATGCCGCTGCCCTCGATGATCTCCTTCAGGCCGGAGGACAGCACATAGTGCTCCACCGTCACACCCAGACTGTCGCCAAAGGCGTTGATGCGGTCAAACCACTCCCGCACGCCGGGGAACAGCTGGATGGCCTTGCCGCACTGCACCAGGAAATCCCGGTTCAGCGTCATGCCTTGGGCGCGGCACTCCTCGATCATGGTATACATATAGGCCAGCAGGCCATCCATCTGGTTCTCCCAGCCGAAGGTGTTGGCCTTCTGCCAGAACTGAGAGGGGGTATAGCCCAGGCTGGGGATGAAGGAATAGTCCTCCATGTCCGTGGTGCACAGGGTCTTATCGAAGTCGTACAGCAGGGCGATGATGGGTCGTTCGCTCATAGGTATCTCCTTTTCCGGTAGAAAAAGCGGCCCGCGGGCCGCTTTTTTATGTATTATTCGCCGGTGTAGTTGCGGCCGAACTTCAGCTCGTCCAGACTCAGCTTGAAATCGGTGGGGATGGCGGAGCCTGCGGGCACATCGCGGGGCGCTTCCACGGCGGCGGTCTCCACCTCCATGGCGTCCAGATGCTGCATGATGTCCTGCTGGATGTCATCTGCGGCGGGGGCGGATTCCAGGTGCTCCAGCTGCATCTCAGGCAGGGAGTTCAGGAACTCCTGCTGCTGGGCGCACAGCTCGCTGCCGTGGCGGACGAAGTCCACCAGGCTCTGCTGGGCCATGGCCAGCTTCTCCTCGGCGTCGTGCTTGTCCTGCTCCAGCTGAGCCAGCGCGGCGGCATGCTGCTCCTGAGCCTCCTTCAGCAGATTGTCCTTCTCGGTCTGGGCTTCCTGCACCAGCTTGGCGGCCATCTTCTGGGCAGTCAGCAGCGTGGAGCGCATGGCGTCCTCGGTGGCGCGGTACTCCTCCACCTTTTCGGCCAGGAGCTTCAGCTTGGCCTTCAGGGTCACGTTCTCCTTATAAAGCGCCGTATAATCCTCGGTCAGCGCGTCAAGAAACTCGTCCACCGCGGTCATGGCGTAGCCGCTGCCAAAGCCGGAGGATTTGGGGAATACTTTCTCGGAAACTTCCTGGGGTGTAAACATGGTATATCCCTCCTATGTCCGCTTACAGGTACAGGCCGTTGTTTTCCAGCTCGTCGATCAGGTCGCCCATGATATCCACGCTGTACGGCGTGATGATATAGGTATTGGCGGCCACCTTCTTGATCTTGCCGTCGCCGGCGTAGGCCACGCCGGACAGGAAGTCGATCAGGCGGCGGGCCACATCCTTATTGGTGGACTCCAGATTCATGACCACAGTGCGCTTTTCCCGCAGGTGATCGGCGATCTCGCTGGCGTTCTCGAAACGCTCGGGCTTCACCAGCACCACCTTCAGCGCGGCGGTGGCGTGGATGTTCACCACCTTGTTGTGGCGGTCTTCCGGCTGCTTGCGCTCCTCGCGGCGATCGTCAAAGATGCTGCGGCTGTCGCTCCGCTCCGGCTGCTCCAGCTCCTCGTCCTCGTAATCGTAGTCCTCGTCGTCATACGGGTGAATGATCTTCTTGATCTCGTCCATGAAACCCATTTGAAAGCCTCCCTGTCGTATAGTTTATTTGTTATAATTCCGTGCGCCGAAGATGGCAGAGCCTACGCGCACCATGTTGGCGCCGCAACGGACGGCGTCGGCATAGTCGTCACTCATGCCCATGGAGATATATTCCCATTTATTATCGTACATTTCTCGGCTTATGTCAACAAAAAGACGGTAAACTTTCTCAAAATATGGTATGTTTCCGCCTTCCTCCACCGCAACAGGTGGTATCGTCATAAGGCCGAGGACGCGGATGTGGGGCAAAGTCTTCGCATAGGCCGCCGCTTGAGGCAGCGCGGCGGGCGCGAAACCGGATTTTGCCTCCTCGCCGCCGATGTTGACCTCCAGCAGGATATCCTGCGTCAGCTCCATCCGGGCGGCCACCTTTTCGATCTCGTCCAGCAACTCCGTGGAGCCCACCGACTGGATCAGCGCCGCCTTGCCCACCACCTGCTTGACCTTGTTGCGCTGCAAATGGCCGATGAAGTGCAGGGGCGCGCCGTCATAGGCGTTATCCTTCAGCTTCTCCGTCATCTCCTGCACCCGGTTCTCGCCCAGGGCGTCGATCCCGGCGGCGATGGCCTCCTGGCAGCGGGCGGCGTCGTTCATCTTGCTGGCGCCCACCAGCGTGATATCCTTTCCGGTGCGGCCCGTCTCACGGGCGGCCGCGTCGATCTCTTCGCGAATACGTGCGATATTTTCCGCAATAGACATAGAATGATACCCCTTTCTCTATCTATAAAATTATCCGATCACTTTGCCGTCATACAGCTCCGCGGTGGTGACGATGACCTCGTCGCCCCGCCGAAGCATGCTGGAATCCTCTTCGGCGGAGACCGCCTCCACCAGCGCGTAGCCGTCGCCCTGATAGACCACCTGCACCGGCTTGAACTTGGCCCGGACGCCCAGCACACAGTAGACTCCGGCCACACCCTCGTCACTGACCCGCAGGGCGTTGGAGGGCAGGCGCAGGCCCTCGTAGGTGCGCAGCACCAGCGTGGCGGCCTGATGGCGCAGCAGCGTGGTCTGGGCGATGTATTTATCACTTTTCAGCAGCAGCGTCCGGTGGCCGTTCTCGCTGCGGGAAATGCTGACCACCGTCATTTTCAGATCCATGGTCAGCCCCTTGGCGAACCGCAGCGTTACGGTGGAGCGGCCCTCCAGCTGCTGGGCCTGCTCGTCCGTGATGTTGGCGGCGTAGTACCAGGTGTCGCCGTAGATCAGCTTGCCTACGTTGGCGCTGTCGCTGCTGATGGGCTTGACGCTGTCCAGCTTGCCGGGCGTCAGGTCGTCCTGTAAGAACTCCGGCGTCAGCACTGTTTCATAGCCGTCGCAGGCGGCGGAATAGATGCCGCCCTCCGGCGCGGTGATGGCCGTGCCGTTCAGGGAGCTCTTCAGCTCCGCGATCTCTTTTTCCGTGGTCTGGATGTCCGACTCGATCTCCTCCTGAGAGGCGGAGGAATAATCCCGCTTCAGGATGGCGCTTTTCAGGGAGGACAGCTCCTCCTCCGCGCCGCTGTACTCACCCCCGGCCACCGACTGGCGCAGGGCCAGGATGTCGGCGTTGATGGAGGAATCCAGCTTTAATGCCGCGTCGGGATCCAGATAGGAGATCAGGGAGAAGGACAGCTGCTCCAGCCGCAGCTCCAGCTGTTCCAGCCGCTCCACCCGTGTCAGGGCGCCGCTGTCGGGATAGGCGGTGGCCATGGTCTGGTTCCGGCCCACCCGCTCGCCCTCGGACAGGGCGTGGCTCAGCGTCCCGGCGTCGGAGTGGAAGGTCTCCTCCTCCCGCACCAGATAGCCGTTGACCTCCATGGTGACCTCCTCCGCCGAGGCATATACCAGTGTGGTGCTGATGGGGTCGGTGACATAGCGGTAGCCCTGTACCACGAAGTAGACCACCACGGCGGCCAGCAGGACGATGGACAATATTTTGAAGATAGGGGTGGCTGCTTTCATATCCCGCTCCTTGTGTGTATCTGTGCGTGTTTGCGTGTTTGTGCGGGCGGCCGCAAGGGTCGCCCCTACGGGCGTTTTGCGGATACCCTTGTAGGGGCGGCCCTTGCGGCCGCCCGCCGGATGTGCAGTGGGTTATCATGCGGCGGGGTGAGGGCACCCCGCCCTACGGCGTGTTGCCGTTGGTCATGGTGTAGGGCGGCCTGCCCTCAGGCCGCCGCGATCACGCCTCCTCCGGCTCCTGGAAGCTGATCGCTCTGGCCGGGGCAATGGTGGAGATGGCGTGCTTGTAGATCACCTGCTGGCGGCCCTCGCTGTCCAGCACCACCACAAAGCAGTCAAAGCCGGTGATCAGGCCCCGCAGCTGGAAGCCATTCACCAGAAACATGGTGACGGGGATCTTCTGCTTCCGGGCCTGGGTCAGAAATACTTCCTGTAAATTGTTTGTCTTTTGCATAGCGTCCTCCTGATATGTCTTTTTTGTACGGACGCTATCTCTGTGTGGGACAACCTCCGCCGTGATTCAGCATAAACCACGGCTGTGGAGATATTCTGTCGCTTTTTGCAGACCCTCAGGGAAATTTGGATCACGCTGCCAGCGCACCCAGAAAATGTCGGGGTTCCGCCGCAGCCACGTCAGCTGCCGCTTGGCGTACTGACAGGAGCGGAGCTTCACCTCGGCAATGGCTTCCTCCGTGGTGGCCGTGCCTTCGGCCACCGCAAGGAACTGCTTATAGCCGATGGCCTGTAAGGCCGTGGCGTCACGGGGCAGGCCGCCGGACAACAGCGCCTCCACCTCCGCCAGCAGTCCCTGCGCCACCATGATATCCACACGGCGGTCAATGCGGTCGCGGAGATCCTGCCGGTTCTCAAAATCCAGGCCAATATAGAGGGCGTTATACCTGGGGGGACGCTGCCGCTCCAGCGCGTCGTGCTCCGTGATGGTCCGGCCGGTCTCCTGCCACACCTCCAAGGCACGGAGGATGCGCTTTTCGTCCCGCAGGTGCAGCTTTTCCGCCGCCGCGGGGTCGATTTTTCGCAACTCCTCCAGCAGCACCTCGATACCCTCCGTCCGGGCGCGCTGCTGCAGGGTCTGCCGTATTTCCGTGCCCTGGGATCCGGCGGCGAAGTCCGTGCCCCGGATCAGGGCGTCCAGATAGAGGCCCGTGCCGCCCACCAGCACCGGCAGCCTGCCCCGGCGCAGGATATCCTGCACGCATGCGTCAGCCGCCTGCACATACCGGGCCACCGACCAGCTCTCCGCCGGATCGGCCACGGCCACCATGTGGTGGGGAACGCCCTCCATCTCTTCTGTTGTCGGTGCGGCGGTGCCCACCGCCATGCCGCGGTAGATCTGCATGGAGTCCACGCTGACCACCTCGCCATGGAAGCGCTTGGCCAGCGCCACGCCCATTTTCGTTTTTCCGGTGGCGGTGGGGCCCACCACACAAAGCACTGTGGCCATTGCAGCTACTCCTTGGTACTATGGGTATTACGCGCGTTTGAACATCTTCTCGATGTCGTATTTGCTCAGCTTATACTTCACCGGACGGCCGTGGGGGCAATAGAGGATCTCGCCTGACTGCACCTTTCCCACCAGCGCCGCCAGTTCGGTGGCGTCGGTGGTCATGCCGGCCTTGATGGCGCTTTTGCAGGCCATGGTGTGCAGCAGCTCATCCCGCGCGCCCTCCGGGTCGGCCCGGCCCAGGGCCAGCTTCTGGGCCAGCTCCTCCAGCGTGGCGGCGGCATCCGCCGCCAGAATGTCCGCCGGGACCTCACGGATCAGCACCGTGCCGCCGCCGAAGTCCTCGCACACAAAGCCGAACTCCTGCAAGAGAGACAGGTCGTCCAGCACGGCGGCGTAGGCCTCCGGCTCCAGCGCCACGGTGACGGGCGTCAGCAGCGGCTGGGCCATCAGGGGCTGGCGGTTGGCCTTCAATGCGTCGAAGCGCAGCCGCTCGTGGGCGGCGTGCTTGTCGATGAGCCACACGGTGTCGTGCGCGTCCTCGCAGATGATGTAAGTTTTCAGCACCTCGCCCACCATGCGCCACGGGGCTTCCTTCACCGGCTCCATGGTCTGCTGCTCCGGCTCCCGGGGCAGAGGAATGACCTCCTGCGCGGGAGCGGGCGGCTCCCCGACCACCGGCGTGGGGACGGCTTCCGCCGCAGGCTCCGCCTTTTCAGGCGGGGTGATCTCATAGGTGCGGCCCGTCAGGGGAGAGGCCGCGATGGCGGGCTTCTCC
>CAVHKA010000032.1:0-2272 GCA_963636325.1 Agathobacter sp. | reverse complement strand
CGACCACCGGCGTGGGGACGGCTTCCGCCGCAGGCTCCGCCTTTTCAGGCGGGGCGATCTCGTAGGTGCGGCCCGTCAGGGGAGAGGCCGCGATGGCGGGCTCCTCCTGCCGCACAACGTCACGGACATAGATGGTCTCGGCGCTGTGGGGCCGCTGGGCCATGGCGGGGACGCTGTCCCGGATGACGTTTTTCGTGGCCGGGGCGGCGGGCCGGGCGGTAAAGCTGCCCAGCGGCTTTTTCTCCTGCGCGGGAGCGGCGGCCTTGGCCTTGAACTCCTGAGCGGTCATCTTCTGGAAGAAGGACGGCTCCTTTTCTGCCCGCTGCGGGGCCTTTTCGGCGTTGAGGGCGTCCAAAATGGTGTAATACACCGCGTCGAACACGGCCTTGTCGGACACGAACTTCACCACCGTCTTGGCGGGGTGGACATTTACGTCCACCATGTCCTTGGGCAGCATCACATGCAGCACGCAGCCGGGGAACCGGCCCTTGAGAAGCTGGTTTTTATAGGCTTCCTCCAGCGCCGCCGTCAGCAGCTGGGACTTGACGAAGCGGCCGTTGACGAACAGCACCTGCTTGCCGCGGCTGCCGTGGCCGTTGAGAGGCTTGGTGACGAAGCCCTCCACCTTCACGTCGCCGCCGCTGCCGGAGATGGGCAGCAGGCCCAGGGCGAAATCACGGCCCATGGCGGCGTAAATGGCGGACAGCAGCTGCCCGTCGCCGGGGGTATGGAGCACCTCCTGTCCGTCGCGGATCAGCTTGAAGGACACGTCGGGGTGGCTCAGCGCCAGATGCTGCACCACGCCGGACACGGCGGTGCCCTCGGCGCTGTCCTTCTTCATGAACTTCATCCGGGCGGGGGTGTTGTAAAAGAGGTCGCGGACGCAGATGGTGGTGCCCTCCGGGCAGCCGGTAGTCTCCGTCTGGCCGGGCACGCCGCCCTCCAGATGGAGGGACGCGCCCATATCCTCGCCTGCGGCGCGGGAGAAGATATCCACCCGGCTGACGGCGGCGATGGCGGCCAATGCCTCGCCCCGGAAGCCCAGCGTGCCGATGGCCGCCAGATCGGCGGCGGCGCGGAGCTTGCTGGTGGCGTGGCGCAGGAAGGCAGTGGGCAGCTGCTCCGCCGGAATGCCGCAGCCGTTGTCGGTGATGCGGATATAGGTCAGGCCGCCGCGCTCGATCTCCGCCACGATGGCGGACGCGCCCGCGTCGATGGCGTTCTCCAGCAGCTCCTTCATGACGCTGGCGGGACGCTCCACCACCTCACCGGCGGCGATAAGATCCGCCACATGGGGCGGCAAACATTGGATCTGCGGCATGGTTCCTCCTTGTTGGGTGTCGATGGGTGGGGATGGGGATTGAAAATCGTGTATCTGGCGGAAAGGCTTTGTGTCCGGTTGTAGGGGCCGACGACTCTGTCGGCCTACCGGTGATGCAGAAACAGTCTTTTAACGCGGCGTAGCGAAGCCTCCCTCTGACGAGGGAGGTGGCTCGGCGTAAGCCGAGACGGAGGGAGAGACGATGAACGCAAGGAGCATGGTGCAACTCCAGTCTCTCCCCCAGTCACCTTCGGTGACAGCCCCCTCGTCAGAGGGGGTCTTTCAGGTGCGGCTCGTGACCCGGCGGGCGACCGCAAGGGTCGCCCCTACGCGATCATGTGCCGTTGCCTTGGCGGCGGGGTGAGGGCACCCAGCCCTACGCACGGGTGTCAATAGAATTTCCGCAGGGCGGCCTGCCCTCAGGCCGCCGCAAGGCTCATTGCAGTTTACTCTTCAATTCGTACAGTAAATTCAGCGCTTCCAGCGGGCTGAGGGTGTCCACCTGGGCGCGGCGGAGTTGGTCAATGACCGCGCTCTCGCTGAGGGCCTCCAGCGACACCTGATCCGTTTCCACAGGGGCGGCGTGGGGCTTGCCCGCCTCGTCCTCCAGCTCCTGTAAAATATGGCGGGCACGGGACAGCACCTGCCTGGGCAGGCCCGCAAGCTTGGCCACCTCGATGCCGTAGCTGCGGTCGGCGCCGCCGGAGATGATCTTCCGCAGGAAGATGATATCCTCGCCCCGTGTGCGGACGGCGATGTTATAGTTGCGGACGCCGGGCAGCTGGCCCTCCAGCGCCGTCAGTTCGTGATAGTGGGTGGCGAACAGGGTCTTGGCCCCCAGCTTTTTCGGGTCGGCGCAGTATTCCAGCACCGCCCGGGCGATGGACATGCCGTCAAAGGTGGAGGTGCCCCGGCCGATCTCGTCCAGGATCAGCAGGCTGTCCGCCGTGG
>CAVHKA010000031.1:0-14132 GCA_963636325.1 Agathobacter sp. | reverse complement strand
CGCCGCCCAGACCGCTTTCCACCACGTCGGGGTAGATGGTGCCCTGTGCAAGGAAATCGACCTTGCCGATCTTCTTTGCCTCTTCCTCGAACACGCGGATGAACTCCTCGCCGATGATCTTGCGCTTGCGCTCCGGCTCGGTAACACCGGCCAGCTTGGCCAGGAAACGGGGACCGGCGTTGACGCGGCGAACGTCCACATGGAACTGGTGCTTCATCACCTGCTCCACCTGATTGCCCTCGTCCTTACGCAGCAGGCCGTGATCCACGAAGATGCAGGTCAGCTGATCACCCACAGCACGCTGTAAAAGTGCGGCGGCCACGGAGCTGTCCACACCGCCGGACAGCGCCAGCAGCACGCGGCCGTCACCGATCTGACGGCGGCACTCGGCCACCGCCTCCTCCATATAGGAGGCCATGGTCCACTCCGGCCCGAAGCCGCAGATGGTGTAGAGGAAGTTCTTCAGGATCTGGGTGCCGTACTCGGTATGCAGCACCTCGGGATGGAACTGCACGCCGTACAGCTTCTTATCGGCGCACTGCACCGCCGCGTGCAGGCAGCCCTCGGTGGAGCCGATGATCTCGAAGCCGGGCGCCAGGCTTTCCACCTCCACGCCGTGGCTCATCCAGTAGATGGCCTTCTCCGGCACGTTGTCAAACAAGGGGGACGCCTTGTGGGTCAGCTCCACCTTGCCGTATTCGCGGGTCTCCGCCTTGCGGCACTGGCCGCCCAGCAGGTGCATCATCAGCTGCTCGCCATAGCAGATGCCCAGCACGGGGATGCCCATTTCAAACAGGGCCTTGTCCACCATAGGAGCGTTGGGCTCGAACACGGTGGCGGGACCGCCGGTAAAGATCAACGCGTCGGGGGCAAAGGCGCGGATCTCCTCCATGGACATGCGGAAGGACTTGATCTCGCAGTACACGCCGCACTCGCGGACGCGGCGGGCCACCAGCAGGTTATACTGGCCGCCGAAGTCCAGAACCAGAACTTTTTTCATCTCAGTCATCCTCCCGGAAGATAATACCGTTCTCGTCGGCGGATTCTATGACGGCCAGGGCCTTATAGGGGATGTCCGGCATGGCGCGGAACTTGTCGCCGCCGCCCTGGAAGCCCTTTTCCACCGCCACGCCGATGCCCACCAGCTGGGCGCCAGCCTTCTTCACGATGTCCACCAGGCCGCCCATGGCGTAGCCGTTGGCCATAAAGTCGTCGATGATCAGCACGCGGTCATTCTCGCTGAGCCATTCCTGAGACACCAGCAGGGTGACCTTCTTTTTATAGGTATAGGAGAAAATTTCACTCTGGATCAGGCCGCTTTCGATGTTGTCGCTCTTGGCCTTCTTGGCAAACAGCATGGGAACGCCGTACCGCTCGGCACACACGGTGGCCAGTGCGATGCCGCTGGCTTCGGCGGTCAGCACCACCGTGGCCTTGCTGGTATCGAAATACTTGGCAAATTCGTCCGCGATATCGCCCAACAGCTTGGTGTCCACCCGGTGATTCAGAAATCCGTCGATCTTGATGATATTACCCGGCAGCACCTTGCCCTCACGGCGGATGCGTTCCTTCAACTGTTCCATGGGAATAGTCCTCCTTATAATAGTTTGTTTCTATCATAACCCGCCGGGAAATAAATTACAACTGACAAATACCCTAACAATTCTGTCGTAAAAATGGGCATTTTGACACTTCACACAAAGAAAAAGCACACCTTATCAAAAGCATAAGGCGTGCTTTTTCTATTGGCTCAGAAATGGAACACCACGCCCACCACGGCGGCGGCCGCGATGAACACGATGGGATGCAGCTTCTTTGTAAAGGGCACCCAGCGGGTCAGCACCAGGATCACCGCCGCGAGAGCCAGCTCCTTCCAGCGGAAGAAGGCCAGTCCGGAGGCGGAGGTGTCCACCAGACTCAGCAGCACCACGCCGATACCGGCGGAGGCCACCATGGCGGTGGAGGCGGGACGCAGGCCATAGAAGGCAGCGTCCACATATTTGTTATTGCGGAAGGCCTTCAGGAAGCTGGCGATGATGAGAATGACGATGATGGACGGGGTCACCAGTCCCAGCGTGGCAATGACCGCGCCTAAGATACCGCCGGTCTCGAAGCCCACATAGGTGGCCATGTTGACGCCCACCGGGCCGGGGGTGGATTCACTGACGGCCAGCATGTCCGCCAGCTGTGCCTGAGTGAACCAGCCGGTGCGGTCGGCCATATCCGACAGGAAGGGCAGCGTGGCCAGACCGCCGCCGATGGCGAACAGGCCGGTCTTGAAAAACTCGTAGAACAGCTTCAGATAGATCATTTTTTGGCACCTCCCACGTTACGGATGATGATGCCCGCCACGGCGGCCGCCAGCACGAACAGCACGGGAGAGAGATCCGTCAGCAGCGACGCCGCCAGCACCGCCGCGAAGATCAGCGCACCCCACACGTCCTTCACCGCGCCCTGCCACAGCTTCAGTGTGGCATTGAAGATCAGCACGCATACGCACACGCGGATGCCCGCAAAGGCGTTCTGCACCCACTCCAGATGGGAGAAGCTGGTGATCAGGCCCGCCAGCACCGTGATGATGATCAGAGACGGGAACACGATGCCCAGCGTGGCCACGATACCACCCCAGATACCCTTGCGCTTCTGGCCGATGAACGTGGCGGTATTGACGGCAATGATGCCCGGCGTACACTGGCCGATAGCGAAATAATCCGTCAGCTCCTCATCGGTGGCCCAGCCCTTGTTCTCCACCACCTCACGCTGTAAGATGGGCAGCATGGCCATGCCGCCGCCGAAGGTCATGACGCCCACCTTGGCGAACGTCAGAAACAGGTCCAAAAATTCCTTCACTTGAAAAACACCTCTTTTGTATGATCCCGCCCTTGTGGGCCGGTTATTCCGTATAGCCGTACAGGCCCCGCACCGACACCTCGCCGCAGCGCAGCGTCTCCGCCGTGCCGTTTTCGTACCGCACCACAAGGCCGTACTGTCCGTCGATATCCAGCGCCGTCACCGTCTCGCCTGTTTGCAGGATACGCACCTGCCGTCCCAGATTCAGGCACAGCTGCCGGTATTCGTCCACATAGGTCTCCGGTGCGCACAGATGGCGGAACGCCTGCCGCAGCGCATCCACCAGCGCCGTCTCCAGCGCCGCCCTGTCCACGTCACAGCCCTCCGCCGCCAGAGAGGTGGCCACCCTTGCCACCTCCGGTGAGAAATCCTCCGGCCGCTGGCGCAGATTGACACCGAGGCCGATGACCACATGATCCACGCCGCTGCCGGAAAGGGTCACCTCCGTCAGGATGCCCGCCAGCTTTTTGCCGTGCAGCGCCAGATCGTTGGGCCACTTGATGCGCACATCCGCCCCGGTGACATGGCGGATGGCCAGCGCGGCGGAGGCGGAGGCCATAGCCGTCAGGGGCAGCAGGCCCTCCGGCGACGCCACAGGCCGCCACAGCATGGAGAGGTACAGCCCAAGGCCCTCCGGCGACTCGAAGCCCCGGCCCATGCGGCCCCGGCCCGCCGTCTGCCGCGCCGCGATGACGGCGGTGCCGTCCGGCGCGCCCTCCTGTGCCAGCGTCTTGCATACGGTATTGGTGGAATCCACCGTGTCATAGCGGTAGACCTTCGGCTGTTCCATGGCGGTCGCCTCCTCTCGTTCGTGGCCCATATTACCACTTTTTTCCCCATCCGTAAAGTAAAAAAATCATCAAGCAGCTTGACAGCACCGCTGTCAGCGGGGTATCATGTCTCCAATCTTTTCCATTTCAGGAGGCTGCCATGTCTGCACGAAAGCTGGTCTATACCGCGCTGTTTGCTGTCCTTACGGCTGTGGGCGCGTTTCTGCGTATCCCGCTGGGCGTTTCGTCCATCACGCTGCAATTCCTGTTCACCGCCATGGCGGGCGTTCTGCTGGGGCCAGGCTGCGGCGCGCTGAGTCAGGGCGTGTATGTGGCGCTGGGCCTGATCGGCCTGCCCATCTTCACCGCCGGCGGCGGCTTCGGCTATGTGCTGCAGCCCACCTTCGGCTTTCTGCTGGGGCTGATCCCCGCCGCCGCCATCATTGGCGCCATCAGCCGCCGCAGCAGCTCGCCGCTGCGGCTGGCGCTGGCGTGTGTGGCTGGTCTCGCGGCGCTGTACGCCGTGGGCGTCCCCTATATGGCGCTGATCCTCAACGGCTACATGGGCAAAGGCATGAGCGTATCCGGCCTGCTGTGGGCCGGAATGATCCCCTTTCTGCCCGGCGACGCCATCAAGATCGCCGTGACGGCGCTGCTTTGCCCGCTGCTGCGCAGGCGCGTCCCCGGTCTGCAATAACGGTGGTGTATTTACAACGCCCGCGGCAAATGCTATAATAGTATGATAAATCTGAAAGGAACGGTCGTTCATGGAACTGCACGCCAGGCTTGTCCGGTCACAACTGAATTTCTTCAAGCCCTTTGTGGCCAACTGCTCCCTTGAGGTGACCCGCAAGGGACAGGATAAGCTGGGCGAGCTGATGACGGCCCTGCACAAGCGGGAGGTGCTGGTGAAGGAGCACAACTTCGGCCGCTTTCAGGGCGCGTGGATCATGCCCCGGGACGAGCGCCGGGGCGGCGTGGTGCTGTATCTCCACGGCGGCGGCTACACCTGCGGCAGCCTGGAGTACGCCAAGGGCTTTGCCGCCACGCTGGCGTCGGAGTGCGGCGTGCGGGCCTTCTGCGCCGCCTATCGGCTGGCGCCGGAGAACCGCTATCCCGCGGCGCTGGATGACGCGCTGGAGGCCTATCAATACCTGCTGGGCAAGGGCTATGCCGCCCGCCAGATCCTGCTGTGCGGCGAGAGTGCCGGCGGCGGACTGATCTACGCCCTGTGCCTGAAGCTGAAGGAGCTGGGGCTGCCCCTGCCCTGCGGCCTGATCGGCATTTCGCCGTGGACGGATCTTACCGGCAGCGGCAAGTCCTATGAGGAACACCGGGAGATCGACCCCTCCATGACGCCGGAGCTGTTGCAATTCTACGCAAAGTGCTATACCGACGATCCCACCGACCCGTTCTGCTCGCCGCTGTTCGGTGATCTGACGGGGCTGCCGCCCTCCCTGCTGTTCGTGGGCGGCGACGAGGTGATGCTGGACGACACCCGGATGCTGCATAAAAAGCTGCTGGAAAGCGGCTGCCGCAGCAAAATGATCGTGGCCCCGGAGCGGTGGCACGCCTATGTGCTGTACTGCCTCAACGAGAACATGCCCCAGGACTTCGAGACCATCAACCGCTTCATGGATCAGGTGCTGTCCCCCGCCCGCAGCCTGCGGTGGATGAAGCTGGACAACGCCGCCAAGATCTATCCCGCCGCCAAGCGGCGCAACTGGAACAACTTCTTCCGCATCTCCGCCACGCTGACCGAGCCGGTAGACGTGGCCGTGCTGCGCGGGGCACTGGACGTGACGGCCCGGCGCTTTCCCTCCATCGCCGTGCGGCTGCGGCGGGGCGTGTTCTGGTACTATCTGGAGCAGATCCCCAAGGCGCCCGCCATTCAGGAGGAGAAAAGCTGCCCGCTGGCCCACACGCCTTTCCATCAGGTGCGCCAGTGCGCTTTCCGGGTGCTGGTGTATCATAACCGGTTTGCGGTGGAATTTTTCCACGCCCTGACTGACGGTACCGGTGGGCTGATCTTCGTCAAGACGCTGCTGGCGGAATATCTCAGCCAGAAATACGGTCTGACCGTTCCCGCCGTGGACGGCGTACTGGGACGGCTGGAAGAACCCAGCGACGAGGAACTGGAGGACAGCTTCCTGCGCTATGCCGGCGACGTGAAGGCCAGCCGCAAGGAGTCCACCGCGTGGCATCTCTCCGGCACGCCGGAGAAGGACGGCTTCAAGAATCTGGTCACGCTGATGGTGCCCGCGCCGGAGCTGAAGGCCTGTGCCAAGCGCTATGGCGTGTCGGTAACGGAGCTGCTGTGTGCCGCCATGATGCAGGCCATTGCCCAGCTTCAGGCGGAGAAGGTGCCCCAGCGGCGGCTGCGCAAGCCGGTAAAGGTGCTGCTGCCGGTGAACCTGCGGAACCTGTTCCCCAGCCGCACGCTGCGGAACTTTGCCTCCTATATCACGCCGGAGATCGACCCCCGCATGGGTGACTATACCTTCGAGGAGATCTGCGCCGCTGTCCACCACCGGATGGGGCTGGAAAACAATCCCCAGACCATGCGGGCCAAGTTCGCCGCCAACGTGGCCAGCGAGAAGTCGCCCGTTCTGCGGGTCATGCCGCTGTTCATCAAGAATCTGGCCATGAAGGCCGTGTTCGACACGGTGGGCGAGTGTAAATCCTGCCTGTGCCTGTCCAACCTGGGCGTGGTGCGTCTGCCGGAGGTCATGGCCCCCTATGTGGCCCGGATGGATTTCATCATCGGCGTACAGGCCAAGGCGCCCCATGACTGCGGCGTTCTGACCTGGAACGACACGGTGTATATCAACTGCATCCGCAGCATCCGCGAACCGGAGCTGGAGCTGCGGTTCTATCAGGTGCTCCACCGGCTGGGCCTGAGCGTCACGGCAGAGAGCAATCAGCGCTGACAAGGCGCGGGAAAGGAGCCTTTTATGTATTGTATCAAGTGCGGCGTGAAGCTGGCGGACAGTGAAAAGGTCTGTCCCCTGTGCGGCACCCGCGTGTTTCATCCCGACCTGCCCCAGCCTCAGGGCGAGCCGCCCTATCCGCCGGATCCCCGGCCCCATAACGAGGAGGTCAGCCGCTCCGGCGTGCTGTTTATCCTGACGGTGCTGGCGCTGCTGCCCGCCATCCTGTTTATCCTGTGCGACTGGCGGATCAACGGCTCCATCGTCTGGTCGGGGTATGCCTCCGGCGGCGTGGCGCTGCTGTATATCCTTGTGGCGCTGCCGCTGTGGTTCCGCCGCCCCAATCCGGTGATCTTCGTTCCCATCGACTTCGTGGCTATCGGCCTTTTCTTGCTGTATATCAACTTCGCCACCGGGGGACACTGGTTCCTCTCCTTCGCCTTCCCGGTCACCGGGGCCATCGGTCTGCTGGTGACGGCCATGGTGACGCTGCTGCGGTACCTGCCGGGCGGCCACCTGTATGTGGTGGGCGGCGGGCTGATCCTCTCCGGCGGACTTGCGGTGCTGATCGAATTTCTCATTAACCTGACCTTCCAGCTGCACGAGACCTTCTTCTGGTCCCTATACCCGCTGGCCGCCGGCGTCATTCTGGGCGGCATGCTGCTGGTGGTAGCCGGCTGCAAGCCCCTGCGCCAATCCCTGCACCGGAAATTCTTTATTTAACCATCTGTCATTCCGAGCCAGTGCTCACACTGGCGTGGGAATCTCCGTATCCCTAAAAGAACGGATTGCCACGTCGCTTCGCTCCTCGCAATGACATACCAAGAGTGGATTCCTAACCGCTATTTTTAATCATGCCGCCGCAGGCGGCATACCTCAACTTTTCACTCTTCACTATTATCTCTTCTCTGTTTAAAAAATGTGCACCCCATGTGGGGTGCACATTTTTTAATCTAACGCGTCGTGGCTGTTGAACACGTCGCTGATGCTGCCGTAGGGGTCGGGATGGCTTTCCGGCTCCGGTTCTTTGGCGGAATAGCTGCCCTTCATCTTCAGTTCCTGCCACTGCTCCCTGGTGATCAGCAGCTGCCGGGGCTTGCTGCCCTCGAAGGGGCCGACGATGCCCCGCTCCTCCATCTGATCCACCAGACGGGCGGCGCGGGAATAGCCCAGCTTCAGGCGCCGCTGCAGCATGGACACGCTGGCCTGTCCCGTTTCCAGAATGACCTCCACCGCCGCGCCCAGCAGCTCGTCGCAGCCCTCGTCCTCGTCAGCGGCGGGCGCACTGCCGCCGGAGGACTTGCCGCCGCCCTTGTCGCTCTGCTTCATGACCTCCTCGATCTTCTCCATGACCTCGTCGGAGTAGTCGGCGGTGCCGCTCTCCTTGACGAAGTTCACCACACGCTCGATCTCCTCGGGGGTGATGAAGCAGCCCTGCACACGGGTGGGCTTCTGGTTGCCCAGCGGGAAGTAAAGCATATCGCCTTTACCCACCAGCTTTTCCGCGCCGGTGGTATCCAGAATGATGCGGGACTCCAGCGACGATGCCACGGCAAAGGCGATACGGCTGGGGATATTGGCCTTCATCAGGCCGGTAATAACGTCCGAAGAGGGACGCTGGGTGGCAATGACCAGGTGCATACCGGCGGCACGGCCCATCTGGGCCACGCGGCAGATGGATTCCTCCACCTCCTTGGCGGCCACCAGCATCAGATCGGCCAGCTCGTCGATGACCACCACCACGGTGGGCAGCTTTTTCAGCTCAGGGTCGCTCTCGCACAGGGCGTTGAAGCCCGCAAGGTCCTTCACGCCCCGCTCAGAGAACATCTTATACCGCTTCATCATCTCGTACACCGCCCACTGGAGGGCGCCCGCGGCCTTCTTGGGGTCGGTGACCACGGGGATCAGCAGATGGGGAATGCCGTTATAGGGGGCCAGCTCCACCATCTTGGGGTCCACCATGATGAAGCGCACCTCATCGGGGGTGGATTTATACAGCAGGCTGACGATCAGCGAATTGGTACACACGGACTTACCGGAGCCGGTGGTACCGGCGATCAGCACATGGGGCAGGCGGGCGATGTTGCCCACGATGGCGCTGCCGCCGATGTCCTTGCCCACGGCGAAGGCCACGGTGCTGGGATGGTTGGTGAACTCCCGGCTCTCGATCACATCGCGGATACGGACGGCGGTGACCGCCTTGTTGGGCACCTCGATGCCCACGGCGGAGATCTTGCCGGGGATGGGCGCGATGCGCACGCCGGTGGCGCCCAGCGCCAGGGCGATATCGTCGCTGAGGTTGGTAAGCTTGCTGAGCTTCACGCCCTGATCCAGGGTGAACTCATAGCGGGTGACGCTGGGGCCGTGGACCACCTCGCCGGGATGGGCGTCCACGCCGAAGGAGGCCAGGGCCGACGCCAGCCGCTGGGAATTCAGCCGCAGCTCCGCGCCCACCTCCTGATGGTTGTCGTCGGTGTTCTCGTCCAGCAGCGTGATGGGCGGATAGCGGTAGGCCTCCTCTCCCTCTGCCAGCTCCTTCTCGATGGCCTCGCTGACCTCGGCGGTGGCGGACTCCACCTCCGCACGGACGGCCTCCTTCCGCTGCTTCTCCGTCAGCGGCTCCTTGACCGGAGCCGGGACAGGCTCGGCAGGCTTGTCCGGCTCCTGCGCCGGGGTGGCAGGCTCAACCGCAGGGGCTGCCGCAGCGGCCAGCGTGGGATCCAGCAGCTCCGCCGGCGTCTTGACGTCACCGGAGCGGCCCCGGAACAGACTGCCGCCGGGAGACTTCAGCGCCGCAGCCTCGCGGCTGGGCTCCGCCGTCTCGTCGTCCAGCGGGATGTCGATATTGGGCCGTTTTTTGCGAGGGGGAGGTGTAACGGTCTCCGCCTTTACAGGCTTTGCGGGAGCCGGTTCTTCATCATAATAATCGTCCTCATCCTCCCACTGGGCGCGCTCCTCGGCCCGGCGCTTCATCTCGGCGATCAACTCGGCAGGCTTTACCTGCAAAGCGCCCAGCACCGCCAGCACCGTCAACAGAATGGTCAGGATCAACGACACCACGCGGCTGAGAAGGGCCTCCATGCCCACCGCCAGAGAACCGGAAATGACGCCGCCGCACAGCAGCGACTGGCCGTCCTTCCACATGGGCTTGATGTGCTCCAGCGTGAATCCATAGGTGCCCCTAGCCAGCAGCAGATGCAGCGCCATGCCCACCAGCACCGGCAGCAGCAGCGTGCAGACCAGCCGCAGCTTTACCGGACGGCCCTTGTGATCCACCAGCACGATACCGGCGTACAGCAGTGCCGGGGCCGCCAGCCAGTAGCCATAGCCGAAGCAGCCCTTGAGAATGTTGGCCAGGAACGTCAGAAAAATGGCGTCCACATTGAAGTACGTCACCAGCACGCACAGCGCCAGCAGCAGGCACACCACGCCACCGATCAGGCGGGCCTGGGCGTTATAGGCGGGAGGCGGCGCGCCGCGGCGCTTGCCGTTCCCCTTGCCGCCGCTTTTTGCGGAGGAAGTCGTTTTTTTCTTAGGTGTATTCGCCATAGCTTACCTCACTTGATGGCATTGAGCAGCAGCGTCAGCAGGCCCGCCGCCCAGCAGTAATACGCAAACGCGCCGAAGCGGCCCTTCTCGGCCACCATGCGCAGCAGACGGATGCAGGCGTAGCCCACCACCGCGGCGGTGATCACACCCACCAGGTACATGGGCACCTCCGCCCAGTTGATCCCGACCTCGATGGCGTCCTTCAGGCTGAGGATATTGGCGCCCAGCACCGCCGGGATGGACAGCAGGAAGGAGAAGCGCACGGCGAACTTCCGCTCGAAGCCCACGAAGCAGCCGGCGGTGATGGTCATACCGGAGCGGGAGATGCCGGGCATAGTGGCGATGGCCTGCCCTACGCCCACCACCAGTACATCCACTACTGTGGCATTGCGCTCGGTCTTGCGGCCCTTGCGCACCAGATCGCAGGCGAACAGCAAAAAGCCCGTTACCACCAGCGCCGCGCCGATGAAGATCATGTTATTGCTGAGGGCCTGCACCTTCTTATGGATGGGCAGGACGGCGAACAGCGGCAGGGTTCCGATGATGATCAGCAGGATCAGCCGCCGGGCAGGCGGCACCTGTTTGGGGGTGGTGCCGTGGGCCAGATCGCTGACGCCATGGATCAGCTCCATCACCATGTCGCAGATGTCGCGCCAATAGGCCACGAACACCGCCACCAGCGTGCCCAGATGCAGCAGCACATCGAAGAACTCCGGCACCTCGGCTTTGATGTTCAGCAGATTCTGGGCAATGGCCAGATGGCCGGAGCTGGAGATGGGCAGAAATTCCGCGATGCCCTGTACCAGGCCCAGCAGGAAGGAAGAAAAATATGTCATAGAGTCACCTCATGTCATATCCGAATACTTCTTGTCATATCCGGTATGGAAATTACTATTTGTTATCGGTTATTGCAGAAGATATCAAATATAGTATACCATATCTATGAAAAAAATGCCACTGTTATTTATCGCATCGTTTTAGAAGCTCCAAAGCCTCCCTTGTGTAAAGGGAGGTGTCACCGAAGGTGACAGGGGGAGAGAATCTGAGATTTTTGTTCTCTCCCTCCGTCATGACCTACGGTCATGCCACCTCCCTCACAGAGGGAGGCTTCAGAAACGGATTGCCACGCCAGTCTGCAGACTGGCTCGCAATGACAGGCTTTTTTAACAAATTCAAAAAGAGACGGCTTACGCCGTCTCTTTTGTGCTATTCGGTTTCTTCCTCCATAGGCGGCCAGATCTGTATACATGTCTGCCACTTGTCACAGCAGCCGTCCGTTCTCCACTCATGCCACAGTGTCAGTGCGTCCCGAAAGGGATAGACCGGCTTCGTCTGCCGGACGTAGTTGCACCAGCTATACAGCGACGGCAGCTCCGGTGTCAGCATTTCGGCATCGTACAGGAGATAGGCCCGTGTGTTCTCGCCGCGGCGCATCCACGACCACTCCGCGATAATGCCGGTGTTCTGCGTGGTGCCGAAGATGCTAGTGGCCTCATAGCTGCCGCTCTCCACCGAGTAGAAGTCCGCCGCATAGGACTGGCCGTCCTTCTCGCACAGCAGGCGGCCGCTGTTCCATCCGCCGGGGCTCCACGACTCCTCGTTGCCCTGCCACACAGGCCAGATCTCCATACCCTCCGCAAGGCAGTCTCCGGACGGCCGGTCGATCGCCGCATAGTGCAGCACGACTGCCCGCTGTCTGCCCGCTTCCTCCACCAGCACCACCACATGGGTCACAGCGTTCTCATAAATGTCGTACACCCGATAGGTATAGCGGTAGCTGCCGTCCGGCTGCTTTTCCGCACTGCTATACTCCCAGCGGGGCGGAGTATCCTCATTCCACACCGATGTGGTGACCTCGCGGTAGATATCCCTCTCATACAGAGGCTCTGTCTCCGTATACACCCTCACCGCGCCGGACATGTGGGCCACTTCCTCCGCCGTCAGGTCGTCCAGCACCTTTTCCGGAAAGCCCAAGTCCAGCAGTTCCGCCCGGATAGTCTCGTCCTGGGGCGCGTCGTCACGCGCCTGCCAGTTCATGGGATATCGCTGGCCCAAGAACATGGCCAGCAGCACCGCCGCCAGCGTCAGCCCCAAGTAGCCCCACAGCACTGCCGCCGAGGGCAGGCGCACCGGCGCGGCATGGATGACGTAGCCCGTGTCAGACAGGGAGCGGGACAGCTTCATCAGATTCCGCAGGATCACGACATACACGATCAATACCGGCAGCACCGCCAGCCAGCCCTCCAGACTGATAAACGCCAGCACGCACATCACGACATAGTAGATCACCAGCGCACCGGCGGCAGGGGCGGCGGGCTTTTCCGCGCCTGCGGCCCGGGACACACCCACCATGCCCCGCCACAGACACAGGGACAGTACTATGATCAGCGCCGCCATCAAATAAGCGATGGTATTCCCTGTATCCACCGGCAGGGCCGCCAACACAAAGGATATGCTCCGCGCCACGGCCATGACGATGGACAGCCGCCAGCACCATTGCAGCGCCCGGTTCTCCCTCCGCAGGGTGCGGAAGCCCAGCACCATCAGGATACCTCCCAGGGCGGGCAGGATCATATCCAGATACAGGAAGCCCACGGTGATGGTGGTCAGGCCCATGCCCCACAGCACCAAAGCCATGGCTTCCCGCCACGGGTTCACCACCGCCAGGGACGGAGGCAGGGCGGTGGCATCCTCCCGCAGCAGCTGATCAAAACGCAGATCGTCACTCACAGAAGTCACCTCCCAACAGCTGCCGCAGCCTTTGCCGCAGGCGGTACAGCCGCCCCTCCACCGCCCGTTCCGTCAGGCACAGCTCGGCGGCCATCTGGGCGGTGGACTGGCAGTAGTAGTATTTTCGATAGAACAGGCTCCGATCCTCCGGCAGCAGGCCCGCGATGGCGGCTTGCAGCCGTTGCTGGCGCTCCCGGCGCAGCAGCTCCTCCTCGGCGCTGCCGCCGGTGTGGGGCACGGTCTCCTCCAGCGGGGCGTCCGTCCGGGTACGGCGGGCGCGGTTCAGTGCGGCGTTGCGGCTCAGCACCGTCAGCCACGCTTTCAATGTGCCCTTTTCGCCGTCGAAGCTGTCCGCCGTCTGCCAGATCTTCAGGGAGATATCGGCATAGCACTCCTCCCGATCCCGCTCATCCGTCAGGATGGGCCGCAGGATATACCGGATCAGCGGCCCGTATTGCCGCAGAAGCGCATGTAGCGCGGCCTCGTCGCCGCCCGCGATCTTCGTCATCAGCGCGCGCTCGTCCAACCGTATCCCCTCCCCTCCGGATGTGTCTCTACTCTATACTACACCATTTTCGCCCAAAACCCACGGGAAATTTTTGGCAGAGATAAAAAGCCGCCCTGACGCGACGCGTCAGGGCGAGGTCTAAAATTTTGCAAAGGTCTTTCCGCTTGCGTTGTAGGGCGGGGTGCCCTCACCCCGCCGCACGATAAACAATAACGTCTCCGAACGGCGGCCTGAGGGCAGGCCGCCCTACGGCACTTTTGCAAGTAGTATACGACGGGGCGTCGGGGACGCCGCCCCCTACGAAAAGCAGCCTTTCCAGCTTTATCTTACTTCATCTGCTCCAGCGCGGCGCGGGCGGCGGACTGCTCCGCCTCCTTCTTGCTGTGGCCGGAGCCAAGGCCGATGACCTGACCGTTCAGCGTCACCGCCACGGCGAACACCTTGGCGTGATCCGGGCCGCTCTCGGACACCGGTTCATAGTGCAGCACCTGATTGGGCTTGCGCTGCACCAGCTCCTGCAATTCCGTCTTGCAGTCCCGGCGGCGGCTCTCCACCACCTGCTCCTGCTCCTTTTCCAGCAGGATGCGGTGGATCAGCGAGCGCACCTTGTCGATGCCGCCGTCCAGATACACCGCGGCCAGCACCGCCTCCACCGCGTCCGCCAGAATGGACGGACGGCGGCGGCCGCCGCCGCTCTCCTCGCCCTTGCCCAGCAGCAGGAAGTCGCCCAGATGCAGACTCTGGGCCACCTCGTGCAGGCTCTCCTCGCACACCAGCGCGGCGCGGATGCGGGTC
>CAVHKA010000030.1:0-14141 GCA_963636325.1 Agathobacter sp. | reverse complement strand
TGACCTCTTTGCCTGCGGCGGGAGGTGAGGCGGATGCACCGACCTTCTTTGTTTTGCAGAAGTATTATACCTGTTCCCTTCTGGTTTGTCAACAGAAATTTACGGTGATTTTTTATTTTTTCCATGCATAGGCGGCGTTTTCGCGGGAAATGCTAGGCTTGCACAAATAAAGGAGGTGCAAATTCATGGAAAACAAGAATTGCAAGAACACCAAGGATGCACAGAACACCCAGAACAATACCCAGAACACCCAGAATACCAAGAACAACAAGAACGCGAAGGACAACACCAACTGCCGCTGACGGCAGAGGGAAGCAAACATCGGGTATCGCCGGCAAGGCCGCGGAGTTCACGCTCCGCGGCCTTGTTGTGTGTGAGTTTTTGCGTGGCGTCGACACATTAAGAAAATATGCCGGTGGCATATTTTTAGTGTCGATCTCAGCGGCTATGCCGCTGTAGCATCCATCTTAATCTGCGCTGCACTTTCTTTTGCGCGGCGCTGCGCCGCTTCTTGCCCTCGTCGTGTCAGCCAATGCCCGTCCCCATTCGGGCTCGGCCATTGGGACACTTCCTTGAAATCACCTCGCTTTATCTGCCACTGGCGGCGCTTCGGTGATTTCCCCGTTGCCCGCTTTCCCTTGCACCCGCCCCTTCCCTATGTTATGATAGTCTCACCAACTATCAGGAGGTGCCCCATGACATCCCTATCCAACTATGACAAGGCTCGTGACGCTACGGCGGCGGCCTTTCTGCGGTACGATCAGGCACAGATGATCCGCAAATTTGACCTTGCCCACGACGAGGAAGTCCTTTACATCACTTTCATCGGCCGCGATTACCGCGTTGATCGCAAAACCGGTGCGGTGACCTGGGCCGCGGATGCCGCCCGCATTGCCAGCTATAACGAAGCCATGTCCATTTACGATGTACTGTGTGATTCCAAGCCCCTGTGCCATCTGTCCCACGAATGGGTCAACGTGGCCAGTCTGTGTTCCATTCAGGGCGGCACGCTGGCCAAGGACGGCGACTTCTTCAAAAACTCCTGCGCCCAGTTCGCCGGAGACGCCGCCGCGCTGGCACGCGCCTGCCGACGGCTCCACGGGATACCCCAGCCCAAGGGGGACGTGGCCTATCAGCTGGCGCTGTTCCCCTTCCTGCCGCTGATCCTGCGGTTCTGGGAGGCAGACGAAGACTTCCCCGCCAGCATGCAGGTGCTGGTGGATCGGAACACACTGGACTATCTGCATTATGAGACGCTGATGCTTGCCCTCTCTCACCTGACGCTCCGCCTGCGGGAGGAAAGCATATAACGAAAAACGGCTGACAGCCCTCCGCTGTCAGCCGTTCCTTATTTTATAAACAATTCAAAGGCCAGCTCCGCCTGTGCGTGGAGCAGCGCCAGTCCGCCGATGACCGGCAGTCCCCGCTGCCGCGCCGCCGCCAGCAGCGCCGTCTCACGGGGCTGGTACACCAGATCGTAGACCCAGCCCCGGCAGCCCTCCAGAAAGCGGAAGTCCGCGAATTCCTCCTTCCCCGTCATGCCCAGGGGCGTGGCGTTCACCAGCAGGTCGCACTCCGCTGCCAGTACAGGCAGCTCCCGCCACAGGTGAGCATCCACATCCCAGCCCGCTGTTTTTTGCGGATGGCGGCAGCAGATGCTCACCGCCGCGCCGGAACGCGCCAGCGCCCGGCTCACCGCGGAGGCCGCGCCGCCGCTGCCCAGCACCAGCACCCGCTTTCCCGCCGCCGGAAACGGCAGCGACGCCACGAAGCCCGGCCCGTCGGTATTGTAGCCGGTGGCACGGCCCTGCCGCACCACCGCGGTATTCACGGCGTTCATGGCCGCCGCGTCCTCCTCCACCGCGTCCAGCAGCGTCACGATGGCCTGCTTATGGGGCATGGTCACATTGAAGCCGTCGTAGGCGCCCTGCCGGGCCTTTTCCACGAAGGCGGCCAACTCCCCCTCCCGGACGGTCACCGTCTCATAGCTGCCCGCCAGTCCCCGCTGCCGCAGCAGCGCCGTATGGATGGCCGGCGACAGACTGTGGGCCACCGGATCTCCGATCACACAAAGTCTGAACATATTCTCACGCCCCCTGTTTCGTCACTTCCCGCACGCCCACCAGCACCAGCACCGCGCCCAGCAGCATCACCCATGTGAAGGGCTCCCGCAGGAACACCACACCGGCAAAGGCGGAGACCACTGTGTTGATGTTTCCGATGGCCGACATCTTGGTGACACTGATGCGCCCCGCGCCATAGTTCACCAGCATGTTGGCGGCGATGGAGCAAAACACGCTCAGCAGCAGCACCACAGCAACGAACAGCGGCTGATGCAGCGGCTGGGCATAGGCGCTCAGATCGCCCTTACATTCCACCAATGCCGCGCCCGTAAAGAACACCGAGCAGCTCAGCAGCAGCATATAGGTGCGCTCGTAGGGCGAAAACTCCGCCGCGGTACGGTTGGCCACCTTGAAATAGCCGGTGCAGGCACTGTAGCCCAGCAGGAACGGCACGCCGATCCACGTCACCACGCCGATCTCCTTTCCCGCCGCCGCCAGCAGCACCATGCCCGCCACCGGAAGCAGTGAAAACAGCGCCTGCCGCCGGGTGGGATATTCCCGCAGCAGCAGCGCCGCCAGCACCATGGCCACGATGGGCGACAGGGCCGACACCACGCCGGTGACCGTCGCGTTGGTGAAGTAGATGGCATAGCTCTCAAACACGAAGCACAGCGGCTCCAATATGCCCAGCGTCAGCAGCGGCCGCAGCTTCTTGCCCCGCAGGCGGGGCTTCTCCTTCCCCAGCAGCAGCGGCACATTCAGCAGCACAAATGCCAGCAGGAACCGGACACTCAGCAGCACCATGGGGCTGGCGTACCGCTGGCCCACACGGGTCAGCAGCAGGCTGAAGCCCCAGATGGTAAAGCCCGCCACCGGGAAAAGCACCGCCCAATCCGGCGCCTTTCGCTGCTTCATCTCCACGCTCATTCCTTACCCTCCAGCACATCCATGGCCCGCAGATAGCCGTCAAAGCCCAGTCCGGCAATGGTTTTCACGCAGGCCGGAGCCGTCACCGACATATGCCGCCACGGCTCACGGGCGCTGATGTCGCTGATATGCACCTCTACCGCCGGTACGTCCACCGAGCGCAGCGCGTCATGGAGGGCATAGCTGTAATGGGCGTAGGCGCCGGGGTTGATGACGATGCCTTGAGTGCCGTCCTCCCCTGCCAGCTGGATGGCGTCGATCAGCGCCCCCTCGTGATTGGACTGCACGAACCGCACCTGGTGGCCGCGAATCTTGGCGTAGTCCGCGATCCTGCGGCACAGGTCGCCATAGGTCTCATGGCCGTAAATATCCGGTTCCCGCTTCCCCAACAGGTTCAGGTTGGGGCCGTTGATGATCAAAAGCTTCATATTTCCTCCACAGTTCCGCGATCTGCTCCGCCAGCTGCTCCGCCGTGCCGTCACACACCGCCGCGTCGGCACAGTCCAGATACCAGTCTCTCCGCTGCTCCGCCAGCTGCGCCAGCGTATGTGTCCGCAGCAGCGGCCGCTCCCGATTGCCCACGCACAGGTCGATATCGCGGATATCACGATCCAAAAATACCACAAATCCCGATTTTTTCAATAATTTCCGGTTTTCCTCCGCCACAACGGCTCCCCCACCGGTGGCGATCACCTGCCGCGGCCCGGCACACAGCTCCGCCAGCAGGCGGCACTCCAGCGCCCGGAACCACGGCTCGCCCTTTTCCGCGAAGATGGCCGGGATGGTCATGCCCGCCGCCTGCTGGATCAGATCGTCACAGTCAGCAAAGGGCAGGCCCAGCCGCTCCGCCAACAGGCCGCCCACGGTGGTCTTTCCGCTGCCGGGCAGGCCGATGAGGATCAGCTTCCGCTTCATTGCTCCACCTCGCGGGTCTGGGCCATGATGGCCGTGAACACCGCCTCAATGGCGTCGCGGTAGGCGGGCGACATGTCGCCCCGGCTTTGCAGCACCTGCTTTTCCCGTTCCGGATCACGGATCGGCTGGCCGTTTTCCCGCTTGATCTTTCCGATCTTCTGCCCTACTAGGAACCGCTCCGTCAGCAGCTGAACGATCTCCCCGTCGATCCTGTCGATCTCCTGACGGCAGCCCGTCAGGCCCTCCGCCGGTTCCTCCTGCCACAGCTGGCAGATGGCCAGCGCGGCGGCGGCCTCCACGATGGGAGCCGCCCGCAGGACGATGCAGCTGTCGTGCCGTCCCGCGGCGGACAGCGTTACATTCGTCATCCTGACCATGTCCACGGTGTTCTGTTCCTTGGCAATGGTGGGCGTCGGCTTGAAGGTGACGGTAAAAGTCACCGGCATGCCGTTGGTGATGCCGCCGTTGATACCGCCGTTATGGTTGGTCTCCGTCCACACGGCTTTCCCGTCGGTACGCAGGGGATCGTTGGCCTGACTGCCCCGCAGGGCGGCAAAGCCCTCCCCTTCACCGAAGCCCACTGCCTTGACGGCGGGAATGGCGAACACATGGCGGGCGATCTCACTCTCCACCGCCTCCCGCCAGTCGGGGCCGCCGATGCCCGCCGGAAGTCCGGTAACAACGCAGGCGATCTGTCCGCCCACGCTGTCGCCCTCCGCCTTGGCTTCGGCGGCGCGGCGGCGCAGATCCTCCTCGTCCACAATATGGGCCGCTATTGTAACGCCACGGGCCGACAGCGCCGTTTTCGCGATGCTGCCCGCCGCCACCAGCGGCGCGGTGAGCCGTCCGGAGAAGTGGCCGCCGCCCCGGTAGTCCCGAAAGCCTTTGGCCTTTACATGAGCGGTATAATCCGCGTGGCCGGGCCGGGCCACTGTGCGCAGGGCGTCATAATCCTCGCTGCGGACATCCCGGTTGGGGATCACCATCACCAGCGGCATGCCGGTGGTGTACCCCTGAAACACGCCGGAGAGAAACTGCACCTGATCCGTCTCCCGCCGGGCGGTGGACAGTTGGCCGTTGGGGCTTCGGCGCAGCAGCTCCCGCTCCATTTGCAGTCCGTCCACCGGAAGGCCCGCCGGGACATGCCGCAGCAGCACGCCCACCACAGGGCCGTGGGATTCCCCGAACAGCGTATAGTCCAACATGATCTATCCTCCACTTTTACGTTGATTCTTCCACTTTTCCGCCCAGCGCGGCATAATCCCGCCAGAAATCCTCATAGGATTTCGACACGCAGTCCCCACCGAGCAACGTCACCGGCCGGGCGCAGAACAGCGCCCCGCAGGCGCACAGCATGGCAATGCGGTGATCCCCGAAGGCATCCACCGTCACGCCGCCCCGCAGCGGCGTCCCGCCGGTGACAGTCAGGCCGTCCGGCTGCTCCCGCACCTCCGCGCCCAGCGCCGACAGCACGGCGGCGGTGGTATGGAGCCGGTCGCTCTCCTTGTGGCGTAGGAACGCGCCGCCGGTGAAGCGGGTGGTCTGGGGCGTCATGGCCGCCAGCAGCGCCAGCGTCGGCAGCAGATCCGGCGTCTGCGATACGTCCACCGTCTCCGGCAGGCGCTGTAAATAATGCATAATAGCCCGGTCGCTCTGGCGGCTCCGGGGCGAAAGGCCCTCCACCGTGACGCCGCCCCCTTGCAGGGCATCGACCGTCAGCCACCAGCCCGCCGCCGACCAGTCCCCCTCGATGGGGCCGTCATTGGGTCGGAAGGTCTGGGGCGCGGGGATGCGCCAGCCGTCCACCGTTTCCTTCACGGTCACACCGTGGCAGCGCAGGGCATCCAGCGTCATGTCCACATAGGGCCGGGACACCAGCGGCGTGGTCAGCACCAGCTGTGACGGCGCGTCCAGCAGCGGCAGCGCCATCAGAAGGCCGCTGACGGTCTGGGAGGTCTCATCCCCCCGCAGGGCATACCGCCCCGGCGTCAGCGGCGCGGCGGCGCGATAGCCCTGCTCCGTCCGCTTCACCGGATAGGGCGCGGACAGGGGCCGCTCCAGCAGCCGGGAGCTGCCTGTAAAGGTCGCGTCCTTCCGCCCCAGCGCCATGGCCAGCGGCAGCAGAAACCGCAGCGTGGAACCGGAGTCGCCGCAGTCGATCAGCGGCGCGCCGCTTTGCAGCGCCCGCAGCCCCACCAGCGTATGCCTCACATCGTCGCCGGATACCTGCTCCGGCAGGGGCTGTCCCGCCAGAAAGCGGCAGATCAGCGCCCGGTGCCACGCGCTTTTGCTGGGCGGCGCGGTGACCGTGCCCATCAGGCGGGCGGGATACAGCCGCCGGGTCATCGTACCGCCTCCAGCAACGCGGCAAGGGGTACGTCCTCCACACAGGCATCACCCGCCGAGCGCAGCAATACGGCGTGAAGGGTCTCCCCTTCCCGCTTCTTGTCCTGTTTCATATAGCCTGCCAGCTCCTCCGCCGCCACCGGCAAAGATGCAGGTAGCTGCCAGCGCTCCAGCAGCGCCAGCAGGCGGTGATAGGCCGCCGTCACCTCGTCGCCCCGGCGCAGCTGCCAGCGCAGCATGGCCGCCATACCGGCGGCCACCGCCTCGCCGTGGGTATAGGCCCCATAGCCGCCCGCCGCCTCATAGGCATGGCCGAAGGTATGGCCGAAGTTCAGCAGGCGGCGCGCGCCGGTATCCCGCTCGTCGGCGGCCACCAGCGCCGCCTTTACCCGCAGGCACTGGGCGATGATGTCCGTCCATTCCGGCGCGTCGCTCTCCAGCAGATCCAGCAGCGCGGCATCACGGATGAAACCGTATTTGATGACCTCCGCCATACCGCTGCGCAGCTGGCGCTCCGGCAGCGTGGCAAGACAGTCCGGATCGACGATTACCAGCGATGGCTGATAGAAGGCCCCCAGCTGGTTCTTCCCCTCCGGAAGATCCACCGCCGTCTTGCCGCCCACGGCGCTGTCCACCTGGGCCAGCAGGGTGGTGGGGATCTGCACCAGCGTCATGCCCCGCTGATAGCAGGCGGCGGCAAAGCCCGCCAGATCGCCGGTAACGCCGCCGCCCAGCGCCAGCACGCCGTCGGCGCGGGTAAAGCCCCGCTGCGCCAGCTGGCGGCAAAGGGCGAGCCACGTCTCCGGCGTCTTGTGTTCCTCCCCCGCCGGGAAGGTCAGCAACTCGTCGGTCAGGCCCGCGTCACGCAGGCTGTCCAGCACCGCGCCGCCGTACAGCGCCGCCACTGTATCATCCGCCATCACCGCCCAGCGGCGGCAGGGCAGCGCGGACAGCAGCGCCCCGGTCTGCCGCAGCAGGCCGGGCTGGATATGAACACAGTAGCTGCCCGCAGGCAGTGGCACGGTCACGGTCATGGAGCGCCTCCGAAATTCACGTTTTCCCCATTCTATCGCACTTTCCCGCTGTTGTAAAGTATCGGTAAAGGCGGGGTGATTTTTTTGCCGCAAAGGGGAAAAAGTATCCCCCCACCCGGCTTGCGGACGGTTTTCGGCTCTCGTATAATGATACCATCGAAAATGACAGCGGAGGTAACCGCATATGGCAGAGCTGCTTCACTCCATCGGCCAATACTGGACGCGCCGCGCCCCCTCCTATACGGACGTGATCAAGAAGAACCTGGCGGACGGCTGGGATCAGGTGTGGGCCGACGAACTGATCTCCCACTTCCCCGACGGCGGCGACCGCCCGCTGCGGGTGCTGGACATCGGCACCGGGCCGGGCTTTTACGCCATCATTCTGGCCCGCCGGGGCTATGAGGTCACCGCCGTGGACTACTCCGAGGGGATGCTGCGGGAGGCAAAGCGCAATGCCGGCGCGCTGGCGGACAAGATCCGCTTCGCCCGGATGGACGCACAGAAGCTGGCCTTTGCCGACGGCAGCTTTGATGCCATCGTCACCCGCAACCTCACATGGAACCTGCCCGATCCGGCGGGGGCCTACCGGGAGTGGATGCGTGTGCTGCGGCCCGGCGGCGCGCTGGTGAACTTTGACGCCAACTGGTACGCCTACCTTTTCAACGAGGACAAGCAGCAGGAGTATCAGCGTGACCGGGCCAACGCCCGGCTGGCAGGTGTGGAGGATCACGAGGCCTACGCCGAGGCGGACATGATGGAGGGCATCTCCCGGATGTTGCCCATGGGTCGCCTGCGCCGTCCCCAGTGGGACATGGACACCCTGAACGCGCTGGGCTTTTCCGCCGTGAACGCCGACACCTCTGTGGGCAAGCGGCTGTGGAACCCGGAGGAGAAGATCAACTACGCCTCGACCCCCGGCTTTATGGTCTGGGCCACGAAATAAGAGGAACTGCTTATGAAAAAACGACTGGCCGCGCTGGCGCTGGCGGCGCTGATGCTGCTGAGCCTTGCCGCCTGCGGCACGACACCCGATAACGACACGAAAAACGGGCAGAAGATCCTGCGGCTGGCGGCGAGCTTCGCCTATCCCAGCCTGGACGCCCACAAGGAGTATTACGGCTGGTATACCTCCAACTACGGCATTACGGAGACGCTGTTCCGTATCGACGAAAACAGCGCCATTCAGCCGCTGCTGGCCGAAAAGGCCGAAGCCGGTGAGGATGGCCTTACCTGGACGGTAACGCTGAAGGACGGTGTATGCTTCTCCAACGGCAAGGCCGTGACGGCGGAGATGGCGGTACGCAACCTGCAACGGGCGGCGGAGGTCAACAGCCGCTTCGCCTATCTGGCGGAGTACGACATGGCCGCCGTGGATGAGAGGACGCTGACCATCACCACGCCGGAGGTCTATCCCACCATGCTCAACGATCTGGCAAGCCCCGAACTGGCCATCATGGATCTGGACGGCTCCGCCGATCTGGACAACGCCCCCGTGAGCACCGGCCCCTTCATCATCAAGTCCTTCCAGCCGGAGGGTACTGTGGAGGTCACCCGCAATGAAAGCTATTGGGGCGGCGAAGTGAAGCTGGACGGCGCGGTCTTCTACTACATGCAGGAGGATGAACCGAAGCTGATGGCCATGCAGAACGGCGAGATCGACACCTATACCAGTGTCACCGCCGCGGCGCGGGAGATCTTTCTGTCTGACCCCGACAACTATCAGCTGGTGGACATCCCCGCCACCCGTTTGCAGTTCTACATCCTCAACGAAACCACTATGGACGACGCCGTCCGGGCCGCCGTTAACCTGACGGTGGACTGCGAAGCCATGGCCGCGTATCTGGGCGGCACCGTCTCCCCCGCCGTGGGGCCCTTCAGCACCTCCGCCGCCTACGGCAAGGTGACGAAGCCCGCGCCGGACGCGGAAAAAGCCAAAGCCTTGCTGGAGCAGGACGGCTATACCCTGAACGGCGACGGCCTCTATGAAAAGGACGGCCAGCCCCTGACGCTGACGGTGGCCTATTACGCCGCCCGGTCTCTTGACAGCATCGCCGTGCTGATGCAGGAGCAGCTGAAGGCCGTCGGCATCACCGTCACCTTCAACTGTCAGGAGGATCCCGACGCCACCTATATCGCTGACCGGGACTTCGATATCGCCCTGTACTGCATGATCGCTGACAAGAACGGCGACCCCTACTACTTCATCGACAGCACCCTGCGCAAGGGCGGCTACTTCGATGTAGGCGGCTTTGACAGTGCCGAGTGTCAGCAGCTGATCCAGCAGCTCCGGTACGAGACCGACGAGGAGCAGCGCTCCGCGCTGGCCAACCGGATCGTGCAGCTGGCCATCGACGACAACGCCTTCGGCTATGTGGGGCTGTTCAACAAGACCACGGTGATGCGCAAGGGCGTCAGCAATGTCTCGGAAAACTGCCCCTTTGACTTTTACTACATCAACGCCGCCACCGATATCACGGCGTAACGATCCCACAAGTGATACAGGGTGGACGCCGCCTCCCCGGCGTCCACCCTGCACTTGCAAAAGCAAGGGAGATCCTATGAAACGAATCATTGGAAAACGGCTGGCACATCTGGCGGTCGTCATATTGGGCGTCAGCTTCCTGACGTTCCTGCTGATGTATATATCGCCCGGCGACCCTGCCCAGAAGAAGCTGACGGCGCAGGGCGTTGCCGTTTCTCAGGAGGTGCTGGAGGCCACCCGTCAGGAGATGGGGCTGGACAGGCCCTTTCTGACCCAGTACGGCGACTGGCTGGGGGCGGCCCTGCGGGGCGACCTGGGCGTCTCCTATAAGGACGGCCTGCCGATCAGCGGCAAGCTGGCCGGTGCCATGGGACGCACCTTCGTGCTGGCCCTGACCAGCCTTGCGCTGGCGCTGCTGGTCTCGCTGCCGCTGGCGGTGTGGACAGCGGTGCGCCGGGGCGGCATTGCCGACCACGCGGTGCGGTTTTTCAGCTTTATCGGCAATTCGCTGCCCAACTTTCTGCTGTCGGTGCTGCTGATGTATTTCTTCTGCATCCGGCTGAAGCTGCTGCCGGTGATCGCCAATGGCAGCGTTAAAGGACTGCTGCTGCCCTGTCTCGCGCTGACCATCCCCCTGTGCAGCCGGTTCACCCGCCAGTTCCGTGCGGAGCTTCTGGAGCAGCTGGGCCAGGAGTATGTGCTGGGTGCCCGGACGCGAGGCGTGCGCTGGCGCGATATCCTGCTGCGCGACGTGCTGCGCAACGCCGCGCCCGCCATGGTCACCATCACGGCGCTGTCTATCGGCACGCTGCTGGGCGGCAGCGTGGTGATCGAGACCATTTTCAGCTGGCCGGGACTGGGCAAGCTGGCCATGGACGCCATCAGTGACCGGGACTATCCCGTGATACAGGGCTTCGTGCTGTTTACCACCACGGTCTATGTGGCGGTGAACCTGCTGAGCGACCTGTGCTGCGGCTGGGTCGATCCCCGCGTCAGAGAGGAGGCGCGGCCATGATGAGAGAACGGAAGCGCCGCAGGATGCTGGTGCTGCTGGCACTGGTGCTGGCGCTGGCGGCGTTCAGTCTGGCGGCCCCGCTGATGACGCCCAACGATCCCACCGCCACCAATGCCGCCCACATCAACGAAGGCCCCAGCGCGGCCTTCCCGCTGGGCACCGACCGGTACGGGCGCTGCGTCTGCTCCCGCGTGATGATGGGCGGGCGCACCACCATCTTCTCCGCCGTGGCGCTGGTGGCTGTCACCTTTGCGGCCGGCACGGCACTGGGCCTGCTGGCGGGCTACTACGGCGGCGTTCTGGACACGCTGGTGATGCGCCTTGCCGACATTATGCTGGCGTTCCCCCAGATGGTGCTGGCCATTGCCGTGGCGGGTATTCTGGGCGGCGGCATGGGCAACGCCATGCTGGCCATGGGCGTGACCGCCTGGACGCTGTATGCCCGGCTGGCCCGGGCCCAGGCCATGGCGCTGAAAAACGCCCCCTACGTCTGCGCCGCCCGGCTGAGCGGCTGCGGCGATGGGACGATCCTGCTGAAATACCTGCTGCCTAGCATGATCGGCACCATGGCGGTCAACGCCGCCACGCAGCTGGGCGTTATGATGGTGGGCATCGCGGGATTGTCCTTTCTGGGCATCGGCGTGCAGGAGCCCTATGCCGAATGGGGAAGCATGATCAACCAGGGCCGGGCCTATATCCAGCTGAACCCATGGCCGGTACTGGCACCGGCAGCCGCCACGGTGGTGACGGTGATGCTGTTCAACTATCTGGGCGACAGCGTCCGGGACTATGCGGCGGTGGAGGAACGGAAATGACGGAAATGCAGTCTCTTTTGCAGGTCAGCGGCCTGTGCGCCGGATACGGCCGGGGCGATGTGCTGCGGGACGTCTCCTTCACCCTCCAAAAGGGCGAGATCCTGTGCGTGGTGGGCGAGAGCGGCTGCGGCAAAAGCACGCTGCTGAAAGCCCTGATGGGCACAGACGACGCCGTACACATCACCGGCGGAGCGGTCACGCTGGAGGGCCGTGAGCTGACGGCCCTGAGCCGCCGGTCACGGCAGCGTCTCTGCCGTGACCGGATGGGCATGATCTTTCAGGATCCCGGCGCGTCCTTCGATCCCATCCGCACCTATGGGGCGCAGTTCCGGGACACGCTGAAGGGTCACGGAAAATTCCGGAGGGAACGGTTCGCCGCCGACGCGGCGGCGGCCTTTGACAGGCTGGGGCTGACAGACAGCGGCCGCATACTGGCCAGCCGCCCCTATGAGCTGAGCGGCGGCATGAACCAGCGGGCCGCCATGGCGCTGGCCCTGCTGCTGGAGCAGGACATCCTGCTGGCGGACGAGCCTACCAGCGCGCTGGACGCGGTCATGCAATTGCAGGCGGCGCGGCAGCTGAAGCAGCTGAGCCGCACGGAGGGCATCGCCCAGATCGTGGTGACCCACGATCTGGCGCTGGCGCAGTTTCTGGCCGACCGCATCGCCGTGCTGTACGAGGCCCGCTTTGTGGAATACGGCGACACGGACGCCGTGCTGCGCGCGCCCGGCCATCCCTATACGAAAAAGCTGCTCCAAGCCTTACCCCGGCTGGACAGAGACGCGGGAGGCGGCCTATGAGCGTATTGGAGATACAGGGTCTCAGCAAGCGCTATGGCGCGGTGCAGGCGGTAAAGGATATTTCCTTCACAGTGGAGCGTGGTGACATTCTGGGGATCGTGGGGGAAAGCGGCTGCGGCAAGACCACGCTGCTGCGGCTCATCAGCGGACTGGAGCGGGCCGACAGCGGGCAGGTGCTGCTGCACGGCAGACCTCTGACCGCAAAACGCGGCAGAGATGACTACCGCGCCATGCAGATGATCTTTCAGGACGCCGCAGGCTCCTTTCACCCCCGGCGGCGGATCTCCGACACCATACAGGACAGTGTCCGGAGCCTGCTGGGCCGGGACAGCCGCGCCGACATCCCGGCGCTGTGCGCTAAGGTGGGTCTTGCGCCGGAGCTGGCCCGGCGGTATCCGCGGGATCTCAGCGGCGGACAGTGCCAGCGCTTTGCCATCGCGCGGGCCATGGCCGCCGGGCCGGAGCTCCTGCTGTGCGACGAGATCACCAGCGCGCTGGACGCCGCCACACAGGCCCGGATACTGGCCCTGATCCGGACGCTGTGCCGGGAAAACCACATGGCCGCCGTGTTCGTCTCCCACGATCTGGCGGTGGTGGGCAGCCTGTGCGGCCGGGTGCTGGTGATGAAGGACGGCCATATGGTGGAGCAGGGCCCCACCCAACAAATCTTGCAGTCCCCGTCGGAGGCGTATACCAGAGAGCTGATCGCCTCCGTCATGGAATTGCAGCAGCGATAACGAACGAGGTTTTTACCATGCAGGATATGGAACAGCGTGTACAGGCCTACTGGACGAAGCGGGCCAGAGATTTCAGCACCGTGCGGCGCAACGAGCTGCACAACGACGCCATGGGGCGGCGGTGGCTGACGGAGATGCAGCGGTATCTGCCGCAAGGGAAATCCCTTGACATCCTTGATGTGGGCACGGGGACGGGCTACTTTGCCATCCTGCTGGCCCGGGAGGGCCACCGCTTGACGGGCATCGACCTGACCCCCGCCATGATCGACGAGGCGAAGGCCACCGCGGCGGCCATGGACGTTCCGGCGCGGTTTCTGGTAATGGATGCCATGGAGACGGCATTTACTGACGCCTCCTTCGACGTGATCGTGACCCGGAACCTGACGTGGACGCTGCCGGATACAGAGCGGGCCTACCGGGAATGGCAGCGGCTGCTGCGGCCCGGCGGCGTGCTGCTGAACTTTGACGCCAACTACGGTGACAACGTGCGGCACCACCGGCAGAAGGACTCCTATATCCCCGCCACGGAGGTATACGGCCACTGCGGCATCACGCCGGAGATGGAACAGGAAAACGCCGCTATCACGCTGGCCATGCCCATCAGCCGCCAGGCGCGACCCCAATGGGACATGGAACTGCTGCCCCGGTGCGGCTTTTCCCATTGCGATCATGATGAGGACGCGGGCCGCCGTATTCTGGGCCAGCTGGATCTGGCGGACGCGCCGCTATTCCTGATCACGGCCCGGCGTTGACAAGAGGAAGCCGTCAGGGTATAACAGAAAAGCTCCCGGTTTGATAACCGGGAGCTTTCTTGTTATGCGATTCGCGCCCTTACAGAAGCGGGACTCTCATTACTGAGCGTCCTTGATGGCAGCCTGAGCGGCGGCCAGACGGGCGATGGGCACACGGAAGGGAGAGCAGGACACATAGTCCAGGCCCACCTTGTGGCAGAACTCCACGGAGGAGGGATCGCCGCCGTGCTCGCCGCAGATGCCCAGATGCAGCTC
>CAVHKA010000029.1:0-14448 GCA_963636325.1 Agathobacter sp. | reverse complement strand
TGTCCATCTGCATGCCCCGGTCGATGCAGGCCTTGGCGTACTTCACGGCGATGGGGGCGTTCTTGGTGAAGGATTTTGCCATCGCCAGTGCTCCGTCCATCAAGGCTTCAGGGGTGAATACGGCATTGACAAGGCCTATCTTTTCCGCCTCGTCAGCTTTTATCATCTTGCCAGAGAAGATCAGTTCCTTGGCCTTGGCGATGCCCACGCGGCGGGGCAGGCGCTGGGTGCCGGAGAATCCGGGAGTGATGCCCAGACTCACCTCAGGCTGACCGAACTTGGCCTTCTCGGAGGCCAGGATGATGTCGCAGCTGAGGGCCAGCTCGCAGCCGCCGCCCAGGGCGAAGCCGTTGACCGCGGCGATGGTGGGGAACTCCAGCTTTTCGATGCGGCGGAATAATGCGCTGCCCCGCTGGCCCCAGCGGCGGCCGCCGTCCAGGTCCAGCGGATACTGGGCGCCGATGTCGGCGCCGGCCACGAAAGCGCGGCCCTCGCCGGTGAGAATCATGCAGCGGATGTCGCGGTCATTTTCCAGAGCCGTCGCTACCTGCTCCAGCTCCGTGATGACGGTGCCGTTCAGGGCGTTCAGGGCCTCGGGTCGGTCAATGGTCACGATGGCGATATGATCCTGCTTTTCAAAATGAATCGTCTGATACATGTGGATCGTCTCCTTACGGCAATAAATGTAGTGTAGAGCAGAAGGGGAACCGCCCGTTTAGAGCGATTCCCCTTCTTTGATCGCTCAGTATACAGAATGAGGCTTTAATTGTTCGCTGCCATCTTCTTATACTTGGCGTAACGTGCCTTCACATCGGCAATTTCTTTGGCATAGAGCGCATCCGCCTTCTCCGGGAAGTTGTTCTTCAGTGCGGCGAAGCGGTTCTCGCCCATCAGGAAGTCCATCAGCTTGCCGGTGTCAGGCTCGGGAGAATCCAGCTGGAAGGGATTCTTACCCTCTGCGATCCGGCGGGGATCATAGCGGTACAGGTGCCAATAGCCGCACTCAACAGCTTTCTTCATCTCTTCCTGAGAGCTGCCCATACCAGCCTTGATATGCTGCTCCAGGCAGGGGCAGTAGCAGATGACGATGGAGGGGCCGGGATAGGCCTCGGCCTCCCGCAGGGCCTTCAGTGTCTGGGCCTGATCGGCACCCATGGCCACCTGCGCCACGTACACATAGCCGTACTGCATCAGGATGCCGCCCAAATCCTTCTTTGCCACCTGCTTTCCGCCGGCGGAGAATTTCGCTGTGGCGCTGGTGGGCGTGGCCTTGGAGGACTGACCGCCGGTGTTGGAATACACCTCGGTATCCAGTACCATCAGGTTCACATCCCGGTTCTGTGCCATGACATGGTCAATACCTCCGAAGCCGATGTCATACGCCCAGCCGTCGCCGCCCACAGCCCAGACGGACTTCTTGGCCAGATATTCTCTGTTTTCAAGGATGTATTTCACGTCCTCCGTCTGCTCGGCCTTTTCCAGAGTGGCCAGCAGCTCGTCTGTGACGGCACGGGAGGTCTCGTGCTTATTCCACCCGTTCTGGTATGCCTCCACAGCCTCTGCGGCAATACCCGCGGACTTGATGGCGTCCAGACGGATCAGCAGCTCCTTGCGGATGGCGTCCTGCGCGTGGAAGAACCCGTAAGCGAACTCGGCGTTGTCCTCGAACAAGGAGTGTTCCCATGCGGGGCCATGACCGTGGCAGTCCTTGCAGTAGGGTAGGATGGGCGCGCCGCCGCTGATGGCGGAGGAGCAGCCCGCGGCGTTGCCCACATACATGTGGTCGCCGAACAGCTGGCTCAGGAGCTTGATGTAGGTTGTCTCGGCGCAGCCTGCGCAGGCGGCGGAGAACTGGAAGTAGGGCTTGGCGAACTGCACATTCTTCACGCTCTTATCGCTGATGACATCCTTCTTCAAATAGGTCTCGTTCATGGCCACCTGGTCAAACAGCGGCTGCTCGGCTTTCATCTCCTCGAAGGGAGCCATGGTCAGTGCGCCCTTGGCGGGACAGGCCGTCAGGCAGACGCCGCAGCCCAGGCAATCGTAGGGCGATATCTGCATCCGGAAGTGATACGCCGGAGCGTCTTTGCCCAGACCCTTGGCGGGTGCGGTGGCAAACCCGGCAGGAACCTGCGCTTTCTCCTCTTCGGTCAGCAGCACAGGGCGGATGGCGGCGTGGGGGCAGCTCATGGCGCAGCGGTTGCACTGGATGCAGGCCGTCGGCTCCCACTTCGGAACGGAGGTGGCCACGCCGCGCTTGGAGTAAGCGGAGGTACCGTTCTCCCATGTGCCGTCCAGCACGCCGTGCTTCTGGAACACGGACACAGGCAGCTTGTCTCCCTGCTGGCGATCCATGGGCATGACGATTTCTTTGACGAAGGGCGTGGCGTTGATCTCGGCAATGGAAGCGTCCTGCGCGTCGGCCCACGCGGCGGGAATATCCACCTTCACCGCGGCGGTAATGCCGACGTCTACGGCCTTGTCGTTCAGATCGACGATCTTCTGTCCGGCCTTCTTAAAGTAGGTGGCGTAGTTGTTCTTCTTCATATCCGCCACGGCAACGTCCATGGGAATGACCTTGGTCAGGGCAAAGAACGCGCCCTGAAGGATATTATTGGTATGCTTGCCAAGGCCAACGTCGGCAGCCAGCTTGGCGGCGTCGATGATATAGAACTGCGCGTGCTTGCGGGCCAGATCCCGCTTCATCTTGGAGGGCAGACGTTCCTCCAGCTCCGCTACCTTCCAGGGGCAGTTCAGCAGGAAGGTACCGCCGTTCTTCAGATCCTCGGTCAGATCATATTTCTTGACATAGGTAGGCGCGTGGCAGGCTACGAAATCGGCAGAGGACACCAGATAGGTGCTGCGGATAGGCGTGTCGCCGAAGCGCAGGTGGCTCTGGGTCAGGCCGCCGGACTTCATGGAGTCGTAGGAGAAGTAGGCCTGCGCGTATTTATCGGCCACAAGGCCGATGGTGCTGATGGCGTTCTTGTTGGCGCCCACGGTGCCGTCGCCGCCCAGGCCCCAGATCTTACAGGAGATCTCACCGGGATGGTGGAACTCCACGTTCTCATAATCCAGAGAGGTATGGGTCACGTCGTCGTTGATGCCGATGGTAAAGCTGTTCTTTGGAGTCTCCTGCCGCAGGTTGTCGTACACGGCGATCAGCTGTCCGGGGGTGGTATCCTTGCTGGACAGACCGTAACGGCCGCCTACCACGCGGATATTGCCGCGACCGGCCTGATTCAACGCCGTCACCACGTCCAGATATACAGGCTCGCCCACGGAGCCGGTCTCCTTGCTGCGATCCAGCACGGCGATCTTCTTGACTGTGGCGGGAATAGCGGCAGAGAAGTCAGGCACGGAGAAGGGACGGTACAGATGGATCTGCACCATGCCCACCTTGCGGCCCTGCGCGTTGAGGTAGTCCACGGTCTCCTTCACAGCCTCGGAGGCGGAACACATGACAACGACCACTTCTTCGGCGTCTGGTGCGCCGTAGTAGTTGAACAGCTTGTAGTCGCGGCCCGTCAATTTGTTGATCTCGTCCATGTAGTGCTGCACCGTTCCGGGCACGATGGCGGACTTAACGTTGGCACCCTCCTTGCACTGGAAGTACACGTCGGGGTTGACGTTGTTGCCGCGGTTGGTGGGGTGCTCCGGGTTCAGGGACTGGCGACGGAAATCCCGCAGCGCTTCCTGATCCAGCAGGGGCCGCAGCTCCTCATAGTCCAGCGCTTCGATGCGCTGCATCTCGTGAGAGGTGCGGAAGCCGTCAAAGCAGTGCATAAATGCGTACTTCGCCTTGATGGCGGACAGGTGTGCCACCGCCGCCAGATCCATGGCCTCCTGAGGGGAGGAGGACATCAGCATGGCGTAGCCGGTGGTACGGCAGGTCATAAAGTCGGTGTGGTCGCCGAAAATAGAGTGATGGTTAGAAGTCACAACGCGGGAGGCGATGTGCATCACACTGGGAAGAAACTGACCGCCCATGGCGTACATGGCGGGGATCATCAGCATCAATCCCTGGGAGGAGGTAAACGTGGTGGTCAGCGCACCGGCCTGCAAAGAGCCGTGACAGGTGCCGGCGGCGCCGGCCTCAGACTGCATCTGGATCACATCCACCGTGGAGCCGAACAGATTCTTCCGGCCCTTGGCGGACCATTCATCCACCTTCTCCGCCATGGGGGAGGACGGCGTGATGGGGTAGATGGCCGCTACCTCGGTAAAGGCATAGGCAACATGGGCCGCCGCCGTGTTGCCATCCATGACAACATAATTTTTCTTACTCATATTCCTCTCAACTTTCAATGTTCGCCGTGGAAGGCGGCAATGTCAGCTTTTGCCATATTCATAAAAATCGCCGTATCGCAGGAATAGCCGATGAACTTCACGCCCATCTCCAGCAGCTTGCGGCCGGATTCGGCAGAGTCGGCGAAGCAGCCCACCTGCACGCCCTTCGCGGCAGCCTTTTGAACGATCTGCGCGATCCGATCCATAACCAGAGGATGGGTGATCTGCCCGATGATGCCCAGAGAGGCGGACAGATCGTAAGGCCCTACAAACACGATGTCCACGCCTTCGACACTGAGAATGTCATCCAGATTGTCGATGGCCTTCTGGCCCTCGGCCTGAAGGATCACCACAGTGTCCTGCGCCTTGGCAAAGTAGTCCGCGCCGGGAACCCCGCCATAGGCGGCGGAACGGACGAAGCGGCAGGTGCCGCGGGTGCCGCGGGGAGAGAATTTCGCGGCGGACACTGCGGCGCGTGCCTGATCGGCACTGTCGATCTGGGGGATCATAACCGCACCGGCACCAACGTCCAGCGCCTGATCGATCCAGATATCCGTCCCACGGGGAACGCGGACTACGGGGCAGACGCCGGACACATTGGCGGCGCGGATCAGATTCTGCAGGTTTTCAAAAGTGCCGGGGCCGTGTTCCATATCCAGCAGCACGAAATCATATCCGGCATAACCGGCCGCTTCCACAAAGGCAGGGTCGGAGGTAATCATAAAGGGGCCGAAAGCACCCTGCTCCGATGCCATGGCAGCCTTGAAGTTCTTAACGCTTTCCAATGTCGGCATAGTAACGTTTCTTTCCATAATAATTCCTCCTAAGCAAATCGTTTTGATACATAAAGAAAAGCGGCAACTGTGTCAGCGATTCTATCCTGTGGCCGTTTTTCCTGAAATGGCGGTCTTGTTACTTCATATCGGGATACGCCTTGCGAACGTAGGCGTCGATACGCCGGACGGCTTCCTTCAGATTCTCGTCGGAGTTGGCGAACACCAGACGCAGATATCCCTCGCCGCAGTCACCGAAGGCGGAGCCGGGCACAGTGACAACACCTGCGCCCACCAGCAGCTCCTCGGCAAACTCCTGAGAGGTCTTACCGAAGGCCTTGATGTTGGCGAAGGCATAGAAGCTGCCAGCGGATTTCTTGCAGCTGAAGCCGGGGATGGCGTTGATGCCGTCGATCAGGATATCCCGGCGGCGGGTGTAATCGGCCACCATCTGCTCCACACACGCGGTGCTCTTCAGCGCCTCAGCAGCGGCCACCTGGGAGAAGGAGGACACGCAGGAGGCGATGGCCTCGTTCATCTGGGCCATCTTCTTGACGCAGGCAGGATCAGGGGCGATGACGTAGCCCACGCGCCAGCCGGTCATGGCATAGGACTTGGAGAAGCTGTTTAGCACGAACACGCGGTCCCGAACCTCCGGTACCTGAGCGATACTGAAAGGTGTTACGCCGTCATAGACGATGCTGTCATAGGGCTCGTCGGACAGCACCCACAGGTCGTGCTTCTTTACCACCTCGGCGATGGCCAGGATGTCCTCCTTGGTCAGCACCGCACCGGTGGGGTTGCAGGGGGAGTTCAGCAGCAGCGCCTTGGTGTGGGGCGTGACGCACTTCTCGATATCGGCGGCCAGCATGCGGTAGTCGTTGTCCTCATAGGTGGGCACAGGCTTGGCGCACGCGCCGGTGAGGGATGCCTGGCCGTAGTAGTTGGGGAAGCAGGGATCGGGCACCAGGATCTCGTCGCCGGGATCCAGCAGCAGCATCATGGTCAGCATCAGGCCCTCCATAGCGCCCACGGTAACCATCACATGATCGGCGGTATAGCCGTCCCAGTGGCTCTTCTGATATTTCTCCGCCACCGCCTGACGCAGCACGGTCATACCGGCGTTGGGGGTATAGTGGGTCTCGCCGGCGTCCATGGCTTTTTTTGCAGCTTCTTTGATATAGTCGGGGGTATCAAAATTGGGCTCGCCCACCGTCAGCTTGATGGCGTCGGGATACTGGGCCGCCAGATCGAACATCTTACGAATACCGGAGGGCGGATAATTCCGCGCCGCCTTGGAAAATTCTCTGCTCATAATTGTACTTCCTTTCAGTTGATTTCTTGGTTGAGACTCCGCCTTGGCACAGCGCCAGGGCGGAGTCTCTTAGAAGAGGGAAATGGAAAAGAGAAATGGTATCAGTGGAAATATACTGCTTAGTCTTTGGGGGCCAGCTCGGGGATCTTGGCAACAGATTCTTCGTTGGTCTTTTCCCACTTGCCGGACTTCACGCGGGCCTTGTAGTCCTTAATGGTCGCCCAGACCTGCTTGCGCATGGCAATGCAAAGGAACAGGTTGCACACAGCGCAAACACCGAAGAAGAAGTCGAACAGATTCCACAGCACGCTCAGAGCGCCCACGGAACCGATCACGGCAAAGGCGCAGCCCAGCAGACGGTAAGGAATGGCAATTTTGTCCAGCTTCAGTGCGCTGAGGCAGATCTCACCGTAGTAGATGTTGACCAGCGCGGTGGTAAAGCCGAAAAAGGCGATAATAACGGAAACAAAGATGGTACCGATGGCCTGGTTGCCAATGGCGGTGCCGAAGGCAAGGGAGGTCAGAGCCGCACCAGAGGCGCCGTTGTCCCACACGCCGGAGCACATGACAACCAGAGCGGTCATGGAGCAGACGATGATGGTGTCAACAAACACCTCGGTGATGCCCCACAGGCCCTGCTTGGCAGGGTGGTTGGCGCTGGAGGAGGAGTGGGCCAGGGGAGCCATACCGGTGCCCGCCTCATTGGAGTACACGCCTCGGGCAAGGCCCCAGCGGACAGCCAGCATCACCGTGGAACCGAGGAAACCACCAGAGGCAGCGGTCGGAGTAAACGCACCCTGGAAGATCATGCCGAAAGCGCCGGGAATGTTCTTTGCATTGATAACCAGGATGATGATGGAAACGATGGTATAGGCCAACGCCATGAAAGGAACAACGATCTCAGCAAAGCGGGAAATGCTCTTCAGTCCACCCATCAGCACAGCCAGCAGCAACACGGCAATGATAATGCCGATGATAATCGGCTTGACGTCAAAGTAGGAGTTAATGGCGCTGACAATAGAGTTGGACTGCACTGCGGGTGCAAATACCATGGCACACGCCAGAATGACAGCCCACAGCACACCGAGCCAGGTCCAGTGCTTACCAAGGCCTTTACGCACGGTCCAGTAGAAGCCGCCGTGCCACACGCCTGTGACAGGGTCCTTCTCGCGGTAAGCCATGCCCAGCGTGATTTCAGTAAACTTCACAATCAGTCCCATCAGCGCCACAGCCCACATCCAGAAGATGGAGCCGGGGCCACCGGTGGCGATAGCCACGGAAACGCCCGCGATATTTCCTACACCCAGCGTAGAGGCCAGTGCTGTGCAGCACGCCTGGAAGGGGGAAACATTTCCCTCACCGTGTTCGCCCTTCTCGAAAATCTTGCCGAGGGTGTTCTTCAGAGAATGGCCGAAGAAGGTGAACTGGAATCCATGGTACTTAATGGTCAGCACAACGGCAACGAACACCGTCAGGATCAGTAGAGGCCAGCCCCAAAGCCAATTGGAAATCGCCATCATCGCGTTAATAATAAACATGTTGTCTCTCCTTTTCAATTTTTATTTTGGAAACCATTGCAGCCTATGAAATGATGTAATGTTGTTTACCACCTTCCTTTCCGGTCACAGAACCAACTGTTGTATATGCTGTTTGAGGTAGAGCGCCTTGTAAATATGCACTTTGAACGCCTCGTTGATTTTCACAATACGAAATACCATTCTGTAATGTGAAATTTTACTTTATTATTGCTGTTTCCTACAGAAATGTCAATCCCCTATTCTGACAAAAAAATTATTGTTATGTATTGCAAAATGACTAAAAGCAAGTTATTATGTAGCCATGTTTTCATAATGCGGAAAGGAATTGCCATGAAGGATAACAACGGTTCTGTTCAATCCATTGATCGTGTATTAGACATTCTTGAAACACTCTCAGCCGCACCGCAGGGACTTACACTGTCAGATTTGGCGGCAGCCACCTCTTTGCATGCGAGCACTGCACACCGACTTTTGGCCTCGCTTGCAAACAGAGGCTATGTAAGAAAAGACGCAGAAAATGGGAAGTATCGTTTAACGCTTCGGCTCTATGAAATATCCCGCCGAGTCTCGACCGTATTGAATCTTTTTTCAGCCTCTAAACCATTGCTGGAAAAGCTGTCCAACGATGTCAAGGAGATTGTGCATCTGGTGGAGCGCGACGGAAACGAGGTCGTTTATCTCCACAAATTTGAGCCGCTTCTCCGCCCCATCAGCATCACATCATCTGTCGGACTGCACAACCCTATGTACTGCACCGGCGTGGGCAAGAGCATCATGGCCTACCTGCCGGAGAAGGAGGTGCGCACCATCTGGGACGGTACGCAGGTCATTCAGTTCACCCCGAAGACCATCACCACATGGGAGGCCCTGCAGGATGATCTATCCTGCGTCCGTGAGAGGGGCTATGCCATCGACGATGAGGAGCACGATTTGGGGGTTCGGTGCATCGCTGCCCCCATCTATAATTGGAACGGAACGCCTGTGGGCGCTATGAGTATTTCTGGCTCCGTAGCCAGAATGAACTCCGCCGCGATAGATGAATTTTCACCCAAGCTCAAAAGCACCGCCGGGAAGATCAGCGAGCTGATGGGCTGGAATGCGGGATGCCGCCCTATGTGTTCATAACATAATAAGGAGACGGAAAGCGTCGGAGTCCAACGCTTTCCGTCTCCTTTTCGCGCTTTCGCACAATGGCACAAGGGAATATCCATCGTATCCTTCCGTTGCTCCACTGCCGTTTCCGTGCTTGGCTCACATTCAGGGTTAGCGTGCGCGGCGGCGCAAAATGACCTTCTCTGTGTTCAAGAGACTGGCATCAGGCGTTGACCTTTTATATGTCGGACAGAGCCTGTATGCCAGGTTCTGTTATTGCGGAGCTGTCTGTGCAAGGTGCTTTTTGAAAAACTCAATAAAGTGTACAGCGGCCGGAGACGCATTCTCGATGTTGCGCACCACGAGCATAATCTCCCTGTAATACTGCGGCACTGTGGGCCGACTGGTCACGCGGTAGGAATTCTTTGTGAGGATCAGCTTACCCATATATCCGATACACAGGTTATTTTCTATCAGCGAGAGGATGAGGTTATCGTCGCGGCTGGTGTATTCCACACGCGGCGAAATTTTATTTCTCCGAAATACGCCCATAGCCTCCTTTTGGCTACCCTCGTCAAAGAGGGCCGTCGGCTCAGAGCTGTAAACAGACAGAGGTATCGCCTCTGCCTCGGCATAAGGGCTGTCCTCCGGCACTACCGCCACAAACGGGTCCCGCCGCACCAGAAAGGAATCAAATCCCATAGGGACCGGCGCATCCATAAATCCAAAGTCGACCTCGTCGTGCAGCAGCATCTCGGTGACGCTGGCATCATCGCCCTCGCGGATCTCAATGCTGATATTGGGATAGTCCGTCTTGAATTCCTTCAGCACAGGAGCCAGCACATGGCAAGACACGCTGGAAAAGGTGCCGATGCGGATATGGCCTATTTCAAGGCCGTGCAGTCTGGCGGCCTGCTCGGCCACGGCCTCTGCCGCATCGTGCAGGTGTCGGATATAAGGGAGCATCTGCTCGCCGTCGGAGGTCAGTGTCACCCCGGACTGGCTACGGTTGAGCAGCGTCATCTGGAGTTCATCCTCCAGAGAACTGATGATCTGGCTTACAGCGGACTGAGAATAGTTGCAGTGCATGGCGGCCTTGGACATACTGCCAAGTTCAGCCACCTTCAAGAAAATAGCATATTTAGATGTCACAGGAAACCCTTCTTTCTGCAAAATTACTTCTCAGCAATAGTAACAGATTTCCTGCTTTCCTGTCAATTTTTTGTATCATTCCCGAAGCGACGGAGCGCCCTGCAGACATCACCACACTGAGATTATGCCACACTTTTTCCCTTTTTGGTTATCAGCAACCATGAAGGTGCGGTTCACGATTTTTGATATCTCTACCGGCGCGGCGGGTCGGCACGGCGATGTGCACAAGCGAACACTTTCTGCATTGTGAAAAACACACAAAAAGCGGATACTCTCAGGAAAAACAGAGAAAATTCCTGTCGCCGGAAACGGTGGTATAAGAAAACGTGAAGTGGCAATTCGGATATCGTGATTGGCCTATGGCAGAAAAGTCCGCTATAATCGGGACAAAGACCAAGGGCGCACTGCGCCGCATGGGATTACGTAATGAAGGAGAGTACATTATGGACAAGAAGAAAGCGGTCATCATGGACGGCAACGAAGCCGCCGCGTATGTATCCTACGCATTTACGGAAGTGGCGGGTATTTTCCCCATCACGCCCTCCAGCCCCATGGCGGAGCATGTGGATGAGTGGGCCGCCAACGGCAAGAAGAACCTGTTCGGCCAGCCGGTACAGGTGGTGGAGATGCAGTCTGAGGGCGGCGCGGCCGGTACGGTGCACGGCTCCCTGCAGTCCGGCGCGCTGACCACCACGTACACCGCGTCCCAGGGCCTGCTGCTGATGATCCCCAATATGTATAAGATCGCCGGCGAAATGCTGCCGGGCGTATTCCATGTTTCCGCCCGCACCCTGTCGGCTCACGCCCTGTCCATCTTCGGCGACCACAGCGACGTGATGGGCGTGCGCAGCACCGGCTTCGCCATGCTGGCGTCCTCCTCCCCCCAGGAGGTCATGGATCTGGGCGCGGTGGCGCATCTGAGCGCCATCCACTGCCGAATGCCGTTCCTGCACTTCTTTGACGGCTTCCGCACCAGCCACGAGATCCAGAAGATCGAGGCGCTGGACTATGAGGATCTCCGTCCCCTGGTGGATATGGACGCCCTGCGGGCCTTCCGCCGCAACTCCCTGAACCCGGAGCACCCCGCCACCCGCGGCACCACCGTGAACCCCGACATCTTCTTCCAGTGCCGCGAGGCCTGCAACGAGAAGGTGGCGTCCATCCCCGAAGCGGTGGAGCACTACATGGCCGAGGTCAGCAAGCTGACGGGCCGGGAGTACAAGCTGTTTAATTACTACGGCGCGCCGGACGCCCAGCGCGTGGTGGTGCTGATGGGCAGCGCCGCCGAGACCGCCAAGGAGGCCGTGGATCATCTGCTGGCCAAGGGCGAGAAGGTGGGTCTGCTGAATGTCCACCTGTACCGGCCCTTTGCCGCCGATAAGTTCCTGGCGGCCATCCCGGCGACCTGCCGCAAGCTGGCGGTGCTGGATCGCACCAAGGAGCCGGGTGCTATGGGCGAGCCGCTGTATCAGGATATCTGTTCCGTATATAAGGAGCTGGACAGCGATATGGTCATCGTGGGCGGACGCTACGGCCTGTCCAGCAAGGACACCACCCCCGGCCAGATCATCGCCGTGCTGGATAACCTGAAGCAGGATAATCCCAAGAATAATTTCACCGTAGGCATCGTGGACGACGTCACCCACACCTCTCTGGATGTGACCTGCGAGATCGACACCTCTCCCGCCGGTCAGACCAGCGCCGAGTTCTGGGGCATGGGCTCCGACGGCACCGTGGGCGCCAACAAGAACTCCATCAAGATCATCGGCCACGCCACCGACCTGTACTGCCAGGCGTACTTCGTCTACGACTCCAAGAAGTCCGGTGGACTGACCCAGAGCCATCTGCGCTTTGGCAAGACCCCCATCCGTTCCCCGTATCTGATCCAGTCCGCCGATTTCGTGGCCTGCCACAACCCCTCCTATGTCCACAAGTACGACATGGTGAAGAACCTGAAGGAGGGCGGCGTGTTCCTGCTGAACTGCGCCTGGGACATGGACGGCCTAGAGAAGAATCTCCCCGCCGCCATGAAACGCGCTCTGGCGGAGAAGAAAGCCAAATTCTATACCATCGATGCCATCAAGATCGCCCGTGAGCTGGGGCTGGGCAGCCGCACCAACACCATTTTGCAGGCAGCTTTCTTCAAGCTGGCCAACGTGATCCCTCTGGAGCAGGCTGTGGCCGAGATGAAGAACGCCATCTATAAGACCTATTATAAGAAGAAGGGTCAGGCCGTGGTGGACATGAACAACGCCTCCATCGAGCACGGCATCAACGAACTGGTCGAGGTGGCTATCCCCGCCGCCTGGGCCACCGCCGAGGACAAGCCCGTGGAGCGCAAGGCTCCCGACTTCATCCGCGAGGTGGTGGACGTGATGAACCGTCAGGAGGGCGACAGCCTGCCGGTGTCCATCATGAAGAAGTACGGTCTGGAGGACGGCACCTGGCACGCGGGCTCCACCAAGTATGAAAAGCGCGGCGCGGCGGTGGAAGTGCCCCAGTGGGATATGACCAGGTGCATCCAGTGCAACCAGTGCGCCCTCGTCTGCCCCCACGCTGCCATCCGTCCCGTGCTGCTGGACGAGAGCGAGCAGCAGAACGCTCCCGTCGGCTTCGAGACCAAGAAGGCCACCGGTCTGGCTCAGTATCAGTACCGCATGCAGGTCTCTCCCTATGACTGCACCGGCTGCGGCAGCTGCGTGAACATCTGCCCCGCCAAGGAGAAGGCCCTGACCATGCAGCCGCTGGAAAGCCAGCTGAACCAAGCCGAAAATTGGGAATACGCCGTGGAGACCGTCACCGTGAAGAAGGACGCCGTCAGCGACAAGACCGTGAAGGCTTCCCAGTTCGCCAAGCCCTACTTTGAGTTCTCCGGCGCCTGCGCCGGCTGCGGCGAGACGCCCTATATCAAGCTGGTGACTCAGCTGTTCGGCGACCATATGTACATCACCAACGCCTCCGGCTGCTCCTCCGCTTACGGCGGTTCTACCCCCAGCTCCCCCTACTGCACCGACTGCAACGGCTGCGGCCCCGCCTGGGCAATGAGCCTGTTTGAGGATAACGCCGAGTACGCTTACGGCTATCTGCTGGGTCAGGACGCCATCAAGCGTCAGCTGAAGGCTGCCGCCCAGACGCTGGCCGACAAGGGCGTGGCCGCTGAGGTGTGCAAGAACTACATCGACAAGGCCGAAAGCGCCGCCGAGTCCCGCATGGCCGCCGATGCGCTGCTGGCGGCTGTGGCCGGTGACAAGAGCGACGAGGCCGAGTTCATCCGCAATAACAAGGAATTCCTCACCAAGAAGTCCGTGTGGGCCTTCGGCGGCGACGGCTGGGCCTATGATATCGGCTACGGCGGTCTGGATCATGTGCTGGCCTCCGGCAAGAACATCAACGTTCTGGTGCTGGATACCGAGGTGTACTCCAATACCGGCGGCCAGTCCTCCAAGGCTACGGCGGCGGCGGCCATCGCCAAATTCTCCGCCGGCGGCAAGGTCACCAAGAAGAAGGATCTGGGCCTGATGGCCATGAGCTATGGCTACGTCTATGTGGCACAGGTGGCCATGGGCGCTGATCCCGCACAGACCCTGAAGGCCATCCGCGAGGCCGAGGCCTACGACGGCCCCTCCATCGTCATCTGCTACTGCCCCTGCATCGAGCACGGCATGAAGGCCAGCATGGGTCTGAGCCAGATCGAGGAGAAGAAGGCCGTGGAGTGCGGCTACTGGCACCTGTACCGCTATGATCCCCGCCTGAAGGAGGAGGGCAAGAACCCCTTCCAGCTGGATTCCAAGGCGCCCACCGGCGACTTCCAGCAGTTCCTCATGGGCGAGAACCGCTACGCATCCCTGAAGCTGTCCTTCCCTGAGAAGGCAGACGCCCTGTATCACAAGGCCGCCAACGACGCCAAGGAGCGTTATGAAGGCTATGTCAAACTGGCAAAGGAGTAAGATCGGCAACCGGATGGATCACCCCATGATCCGTCCCTCCATCAACTATATGCAATGACCTGTGAAAAGAGGCGGAAAGCGTTGGATACCAACATTTTCCGCCTCTTTTTCGTGCTCTCTGTTCAGCGGGACATCCACTGTGTCCGTCCAATACTCCCCGGTCGTTCTGACATGTGGGGTGCAGTTTGGGTCAGGCCCCGTGGCGGCTCAAAATTGACCACGCTGTAATCAAAGAGAAGTCCAAAAACGAATTGATAACTTTCTCTTAACTCTGCTATCCTTCAATAGCTATTAAGGTCGGCTTGTGGTATGTGTGTTGGCTACCAAAGAAAAGGAGTTGA
>CAVHKA010000028.1:0-14485 GCA_963636325.1 Agathobacter sp. | reverse complement strand
GCCAGAGGCACGTTGTTGAAGTTCTCCTGCAGCAGCTTGACCGCCCAGGTCATCAGCTCGGGGCCGTTGGACTCGGCCGGGCCGATGTTGACGTCCAGATAGGTGGCGCCGGCCTTGATCTGCTCGGCGGCACGCTTCAGGATAGGCTCGGGATTCATGGTGTTCATGGCCTCGCGGATCACGGGGCTGATGCAGTGGATACGCTCGCCGATGGTGACGAACTTGGGGGAGTTGGGGTCGCGCTGCTTGTAGGTGACGCCCATATCCACCACGTCGATCTTGGGGATGGACATGGAGATCTTCTCGAAGTCCAGAGGAGCGTCCGCGTCCACGACCTTCTTTTCCTCGGCGGGCTTCTTGGAGGCGGCGACGGCCTCGGCGGCCTTGATATACTCGTCGTCGCGCAGGTACTTCACCAGTTCCACGGCCTCGCGGGTGCCGACCACCACGTTCCAGTCAGACAGCTTGTCCTGAATGTCGCCCTTCATCACGGCGGATTTGCCGGGGATGATCAGGGTGCGGTTGTTGATCTTACCGGCGATGTCGTACTCGTCGAAGAACTTCTTGATGGAGCCGGAGGAGAACTTACCGGCGGCCCACGCGGTCAGCACGGACATACCGGAGGCGTCGGTGATCAGCAGGTTGATGGGCACCTTGGAGCGCTCCAGCTCGCCGGACACCAGGAAGTAGGTCAGGGCGAAGTCCACGGTCAGGGCGCAGGGATCGTCGGGGGTCGCGCCGTTGATGGGATAGATGCCCGGCTCCACCTTCATGGGCTTCTGAGGATCGGTGAACACGTTCTGGCGCAGTCCGTACAGCGGCAGGGCCTCGGCATAGCGCATGGTCTCCATGACCACGATGGAGCCGTACTTCATGGTGAACAGGGACGCCAGCGCGGTCTCCATATGCACGTCGCCGTGGCACAGCTTGGCCAGGTTGACGATGGAGGGATAGCCAAAGGTGCGGTCGCCGTCCTTCAGGGCGGTGCGGCGCACCAGCACGGCGTTGGCGAAGGTCTCCTTGATGGTAGCGCCGGTCACGTCGATGACCAGGTTCTTGTTCTCCAGCTTCTCCAGCGCGGCCACGGTGTCGTGGAGCTCGGCCAGGTCGGCGCCCTTGACGCCCAGCACCACACCGGCCTCCACAGCCAGGGCGCTCATGGCCTCGTAGTTATCCTTGTTGGCGCCGTTCAACAGGGGCTTGGTGTCACCGATGGCGGCCAGGGCCAGCTTGGCGTTGTCCACGCTGTCGGTGTCGATGATCACCGCGCGCTCAGCGGCGGCAGCCTTCTTGCACAGCTCGGCTAGGCGCTCACCGTCGCCGCCGTCGTGGACCAGCAGGAACTCCACATACTCACGCTCACCGATACGCTCGTAATCCACGGCCTTCATCTCGGCCAGCTTGGCGTCCACAACGGCGTCGTCCATGCAGGTGCACAGGGACACGGCAAAGCGGTTGCGGTTGACGAAGGTCTTTTCATGACGCGTCATGACGGTCTCGCCGCCCAGCTTCAGGCCGCCCACCTCGATGGCCTTCATGGGGGGCGCGGTCGCCTCGCTCAGCAGGGCGATGGCCTCGTCGGACATATAGGGACATTTCTCGATGGGCAGAGCGCCCTGGGCCACCTTCATGCAGAACGCCATACAGGTGGGAACGCCGCACTCCTTGCAGTTCTTCTTGGGAGACAGCTTGAAAATATCTAAACCTTTAACAGCCATTTTCTGGTTCCTCCTTTCCGCGTCAGACCAACGCGCCGATCATGGCGGCGATGGTGCGGATAGCTTCGGGGTGGCGCATGATGACGGCGTCGGAGCCGCTGGCCAGCACGGCGGCGGCGGTGACGATCTCCATCTCGATGCCGCGCTCCTCCTGAGAGCCCCACTCTGGCATGTCGGCCTCAGGCATGATGGCCTCCTTCACGCCCCAGGTGTCGGCGGACACGGGAGTGATGATGGGCATCTGCAGCATGGCGTCGGACTGGCCCAGAGCGGCGTCCTTCACGCGATCCAGCGTGGAGGCCACATACTCGAAGCCGTAACCGGCGGCGGCGGAGCCGATGTTCATGACGATGGACTGGGCGCTGACGCCCAGCTGGGTCATGACGGTGTTCAGCTGCTTGGCAAGGTTGATATCCACGGCGGACTCGGCGCCCACCTTCTGGCCGTAGGCCAGGCCCGCGCCTGCGCCGATGGCCTTATAGTTCTCGTCACGGGCGGACAGCACCAGAATGTTCTTGCCGGCCAGTGCCTCAGCGATCTTGTTGAACAGCTCGGTATCCTTTTCGATATTCTTGCAGCCCATGATCACCAGCGGCATATCGGTGGCGTCGGCCACGGACTTGGCCAGCTCCACGCACTCGTCAACGGACTTGTTCTCGCCGTTGGGGTCAGCGCCCTCCAGGTGCAGGCAGATGAAGGAAGCGCCTTCCATCTCGGCGGCACGCCTGGCCATATCGGCCACAGTGGCGCAGCCTTCGTAGAACTTCTGCTCGCCGGGCATGGTGCACATGGCCATACCGGCGTCGGTCAGCTCCACGCCGATCTTGGGCGCGTTGGCGATCTCACCGTCGAAGGTGTGGAAGGCCAGTACATTCTGGCCGCCGATGGTGACGGCCTTATCGCCAACGCCCAGCACCACTTCGTTGATGTGGGCGTTGTAGGTATGCTTCTTGGGAACGAAAGACATCTTGACAAATCCCCCTTGTAGATGTTTGTTGATTCCTGTTCTCTTTTTTGTTCTTACAGCTTCAGTTCCTTGATGATCCCGGCCAGCGCCTGCTTTACCGGCGAACTGTCGGGCACCTGGGAACTGGGTTTTCCTTCGCAGTCATAGGCGTAGACCGTTTCGTCCTGGGGCAGTACGCCTGCCAGCTCCAGGTGGTATTTTTCGATCTCCTCCGCCACGCCGGGGTTCAGTTCCCCGTTGGGCGCGCGGTTGACGATCAGCTTCATGGCGCCGGGCTTCAGCTCCAGGTCCCGGATCATCTCCGCCAGACGGCCCGCCGCCTGGATGCCGCGCCGCGAGCAGTCGGAGATCAGCAGCATGGTGTCCACATGAGGCAGGGTGCCGCGGCTGATATGCTCCAGGCCCGCCTCGTTGTCGATGACCATGTACTTGTAGTTGCCGACATACTTGTCGATCTGCGTTTTCAGTATGCCGTTGACAAAGCAGTAGCAGCCCTTTCCCTGAGTCCGCCCCATGACCAGCATGTCATAGTCGTCCTCCTCCACCAGCGCGGTGCTGAACTTCATCTCAGCGTATTCCGCCTTGGTCATACTGGGCGGCACGGTGCCGTTTTTCTCGGCCTGCGCCATCTCCTCGCGGATGTCGCCCAGCGTGGTCTCCACCTCCACGCCCAGCACCTCGTTGAGGTTGGAATTGGCATCCGCGTCCACCACCAGCAGCGGGCCCTTCCCCGCCTTGCACAGATAGTCGATGAGCATGCCGCAGGTGGTCGTTTTGCCGACGCCACCCTTACCTGCCACTGCAATGATATGTGTCTTTCCCATAGTTCGATTCTTCCTTTTCGCGGTGTCCGCGGGGAGGGTACTCCCCGCGGGACACAGGGGTTTTCAGCTTCTCAGATCAGGTCCAGCAGACCGGCAGCCTTGGCGATGTACGCCACATCGTCGTACTTGTTCAGGGCGTACAGGTGGATGCCGTCCACGCCGCAGGCGCGGTACTCGTCGATCTGGTTGATGGTATACTCGATACCGGCGGCCTTGAAGGAGGCCTTCTTGCCCTCCACGTCGGCGTCGAAGGGATCCTTGACGAAGGGGTTGGGGAAGATCCAGTTCTTGGAGATGATCTCGCACAGGGCGCGGGGCATGACGCAGCCGTTGCGGCTAAGGGCCATGTTGATGGTCGCGGCCTGATCCAGGATGGGCATGATACCCACATCCACGGGCATGGTGATGCCGGCGGCGCGGATGGCGTCCAGCCAATAGCGGAACTGGTCCATATCCCAGCACAGCTGGGTCATGATGTAGTCGGCGCCGTTGTCCTGCTTCTGCTTCAGAAAGGCGATGTCAGCCTCCAGCGAGCGGCAGGCGATGTGACCCTCGGGAGAACCGGCCACGGCGATGGTGAACTTGTCACCGAACTCCTGACGGACAAACTTCACCAGCTCGGTGGCGTAGTGCAGGTCGCCGCCGGTGCCGCTCCAGCCGAAGGGCAGGTCGCCGCGCAGGGCCAGCATATGGTCGATGCCGTGATCCAGATAGTTCTGCAGCTGCTCCTTGATGCCTTCCTTGGTGTTGCCGATGCAGGTAAAGTGAGTGACAGGCGTGCACTTGCCGTCCTTCTTGATCTTGTCCAGAACCTCCAGATTCTTGCCCACGTTGGAGCCGCCCGCTCCATAGGTGCAGGAGATGTAGTCGGGGTTCAGGGTGTACAGCTTGTCCAGAACGCCGTTCTCGCCGCACAGCTTCTCCATGCCGACGTCGGTCTTGGGGGGGAACACCTCAAAGGAAAATGCAGCTCTCTTGCCGAAAATATCCTTCACGCTCATAAGTTACCTCCTTAGTATCCACATACAAATAATTTATCATGATCCCGATGAGGGGATTTAGATACGAATGGAACTGGCGAAAAGTCTTGCGACTTTTCTGCCAAGGCTTTTTACGGTCTCGGCCCCCTCTGGGAGGGGGCCGTCGAGCGCAAGCGAGACTGGGGGAGAGAATTCGAGATCTGTATTCTCTCCCTCCGGCGCTTCGCGCCACCTCCCTCTCAGAGGGAGGCGATGTAAGGAATCGAAGTTTTTCACAGCTCCGTGAACAGGAACTTCTGGAACATGCCCGCGCTTTCGGCAAAGATGGTGATCTCACCTCTGGCGTCGGTCTCGGCGGTGATGTTCACCTCCGCGCCCTTGATCTCCCGCCGCACCCATTCCGCCGGGTCGTCAGTCTCCACCTCGAAGAAGAATACGTCCCGCATCTGGTTGCGTTGGCAGCTGTTGGCGATCTCGCGCACCACCTCATAGCGCTTCATTTCCGGCCTCCTGAAAAAAGAAAAAACGGCCCCCATGTTCAAGACAACTATGTTCGCCTTCGTACCACAGGGCCGCGCGCACCGCGCTTTTACCGGGACGGTCACGGCAGTTTTCACCGTTTTCCTTTCCCCATTGTTATTTTTTCTACAATTAGAGATTATAATTGAAACCATGCCACTTTGTCAACATTTATTTCGTGCAAATCACACAAAACGGCCGTTTCTTTTTCCCCAACTTTTGCTTCTCTACACGCTGTCGTTAAAATAGCCGTAATACCACGGGAAATTTTGACGATTTGACGAAAATTATTTTTTCACCTCTTTTTGCTTGTTTTTTTTGACCAATCCCTGTATGATGCAGACAATGTGCGCGGACCGGGACGCTTCTCCTGCCGCGGACATCCCCTTGCTGCAAGAGTAGAAGTGGCGCGTTAAGTGCCGGTCGGATGGGAGGTTGCCGCCGGACGAAGGAGCTTGCTCCGCGATGCCATCTTCGCATCCGCTGTTGCAGAGCACGGCCACGCCGTGCGCGGAACAACTGCATACCCTTTTCCCAACCTCCTCCCACATTTTTGTTAGGAGGCCTTTTTTATGTCCAGAGATCCCGGAAAGTCCGGATGGAGCGTCCGCTCCATCGCCATCTGCGCCCTGCTGACGGCGCTGAGCGTCATCCTGGCCCGTTTGCTGATCCCCATGCCCAACGAGACCACACGCTTTTCCATTGAGGCTGTGCCCATCTTCATCGCGGGTATGCTGTTCGGTCCGCTGCCCGGCGCGTTCACCGGCTTTGCCGCCGATTTCATCGGGTGTCTGTTCACCCCCTACGGCTATAACCCCATCTTCTGTGTACCGCCTATCCTCTACGGCCTGAGCGCCGGACTGTTCCGTCCGTGGCTCACCCGGAAGGTCTCCCCCGTCCGCATTGCCATCGCGTTTCTCCCGGCCATCGTGCTGGGTTCTATTCTCTATCAGAGCGGCTCGCTGGCCCTGATCTACGGCGGCGAGAGCAAGCTGGCCTTCTTTGTAACGAAGCTGGCCACCCGCAGCGTGCAGTTCGCCGTCACCGGCGTGCTGGATGTGCTGCTGGTATGGGTGCTGTGCCGCTCCCGCGTATTCACCGCCGCCGGTGTGTGGCCCACCGCCGCCCAACCGGCACAGAAAGGAGTGTCAGGTCAATGACACTGGAGGAAGCCTTACATTACATACACGCCGTCTGCTGGAAGGGCAGCATCCCCGGCCTGGAGCGCATCAGCGCCCTGCTGGACAGGATGGGCCACCCTGAGCGGACGCTGAAGTTCGTCCACGTCACCGGTACCAACGGCAAGGGTTCCACCTGTGCCATGGTGGCCTCGGTGCTGCGGCAGGCTGGATACCGCACGGGTCTGTACACCTCGCCCTACATTGTCCGCTTCAACGAGCGGATGCAGATCAACGGCGAGATGATCCCCGACGAGGAGCTGTGTCAGATCACCGAGGAGATCAAACCCCTGGCCGACAGCATCTTCGAGCAGCCCACCGAGTTTGAGATGGTCACCGCCATCGCCTTCGCGTGGTTTGCCCGCCGCAAGTGCGACATCGTGGTGTGCGAGGTGGGCATGGGCGGCGAATTCGACGCCACCAACGTCATCGGCGCGCCGGAGGCCGCCGTGCTGTGCAACATCGGCCTTGACCATACCGAGGTGCTGGGCGACACGCTGGAGAAGATCGCCGCCACCAAGAGCGGCATCATCAAGCCCGGCTGCGACGCGGTGCTGTACCGATCTACCGACGGGGTGGAGGCCGTGGTGGAGCAGCGCTGCCGCGAGGTGGGCGCCGCGCTCCACAAGGTGGATTTCACCCAGCTGCATCCGCGCTCCCACTCGCTGGAGGGCCAGAGCTTCGACTTCGGCGGCCGGGAGGGGCTGCACCTGCCCCTGCTGGGCAAGCATCAGCTCCACAACGCCGCCGTGGCGCTGACCACGCTGGACGTGCTGCAAAAGCGGGGCTGGCAGATCACCGAGGATGACATCCGGCAGGGATTGTCCCGTGTCACATGGCCCGGCCGGTTTCAGATCATCCGCCGCGACCCGCTGTTCCTCATTGACGGCGGTCACAATCCCCAGTGTATTCAGGCGCTGGCCCAGAATATCACCGATTATCTGCCGGGCCGTCCCCTGACAGTGCTGACCGGCGTGCTGGGCGACAAGGATTACCACTGCATGTACCGCAGCGTGGCGGATCACGCCGTGGAGTTCATCACCGTGACGCCGGACAATCCCCGCGCCCTGACGGCCCAGGAGCTGGCGCGGTATCTGGCCAGCTTCGGCAAGCCCGTGACGGCCTGCGATACGGTGGCCGACGGCGTCCGTCTGGCCATCGACCACGCCGGTAAGGACGGCACGGTGCTGTGCTACGGCTCATTGTACCTGCTGGGCGATGTCATTGCAGCAGTCAACGAAACCAAATGACATCAAAGCGGCAGGTTACCTGCCGCTTTGGTTTATTGGAACGGCGGTAAGCAAACAAAGCCTCCCTCTGTGAGGGAGGTGGCATGACCGCAGGTCATGACGGAGGGAGAGAATTTAAGGTTTTTATTCTCTCCCCCAGTCTCGCTTGTGCTCGACAGCCCCCTCTCAGAGGGGGCCATGGGCCGTCGGGGACGCCGGCCCCTACACAATATCACAAACATCCCTCGTCAAAGGAGACGCCCCATGTTTGCTGACTTACATATCCACATGCTGCTGTCCGGGGCGGACTGGAAGGCCGCTGTTGCAGGGCATCGACCCTCGCCGGACGACGCCCTGATCCGCCGGCGTCTGGCCGCCTATCAGGCGGCGGGCATCACCTACCTCCGTGACGGCGGCGACCGGTTTGGCGTCTGCCTGCGGGCCAAAGAGCTGGCCCAGGAGTACGGCATCACCTACCGCACCCCGGCGTTCCCCATCTGCAAGAAGGGCCACTACGGCAGCTTCATCGGCCGGGGATGGTCCGACTTGTCGGAATATCGCGCATTACTGGTGGAAGCCAAGGCGACGGGGGCGGATTTCATCAAACTGATGGTGTCGGGATTGATGGATTTCTCCGTCTATGGACGGCTGACAGAGCAGCCGCTGACGGGCGTGGAAATACACGACCTCATCGCCGCCGCCCACGACATGGGTTACGCCGTCATGGCCCACTGCAACGGAGCGGATGCGGTGAAAAACGCTGTGCTGGCAGGCGTTGACAGCATCGAGCACGGAGCGTATCTGGACGATGACGCCTGCCACGCGCTGGCGGAAAGCTCCACCGTCTGGGTGCCTACCCTGTCCGCCATCGGCAATCTCATCAGCAGCGGACGGTTTCCGGATGAAGTGGTGGAGCGGATCCTCCGGTCAGCGCAGGAGAATATCCGAAAAGTCGCAAACTCAGGTGGTCTTGTTGGTCTGGGCTGCGACGCGGGCGCGTTCCGGGTGCCCCATGCGGAAGGCACCCTCAGCGAGGAGAAATGGCTGTATGAGACGCTGGGCGATAAGACTGACGCCGTTCTCACGGCGGCAGAGGAGCAAATTCGGGTAAAATTTTGAGCATAAAAAACCGGATCCGGGCAAAGCCCGGATCCGGTTTTTTGTTTTTGGAAAACTTCCCTTACATGAGGGGCTCCATCTCCAGAACGGGATGGCCCACCTCGGTCAGGAAGCCATACAGCTCCTCCATGTCGGTGGTGACGGTCTCGTCAGCGATCATGCTGGTGAAGTCGTCGATGCCGTACAGCTCCTTGGCGGTGGCGTTGATACGATCCGCCATCTGATCCTTCAGCTCCTTGGGCAGCCAGACGATGCGGCCCATGCCGCCCTCGGCGGCCAGGAACTTCTTGGAAGCGATGAACTGCTTGCCGTGGCCCATGAAGCCGGGGGTCTGAACGCCGCCGCCGGTCATGGAGGCCATCTCGGAGAAGCTCATGCCCAGGGGGGTCATGCCCACATGCTCACGGTTGGTGATGACCACGCCGTTGGACATGGGCTCGATGCCGCAGATGCACTCGAAGCAGCCGCAGGAGGTCATGGGATCCTCCAGGATGGAGTACAGGGTCACGCGCTCCAGAGCGCCGTGAGAGTACTTGCTGACGGCCTCGTTGACGTCCTCGTAGGCGCCCAGGCGCTCATCCAGGCAGCGATCCTTGGGAACGATCTGGCAGGGGCCGTTGGGATCCAGCTCATTGGTGGCCTTGGCATCCAGCCAGGACACAGCGCCGCACAGGCCCAGACGCTCGGGGGTGACGATGCAGACGTGGCTGGGGGAGAAGGCCTGACACAGGATGCAGGTGTAGAACTTATCCACGGACTCATCGGTCATGGACTTCAGGCGGGCGTCACGGGCGATGAAAGCCTCGTTGGCCTTGGCGCGGATCTCCTTACAGCCCTCGGGACGGGTGCAGATGCGGACCTGGCACTTATCCACCACGGACTCGTACTCGCCCTTGACCTTGGCGTACAGCACCTCGCCCAGGTGGCGGGCGCGGAAACCGGCCTCAAAGGCGGACTTGGACACACGGACGCGGATCATGTCGCGCTGGCCGGTGTGCATGACGCCCTCGATGCAGTTGAGGAAGTTGTGGAACTTACGCTCGACAACAGGCTCGAAGTCGGTCTGCCAGGACTTACCGGCGATCTCCAGCGTGATGGTCAGGCAGATCTTGGAGCCGGGCTCGAATTCGTCGAAATCGGGGCCGTCCAGAATGATGGCGTGATCCTCGATATTCTGGGCCTCTTCGGTGCGGCAGAACTCGCAGCAGTCCACGCGGGAGCCGTCGATCTCGATCTGGGTATCGTTCTTGCGGATGATCTCGCCCTCGAAGGCGTTGGAGAAGGCCACAGGGATGTCGATGTTGGTGACCTTGATCTTGATGTCGCGGGCCTCCAGAGAGGTCTCGATCCAGTCCTGGGTGTTCTCGTTGATGATCAGGGACTTGGGAACGGCCCACATATCATCGGTGTCGTTGGTGATGACGGGGAAGCCCATCTGGATGGCGCCGGCGCCGCAGGCCACGGTGATATCGGGCACGGGGGCGTAGGCGTTGACGAACGCGAAAATGCGGTGGAAGGAGTAGTCGATATGGCCATCATAATCGCCGGGCTGGACAGCGCCGAAGATGAAGGCGGCGCGGACCACCAGGGAGATGATGTGGCCCACGGACCAGATGTCCCCGCCCACGGGGACGACGCGGACGTCGAAGTTCATGGTCATGCCGCACTCGATCAGCTGGTCAATGATGCCGCCGATCAGGAACACGAAGATACCGCGGGACTGATAGCCCTTGACGGTCTCCAGCGCCTCCTCTTTGGTGGGAGCGGGGCCGATCATGACCACGAAGCCGGGGATGTCGCGGGTGACCAGAGGCACGCCCAGGGTACGGACCTCGGCGTCGGTGAAGTGGCCGTGGTAATTGGTGCCGGCATAGGGCTCGGGGTCACGGGCATACTTGCAGGCCTCGATCATCTCGGCGGCGATGGCGGTGCCAACACCGGAGGTGAAGATATCCTTGGTCTTATACTCGCGGGTCATCATGGCCTTCACGTCGGCCAGGGTATCGCGCAGCTCGCCCAGGGTGGTGACCTTCTTGCCCAGATAGGCGTAAATGCAGGACAGGTAGTAGGCCGTGTCCGGCATCTTCATGGGAGCGGACTCGCCCAGTTCGGCGACGACGGCGTTGATCTCTGCCTCCGCCTTGGCAAACATCTCGTCGGAGCCTCTGAATACTCTGTCAAATAATCCCATTGATCTATTTCATCCTTTCAATCATTCATGTCTCGTCGATGCGCGCCTTGATGGCCCGGATCTCCTCCACGGCCCTGGGGCTGACATCGTAGGGGGAAAGGCCGCGCCGGTCGGCGTCGATGACCTCGGCGTCATAGCTGATGAAGCCCAGCAGGTTCCCCTCCGGGATGCGGGAGCGGACGAATTCACGATCCGCGTCGTCCCGGATCTTGTTGGCCACCACGTCCACCTTGGTCACGCCAAGGTCGGCGGCCAGCTGCTTCACCTTCTCATAGGTCTGCACGCTTCTCGCGCCCGGCTCGATGACCACGATGAAGCGATCCATGCACCCGGCGGTGCCGCGGCCCAGATGCTCCAGCCCCGCCTCCATGTCCATGATGACCACGTCGTCCTTGCGGAACACCAGCGCGGACAGGATGGACTTGAGCATCACATGCTCGGGGCAGACGCAGCCGCCGCCGCCGGTCTCCACCGTGCCCATCACCAGCAGCTTGACGCCGTTGATGTCCCGGGCAAACTTATCGGGGATATCGCTGACCTGCGGGTTCAGCTTGAAGAATTTATTGGTATAGGTGGCGCCGGTGCGCTCCTCTACCAGCTGACGCATTTTGGAAATAGGGGTGATGGAATTGACCTCCTCCTCCGTCAGGCCCAGGGCCAATCCCAGATTGGCATCCGGGTCCACGTCGGCGGCCAGCACGGTACGGCCCTCGTCGGCGTACAGGCGGGCCAGCGTGGAGGAGAGTGTCGTTTTGCCCACGCCGCCCTTTCCGGTAATGGCTACTTTCATTGGTTCGACCTTTCCTCAGTCAAGATACGGCTCTTACTTAGATGCCCAGCGCGGCGCGCTTGGCTTCGATACCGGCGATCATCTTGTCGCCCAGGCTTTCGATATCGGTGTCCACGATGAAGCGGGCTTCCACCCAATCCTTCACGCCGTGCTCACCCTGCAGCAGCTCCACCACCTCGCTGGAGCCCTTGGTGTAGGGATCCACGCCCAGGTAGGTGTCGATACCGGTGGCGACCACGTAGTTGCCGATGGAGACGGCCTTCTCGCTCATCCATTCGGGTGCGCAGCCGCACAGGGGGATCTGGGAGATGTTGATGCCCCAATCCTTGGCGATGTCGGAGGCCAGCAGCATCATGCGGGAGATATCCACGCAGGAGCCCATGTGCAGCACAGGGGGGATGCCCACCAGTTCGCACACGCGCTTGAGGCCCTCGCCGCAGTATTCCTTGGCATCGGGGTCCATCAGACCGGCCTTGGCGGCGGCCTGAGCGGAACAGCCGGACAGAATGACGATGATGTCGTTCTTCAGCAGCTTCTTCATCAGCTCGATATGGGCGGTGTCGGGACGGACCTTGGGGTTATTGCAGCCCACCATGGCCACGGCGCCCCGCAGCACACCGGCCTTGACGCAGTCGATCAGGGGCTTGGTGGTGCCGTATGTATCCACATGGGAGTTGCACACGCCGTCCAGCTCCTTCTTGATGGCCTCCAGAGAATAACCCACGCGGGCCTTGGTCTTCAGTTCGGGGATATTGACCAGCTCGGGACGGCGGTTCTTGAAGTTCTCGATGGCGGTCTTGACGATATTCTTGGCGTTCTCACCGGCGCTCTCGGCATGGAACTCGATGAAATCGGAGTCGGGGATACGGGCGATGGGAGAGGTGGTGATGAACTTGGTGTGGAAGCACTTGCTCAGGGGGCCCAGGGCGGGGAAGATGCACTGCACGTCCACCACGATGGCCTCGCAGGCGCCGGTCAGCACCACATTCTCCTGATTCAGGAAGTTGCCGGCCATGGGGATGCCGTGACGCATGGTGACCTCGTTGCTGGTGCAGCACACGCCGGCCACGGTGATGCCCTTGGCGCCGTTCTCCTTGGCGTAGGCGATCATCTCGGGGTCGTTGGCATAGAACACGATCATCTCGGACAGGGAGGGATCGTGGCCGTGAACGATGATATTGACGTTGTCCTTCTCCATCACGCCGATGTTGGCGGTGGTGTCAATGGGCTTGGGGGTGCCGAACATGACGTCGGAGAACTCGGTACCCATCATGGAGCCGCCCCAACCGTCGGACAGACCGGCGCGCAGGGACTGGCGGATCAGCGCCTCCGGCAGGGAGGAACAGCCCATATGGGTCATATGCAGAGACTGGGACACCTCACGGTCGATGGCGCGGGGCTCGATACCGGCCTTGTTCCACAGCTCCTGGGTATGTTCGGGGGCGCGCTTGAGGAAACGCTGCACGCCGAAGGGCTTGCCGTATTCCAGCAGGCCGATCTCGGCCATTTCGTGGGCCAGATCATAGATATCCTTACCCTCGGTCTCCACGCCCCATTCCTTGGCGATGCGGATCAGCTTATCGGGGTCCTTGACCTGATAGTTGCCGCCCTCGCGGGTCTGGTACAGGGTGTGCATGATCTCACGACCGTGGTCGGAGTGGGTGGCGGAGCCACCGGCGGTGAAGCGCAGATAGTTTCTGCCCACGATGCCGTGAACATCGCAGCCGCAGATGCCGCGGGGGGCTTTGGGTGTGATGCGGCAGGGGCCCATGGAGCAGATGCGGCAGCAAGTGCCCGCTTCACCGAAGCCGCAGTGGGGGGTCTGGTTCTTTGCGCGCTGTTGCCAGGAATCCGCACCGACCTTGACGCCGTTTTCCAGCAGCATGGCCGTGGCAGCTTCCATCTGTTCCACCGTGATTAAACGATCCCAATCTTTCAAAGTGTAATCCTCCTAACGGTTTTTTCGCCGGTCGCCGCAGCACGGCAGCCGGCTTGCTTATCATATCTTGTGTTGCCCTAAAGGATGACGGTTCCTCCCACCCTCATCTTTGTCATCACTTTAACAAAGTATTGGGCACTTGTCAACAATAGAAATCAAGTTTTCATGATTTTCTTGAGAAAGTTTCATGTAAAATGACGGCTTTCCGGCCTATGACAGCATATGTCCGCGGCCTGTCGACAAGCTGTCAAAATGTCCTGATTTTTCCGCAAACGAAAAAAGTTCGGGACGGCAAAACCGTCCCGAACAGATGCTTATATCGTTGTAAAACGCTTACTCGTTGCCGGGGAAGCTGGGGATGGTGGCGAAGCCCTTGGCCAGATCCTCGTCGGTGGGGATATAGTCGCCCATCTCGCCGTCGTTGAACTTGTTGTAGGCCACCATATCGAAGTAGCCGGTGCCGGTCAGGCCAAAGACGATGGTCTTTTCCTCGCCGGTCTCGCGGCACTTGACAGCCTCGTCAATGGCGGCGCGGATGGCGTGGCTGGACTCGGGGGCGGGCAGAATGCCTTCGCAGCGGGCGAAGTACTCCGCCGCCTCAAAGACGCTGGTCTGCTCCACGCTGCGGGCCTCCAGATAGCCGTCGTGGTACAGCTGGGAGACGATGGAGCTCATGCCGTGGTAGCGCAGGCCGCCGGCGTGGTTGGCGGAGGGGATGAAGCCGTTGCCCAGGGTATACATCTTGGCCATGGGGCAGATCATGCCGGTGTCACAGAAGTCATACTTGAATACGCCCCGGGTCAGGCTGGGGCAGGAGGCGGGCTCGACAGCGATGATCTTGTAATCGGCCTCGCCCCGGAGCATCTGGCCCACGAAGGGGGAGATCAGGCCGCCCAGGTTGGAGCCGCCGCCGGCGCAGCCGATGATGATGTCGGGCTTGATGCCGTACTTTTCCAGCGCGGTCTGGGTCTCAAGGCCGATGACGGACTGGTGCAGCAGCACCTGATTCAGCACGCTGCCCAGCACATAGC
>CAVHKA010000027.1:0-15047 GCA_963636325.1 Agathobacter sp. | reverse complement strand
CAGCGTTCGTCCTGAGCCAGGATCAAACTCTCTATAAATTGTATCTAAACGATGTCTCCACCGTTCAAACCTTTACAGAGCTATTTGTCATAGCTTCAAAAACTTTTTATACTTAGCTTCACCGGTAATTGACTTAACCCGGTTCCACCAAGTTTTCAGTTGCACATCTCTCGATGCGCTCCCGTCTGGTGCTTTTCGTTTCGTTCGTTGTTTAATTTACAAGGTACACGCTCCACAACCGCGGAACAGTTGATATCTTACCACTGTATTCATAAAATGTCAACATCTTTTTTCAAATTTTTGAAAATTTTTTCTGGAACCCTGAAAAAGGGTTTGGGATGACATTCCGCCCCGCCTGTGGTATACTATATTTAATTGGTCACAACGCAGGAGGACGGCACCGTGGAAATTCAGGAAATGCGCGCAACATTCGGAAAATTGCAGGACGATACGCTGGCCTTGCGGCCGGGGCTGAACTGCATCTACGCCCCCAACGAATCGGGCAAATCCACCTGGAGCCACTTTCTGCGGATCATGCTGTACGGCCTGAGCACCCGCGACCGGGGCGCGCTGGCGGACAAGAACCGCTTCGCGCCGTGGAGCGGCACGGCCATGCGGGGCCGGATGGACGTTGCGGACAGCGACGGCACGCGCCTGACGCTGTCCCGCGACACCCGCCGGGCCGCCGCGCCCATGGGCCACTTCACCTGCACCTACACCGGCACCGCCGACGCCGTGCCGGGCATCGACGGCCAGAACGCCGGAGAGACGCTGCTGGGCGTGCCGCGCGAGGTATTTGAGCGCAGCGCCTTCATCCGCCAGAGCGCGCTGGCGGTAGACAGCGACGCGGAGCTAGAGCGGCGGATCGCCGCGCTGATCACCACCGGCGAGGAGGGCGCGTCCTATACGGAGGTACGGGACCGGCTGAAGAAGCAGCTGAACCGCCGCCGCAGCAACCGCACCACCGGGCAGATCCCGGCGCTGGAGCGAGAGATCGTCGAATTGGAGGGCCAGCTGGCCCAGATGGACAGCCTGTCCCGGCAGGCGGACGCGGCGCGGCAGCAGCTGGGCAGCCTGACCCAACAACAGAAGGGCTTACAGGCCCAACAGGCCCTATGGCAGCAATTGCAGCGGCAGGAGGCCGCGAGGAGATACGCCGAAACCCGCGCCGCCGCCCAGACGGCGGCGCAGCGGGTGGAATGGCTGACGGAGACCTCCGGTGCGCTGCCGGAGGAAGCGGAGCTGGCCCGCATGGAGGGCCAGTGCGCCGCCCTGCGGGAGGGTGAAGCGCCGCTGCGGCAGGCGCAGGCCGCCGCTCAGACAGCGCGGGCGGCATATGATGACGCGGCAGCCCGCTGCGCCGCTCACCCGCTGTATCCCAATGACGAAACCGCCTGTCAGGCACGGCTGGACGCCATCACCGCGCCCGCCGTCCCCTCGCCGCTGCTGCTGATCGTGGGCATCCTGCTGATCGTGGGCGGCGGGGTGTGCGCCGCGCTGCTGAAGCTATACTTTGTTATTTTCGCCCTGTGCGGCGCGGGGCTTACTGCTGCCGGGCTGGTGCAGCGCAAGCGGGCCCTTGCCGCGCAGACAAAGGCCGCCGCTGACCGGGCCGCGCTGGAAGCCCAGACAGCGGAGTACCTGCCCCTGCGGCAGCAGCTGGAGGCGGCGGACGACGCGGCCCAGCAGGCCGACGCCGCGGCAGAGGGTCTGACCCAGATACAGCGGCAGCAGCTGCTGACGCTGCTGTCGCTCCTACAGCCCTACGCACCCACCGCCGCCGATCTTGGCGGCGCACAGATGGCGCTGGCGCAGCTGCGGCGGCAGAAGGACGCCCTGACCGGCGCCCGGCAGGCCGCCCGCGACGCGGCCCTGCGGCGGGATCTGCTGAAGGAGCATCTTCCGGAGGGGCCGCTGCCGGACACGGCGGTGCCGCTGCCCCACCCCACCATGACGCCGGAGCAGGTGGCGGCGCAGCTGCCCCAGACCGCGCTGCTGCTGCAAAGCGTCCAGTCCCGGCTGGATACCCTGACGGGACAGCTGCGGTCATTGGGCAGCGCCGACGACGTAAAGGCGCAGCTGGCCCAACGGCAGCAGGAGATGGCGCAGCTGCTGGAAGAATACGACGCCGTGGCGCTGGCCATGACGGTGCTGGACGAGGCCAACACCACGCTGCAGAACCGGTTCTCTCCGGCGCTGGGCTCGCGGGCGGCGGAGATCTTCGCCAAGATCACCGGTGGCCGGTATCAGAAGGTGCTGCTGAGCCGGGACTTCTCGCTGGAGACTGACAGCGAGGGGGCACAGCGGAGTGTGCAGCTGTTGAGCCAGGGGGCCTCCGACCAGCTGTATCTGGCGGTACGTCTGGCCATCTGCGACATGGTACTGCCGGAGGAAAAGCATGTGCCGCTGATCCTGGATGACGCGTTGTTGAGCTTCGACGATGAACGGCTCCATGCGGCGCTGGACTATCTGCTGGAGGAGAGCGAACACCGCCAGATCCTGCTGTTCACCTGCCAGAAGCGGGAAGGCGCGTATCTGGACGGGCGGAAAAATGTGACGCTGCTGACGATATAGGCTTGCAAGCGGCGGCGTTTGGTGTTATACATTATAATAATAACATGTGCATAAGGAGGCAACACTATGGCACAGTTCGATTGTCTGCGCTGCGGTACCGCTATGCGCTTTGTGGGGCAGGAAAAATTGCAGCTGGGACAGACCAGCTGGCTGCTGGGCGACTGGCCCAATCTGGTCGCCGGAGCGCTGAAGGTGTCCATTATGGCGTGCCCCCACTGCGGTAAGCTGGAGTTTTTCTCCGGCGGCAGCGTGACCCCCACCGTGGACGTAGGCGACAGCGACCTGCCCCAGCGCACCTGTCCCGTGTGCGGCACCCGCCACGATTTCGACTATCCCAAATGTCCCCTGTGCGGCTATACCTACGGGCCGCAGGATGAATTTTAAGGTGAACAAGACAATTTCAGGATAAAAAGGAGAAGCACCAATGAGCGATTGTACCCATGATTGCAGCACCTGCGGCGAAAGCTGCGGCGAGCGCAAGGAATCCAACGTATTTGAGAAGAAGCCCCTGCGGCCCGGCTGCCGCGTCGGCAAGGTCTACGGCATCGTGTCCGGCAAGGGCGGCGTAGGCAAGTCCATGGTCACCAGCCAGCTGGCGGTGTCCACGCGGCGGGAGGGCTATAACGTGGCCATTCTGGACGCAGACATCACCGGTCCCTCCATCCCCCGCGCCTTCGGCATCCATCACCGGGCCGGGGCCGTGGGCGACGCCATCATCCCCGTGGAAAGCCGCACCGGCATCCAGCTGATGAGCGTGAACCTGCTGCTGGAGCACGAGACCGACCCCGTCATCTGGCGCGGCCCCGTCATCGGCGGCGTGGTACAGCAGTTCTGGGGCGACGTGATCTGGGACGACGTGGACTATATGTTCGTGGACATGCCTCCCGGAACCGGCGACGTGGCGCTGAACGTGTTCCAGTCCCTGCCGGTGGACGGCGTGATCATCGTGGCAAGCCCGCAGGAGCTGGTGACCATGGTGGTGGAGAAGGCCGTGAAGATGGCCCAGATGATGAACATTCCCATTGTGGGTCTGGTGGAGAACATGAGCTACCTCCAGTGTCCCGACTGCGGCAAAAAGCTCTATCTGTTCGGTGAGGGCAAGACCGAGGAGGCCGCGGCCCGCTACGGCGTGCCTCTGCTGGCGAAGATGCCCATTGATCCGGCGCTGGCCAAGCTGGTGGACGAGGGCAATATCGAGGACTTCCAGGGCGATTGGCTGAACCCCGCTGTGGAAGCGATCTTGAAGTAAAAACACAAAAAAAGAAGGCAGTTCCATCGAACTGCCTTCTTTTTGTTATTCAGCTTATTTGACCTGCAAGCGATTCTCGCGGGACCAGCTGGTGATGTCCAGATTCTTATACTGCTTACGCAGGCGGACCAGCTCCTCGTTGTCGCCGCCCAGCGCCGTGATGCGGTTCACCGCCGCCAGATCGGCGGCCGCCATGGGCTGCTCGCTGTGGGCGCCGCAGGCGTCGCAGTTGTAAGTCTTGCCGTCATATGTGACGCTGCTGCTGCCGCAGACCGCGCAGCGGATCGTTTTCGTTACCAATGCCATAATCATGTACCTCCTTGAATTTTTGACTTGTTCTCTTGACTGTCCCTATCATAGCACATCGTTTTATATTTGTAAAACGCATTATTGTACTTGCAACTATGAGAAAAAGTATGATATAATCATAGCAGAAACGAGGTGGCGACATGAGTGTTTCCAAATATCAGATCTTTTTAAAAACGGCGCAGTGCGGCAATTTCTCCAAGGCGGCGCAGGCGCTGAACTTCACGCAGTCCGGCGTCAGCCACGCGGTACAGGCGCTGGAGGACGAGCTTGGCGTCACGCTGCTGAGCCGGAACCGGGGCGGCGTGGTGCTGACGGCGGACGGCCGGGCGCTGCTGCCGAAGATCGAAGCCCTGTGCGCCGCCCACCACGCCCTGATCCAGTCGGCGGCCAGCCTGAAGGGCATGGACGCCGGTCTTGTGAAGGTGGCCACCTTCTCCAGCGTGTCCGTCCACTGGCTGCCCTCCATCCTGCAAAGTTTCGGGCAGCAGTACCCCAGCATAGAGTTTGAGGTGGTCACCGGCGATTTCTATGACCAGATCGAGGAATGGATCCTGAAGGGTACGGTGGACTGCGGCTTTCTGCGGCTGCCGTCGGTGAAGCGGCTGCAAACCTACGCCCTGCACCGGGACGAATTGCAGGTCATCGTCCCCTGTGGCCACCCGCTGGCGGACTGCGGCACCTTCCCGCTGGACGCGCTGGCCACGGAGCCGTTCATCCAGCTGGAGGAAGGCGAGGATTACGAGATCGTGGCCGCCTTCGATGAGATGGGCATCCACCCCAACGTGAAATACACGGCGCGGGAGGACCGCACCATCCTGTCCATGGTGTCCAAGGGGCTGGGCATCAGCCTGCTGCCGGAGCTGATGGTGCGTCACAGCCCCTACCCCGTCACCGCCTGCCGCCCGCCCATGACCTTTTACCGCAGCATCGGCATCGGCGTGAAGGACGAAAAGGCGCTGTCCGCCTCCACCCGCCGCTTTGTGGACTATGTGCGGAGCTGGGTGGCGGAAAACGGTGACAAATAAGATATCTCCCCTACAGGGCGGCCCCGTACCGGGGCCACCCTGCGCACCTCTCCCCTTCCGCCGCCATACAATGGGAACAGCACACCATTTTATGGAAAAGAGGGTGCCTCCTTTGTTTGTTCTTGTGCTTCTTACCGCGTTGGGCGTGGGCGGCGCCACCATGCTGGGGGCGCTGGGCGGCTATTGCTGCCGGGGCGCGGCCAGCCGTCTGGGCGGCGAGACGGTCATGTCCTTCGCCGCCGGGGTCATGCTCAGCGCCGCCGTGGTGGGGCTGATCCTGCCGTCGCTGGAGGGCGGCGGCTTCTGGGCCGTGCCGGTGACCACCGCGGGCATCCTGTGCGGCGCGGCCTTCCTGCTGGCGCTGGAACAGCTGGCCGGACGGATGGAGCGGCGCTCCGGACTGGGCCGCCGGGATGATCCGGCGCAGGCGGCACAGCGCAGCCGCGTGCTGCTGTTCGTGGCGGCCATGGCCATCCATAATCTGCCGGAGGGCCTTGCCGCCGGGGTGGGCTTCGGCACCGAGGATGTGCCCCGGGCGCTGGCCATCGCGGGCGGTATCGCCGTGCAGAACCTGCCGGAGGGCATGGTGCTGATCGCGCCCATGCTGCAGGCGGGCATCCCACCCCGGCGGACGCTGCTGCTGGCTATGTCCACCGGCGTGGTGGAGATCCTCGGCACGCTGCTGGGGTACGGGGCGGTGTCCCTCAGCGCGGCGATATTGCCGTTTCTGCTGGCCTTCGCGGGCGGTACCATGCTGTGCATCATCTGCGGCGACATGCTGCCCGCCGGCGAAAATCGCCGCAGCACCGCCGCGCTGCTGTTGGGCTTCTGCTTCATGCTGGCCATGGATTTTTATCTGGGGTAGCGCGAAGCTGCCCGGTAAAGCGCTTTTGCGTCCTTTTAGATGCGGATTGCCACGCCAGTCTGAGGACTGGCTCGCAATGACAGCCTTTTCAAACCAGCAAAAAACCTCCTGACCGGCGGTCAGGAGGTTTTTGTATCACATCTCGTTTCTCACGATGCGGTAATAGGCGTTGGAGGTGGCCTTATACACCAGCGTATACACCGCCGCCAGCACCGCGAAGCTGATGAGCACCGTGGCCACAAACAGGCCCGTGTTGTGCAGCTCGAATATCAGCAGCATCCGCCGGATCATGGGGAAGGCAAAGGCCATATGCAGCGCCGCGCCCGCCAGCGGCAGGAAGAACACCGTCAGCAGCTGGGAGTTGACGCTGCGGCGGATGTCCGCCGCCGTCATGCCCACCTTCTGCATGATGGCGAACCGGGGCTGATCCTCATAGCCCTCGCACAGCTGCTTGTAGTAGATGATCAGCACCGCCGCGCAGATGAACAGGACGCTCAGCACGATGCCGATGAAGAAGAGACTCCCGTAGGTGCCGTAGAAATCGTCGGCGGCCTCCGCCCGGGAGGTATAGGAGTAGCCCCATGTTTCGCCCGTGCCACTCAGGGCATCCCCGATGGCATGGCCCAAGGCCAGCTGCTGCTCCCGCGGAAGGCCGGTGTCAAAGGCGGCGCTCCAGACGACCTCGTCCGCGTCCCGCGTCACCGTGCCCTTTTCCCAGATGTTCACGCCGTAAGGCGCGCCCGCGTCGGCCATCGCCTTTTCCAGCCGGGGCAGCGCGGCGTCGTCCTCCGCCCACACCGTCAGCTCAAATTCATTGGGATAGGTGGCCTTCAGGCTGTCCTCCGCGCCGAAGTACAGACAGGCGGAGGAGGACAGCATCACCAGCACCATGGTGGCCAGAATGCAGATGGAGGCCAGACCTGCGCCGTTGCGCTTCATGCGGTAGGCCATGGAGGACACCGACACGAAGTGCCGGGGCTGATAGTAGTAATCCCGGTTCTTCTGCAGCATCCGGCACAGGGCCACGCTGCCGGCGATGAACAGCAGATAGGTGGCAAGGATCACCAGGATCACGGCGACGAAGAACAGCGCCAGCGCCTTCAGCGGCTCCTGGATGGACACCGCCATGACGTAGGCCGCCGCCAGCAGCACCGCGCCCAGTATGGCCACGAAGAGGTTGCCCTTGGGCGGCTTTTCGCCGTAGCTTTCGCTGCGCAGCAGAGACATGGCGGTGCCGCGTCCCACCTTCACCAGCGTGCTCAGCAGTGTCAGGGCGAAGATGGCCAGATAGACCAGCACCGTTTGCAGCACCACGCTCCGGTTCACCGAGAAGGTGAAGCCTACCTCCGCCTCCATAGAGGCACGCAGGCCCAGCTCCACGGCAAAGGACAGTCCCACGCCGACGGCAAGGCCCGCCGTCAGCGCGATCACGGCGGTCATGGCCGTTTCGATGACGCACAGCAGGGCGATGTGCCGCTTGCCCAGCCCCAGCACATGGTAGAGGCCGAACTCCTTCTGCCGCCGCCGGATCAGGAAGGAATAGGTGTAGTAGAGAAACAGCGCCGAGAACACGGCAATGACCCAGGAACCAAGGCCCAGAATGATGTGGGACGCGCCGCCGCCCTTCATATAGCGCAGCAGGTCGCTGGCGCACAGCTCGCTCATCATATAATACATGGTCACCATGCCCACGCAGGTGAGGATATAGGGCAGGTACAGCCTTCCGTTTTTGCGGATGCCGTCCCACGCCAGACGGGTATACAGGCTCATTGCGCGTCACCGCCCGTGGTCAGCGCCGTCAGCGCGTCGGAGATCCGCTGGTAGAACCGGGTGTCGGTGTCGCCGTCCCGGCGAAGCTGGTGGAACACCTGGCCATCCTTCAGGAACAGCACCCGCCCGGCGTGGCTGGCGGCCTTAACGGAGTGGGTCACCATGAGGATGGTCTGGCCATCCTCATGAAGGCGGGAGAACAGGCCCAGCAGCTCGTCGGTGGACTTGGAGTCCAGCGCGCCGGTGGGCTCGTCGGCCAGCAGGATGCGGGGCCGGGTGATCATGGCGCGGGCCACGGCGGCACGCTGCTTCTGGCCGCCGGACACCTCATAGGGGTACTTTTTCAGCAGGCTCTCGATGCCCAGCTCACGGGCCAGCGGCACCAGCGTCCGGTGCATCTCCGGGTATTTCTTCCCGGCCAGCACCAGCGGCAGATAGATGTTGTCCTCCAGCGTAAAGGTGTCCAGCAGGTTGAAGTCCTGAAACACAAAGCCCAGATGGTCCCGACGGAACGCGGCCATGTCGGCCTCCTTCACCTTGCCCAGATCCCGGCCCTCCAGCAGCACCTGGCCGGAGGTGGGCTTATCCAGCGCCGCCAGAATGTTCAGCAGCGTGGTCTTGCCGGAGCCGGATTCGCCCATGACGGCCACATATTCCCCCTGCTCCACGGCAAAGGTGACGCTGCGCAGCGCCTCCACAGACTGGCCGCCGAAGCGGGTGGTATAGACCTTTCGCAGGTCATTGACTTCCAAAATTCGCATGATATTCACTCCTAAATGATGTTGGCTTTCTGGAAAATGGCGCAAAAAATCGGGTATGCCGCCGATCACGCCCCTGTCATTCCGAGGCCAGTCCGCAGACTGGCCGTGGGAATCCGTTTTCTTTGGAGAAGTACGGATTGCCACGTCGGGCTTACGCCCTCCTCGCAATGACAAATGACAGAGGTGCTCTCGCGGCGGCACACCCTTTGGCAGCGGGCGACCGCAAGGGTCGCCCCTACTTTCCGGCGCAGATCTGCTTGAGATCCACGCTGCGGCTGTGGTGAATGGGCTGCCACGCAGGGTTATGGAACAGGGAGACAATGACGATGGGAATATAGGTGAACATGAACACCGGGAAAGTGATGGCGTACCACACCTTCTTGGCGGCGGGGCAATAGATGTTGTCCCACTCGGTGACGGTGGTGATCACGCCCAGCACGAACACGGTCAGGTACAGGCTCAGGAAGCTTTGCAGCAGGCAGGCCGCCAGCACCGTCCAGTCGCCGCCGTTGACACAGTTATAGACGGCCGCGCCCAGATTCACCGCGATGGACGCGCCGGACAGCACCGCCGCGGGCATGATGTTCATGGTCATGTCGAAGCAGGAGAAGCTGCCCCGGAAGATACCCCGGAACAGGGACGTGCCGTACTTGCCGAACACCTGCAAATAGCCCCGGGACCAGCGCAGCCGCTGGCGGAAGGACTGGCGGAAGGTGGTGGGCTGCTCGTCATACAGCACGGCGGTGGGGCAATAGCCCACCTTTTCGCCGCGGATGACGTTGGCGATGGTGAACTGGATGTCCTCGGTCAGCAGGAAGAAGTTCCAGCCGCCGCACTTTTCCAGAATACGGCGGGAGAACAGGAAGCCCGTGCCGCTGACGGCGCAGGAGCTGCCCAGACGGCACCGGGCGCCGTTGAGATAGCGGCTCTCCCGCAGGAACCACAGGGCGTAACCGGCGCTGATCCAGTTGTCGCCGTAGTTCTTGGAGTTGCGGTAGCTGGTGACGATCTGGTAGCCGTCGGAAAAGGTCTTGTTGATCTCGGTGATATAGTTGGGGGACAGCACGTTGTCGGCGTCCAGCACCAGATAGGCGTCGTAGGGGGCATAGTCGTCCTCGATGCAGTGGAGGAGGTACTGGAGGGCGTAGCCCTTGCCTACCTGCGTGGTGCTGCTGCGGAAGTAGACGTTGGCGCCGTGGGCCCCGGCCACCGTGCCGGTCAAGTCGGTGCAGTTGTCGGCCACCACGAAGATATCCACCTTATCGGCGGGGTAGTCCTGGGCCTTAATGCTGTCGATCAGGTTGCCGATGACGGCCTGCTCGTTGCGGGCGGCGATCAGCACGGCGACGCGGTGCATCACCGGCTCGCGGTGGGGGGCGTCCTTTTTGAACCACGCCACGGGGATATAGAAGAACTGATAGGAATAGCAGAGGAAAAACGCCAGCATAATGGCGAGATTGATGATCTGTAAGGTAGTCATGGGATACGGCCTCCTTTGTGCCGTCAAGGCGGAAAATGGGTGCGCTTCGCGGCGGGGTAGGCATTTTGCCCACCCCATCGGGTGTATGTGGTTGTGATACGCGGCGTTTCGTCAGCGCCGCATGAAGCTCTTAGTCGTACAGCAGCTCGGCGGTGTTCTCCGCCAGGCCGAAGGACACCAGCAGGTCAAGGACCTCGGTGCAGTCGGCCGGCAGCATGTCGATGCCCCACGACGTTATATCAGCATCATTAGCAGCCGTAGGAGCCGTGCTGCCGGGCACCTGCGTACTTACGCTCGTATTGTCCTGATAGTTAAACTCCAGATAGAAGTAGCACTCACCGCTGTTGGCGCCGCTCCGCTCGGGGGCCAGCACATCAACAGGCTCTGCCCGCCGGGCCTCAAGATAACGGTCCAGCGCCATATACAGCTGCCGGGCCTGCGGGGCGGTCAGCTCCACGGAATCGGTGTCCTGCCGGTAATTGTTGAACCAGCCGCCGATGATAGCGGCAGGGTCGATCTCCTCCAGATAGAAGCGGCTGTCACTGCTGGCCTTGCGCACCGCCGGGTCATTGTAGAAGTCGTTGCACGCCTGATACAGCGGCGTGCCGCGCCGAACGATCTGGTGATAATAGCGCCGGACTATGCCGCCGTCCTTCATGGTGTAGTTGACCGAGAAGGTCAGCATGGTCTCATCTGCAGAAGTACTGCTGTCGGCCTGATACAGCGCCGCGTCATCCGGCTTGCCCTGGGCCAGAACGGCACGGTGAAGCGCCGTCAGCTTTTCCAGGCTCTCCGGGTCGGAAATATCACGCACATAGGGGATATTGTAGCCGCCGGTTACATAGGCGCTCTCGATCCGGTCCGCATTGGGGACGTATCCGACAAAGCCCAGCACGTCGAAGCGGATCACCAGCGCAATGACCGCCAGCACCACGGCCAGCACCGCTCCGCCCAGCCAGCCGCGGCGGGTGAACACGCGGAAGGACTTGTGCAGCAGCATCTGGACGCCGAAGTAGACGATCAGGCCCGTTACGATCTGGCACAGCACCAGCACCGTCATGCTGCCGCCGCCGGACACCATATACCACAGCAGGATACCCAGACCCATGCCGCCGGCCAGGGAGATCACATACAGCACCACGGGACGCAGCCAGGGGAACACGATGGCGTCACCGGCCGTCTCGCTGTGGCGGGCGCGGTAGAAGAAATAGGCGGCGGCGATCAGCGCCGCGGCTACCGCCGTATAAACCAGCAGCGTTGTCCAGCCGGAGGCGGACAGATGCTCGGCATAATAGCGGAACTGTGTGCCCGTGACAGGCGTGCTGTCGCTGATACTGATCCGTTGATACAAACGGATCATCGGAGTCAGCCAGTCCAGCCACGCGGGCCAGCCGACGCTCTCATAACCCCAGAGGAATGCCTGCGCCAGAAAAGCAAACAACGCGTAGAAAGCGGCAAACATAAAGTTGACGCCGACGTAGATCACGGGGACGGCCAGCAGCCAGCCGGTGACCATGGCACACAGCGTGGCCAGCGCGAAGAAGAACAGGCCGGTCAGCTCCGCCGCGGCGAACCACTCCAGCGTACCCCGCATGTCGATGGCTCCGCATCCGGCCTGCACCGGCAGGGAAATCAGCGCCGTCGCCAGATGCACCACTGTAAACATCAGCACGCCCACGGTGAAGTGTTCGGCGAACTGGCGGCCCCGGGTGATGGGCAGGGCGTGCAGCAGACCCACGCTGCGGCCGTTCATCAGATAGGCGTATAGGGCCATGGCCAGCAGCACGGCGAAGCAGGCGGATACAATGGGCGCCGCCACGGTGCAGTTCCACAGATGGCTGTTGACGCCAACCAGCGCTGCCGCCGTATCCGTGGCATCATAGATCCATTTGCGGTTGCTCCACAGGGTCAGGGGCAGGGCGCACAGCCACAGCACGGCATAGCCGAACAGCAAAGGCCAGAAGCGGCGGAAGTCGGAGCGCGCCAGCGCCCGCTCAGAGGACGATATCATGGACCGCATAGTCAACACCTCCCAGCTCGTAAATAAAGATCTCCTCCAGCGTCAGGGGGATGGCCTCCAGCAAAATGGGCTGAAGAGCCGAGACCTGGGCCAGAATGTCGTTTTGGTTGCCGCGGACGATGTAGGTGTGCACGCGGCCGATCTTCTCATGATGCAGGACGTTCAGGTCGGCGGGCATCTCCGGCTCGTCGCCGCCGAAGGCCACCTGCAGCTTTACGGTGTTGTCCTGCAAATCGGACAAGCTGCGCTCCAACAGCACCTTGCCCTTGTTCATGATGCCCACATGGTCGCACACATCCTCCAGCTCCCGGAGGTTGTGGCTGGACACCAGCACGGTGGTGCCCCGCTCGGCCACGTCGCCCAGCAGCAGCGACCATACCTGGCGGCGCATCACGGGGTCAAGGCCGTCCACCGGCTCGTCCAGGATCAGGTACTCCGGCATGCAGCTCATGGTGATCCAGAAGGCCGCCTGCTTCTGCATGCCCTTGCTCATGCGGCGGATCATCTGGCGGTCGTCCAGCGGGAACACCTCGTGCATCTTGTCGTAGCGCTCCTGGCTGAAGGTGGGGTACATGCCCTTATAGAGCCGGGCCATCTCCCGGATGGACCACTGGGAGAAATAGAACCAGTCGTCGGGGATCACGCAGATGCGCCGCTTGACGGCGGGGTTTTCGTAGATGGGCTGGCCCTCCAGCGTCAGGGAGCCGCTGTCGGGGCGGTACACGCCGGTAAAGTGGCGGATGATGGTGGATTTGCCTGCGCCGTTGGGGCCCACAAGGCCGTACACCGCGCCCTTGGGAACGGTCAGGCTGGCTTCGTCCAGCGCACGGAAGCCGTCAAAAGTCTTGACGACGTTTTTTGCTTCTAACATTACTTCTTCTCTCCTTCCCAGAGCTGCAAAAACTCTTCGCGGGTCATGCCCAGGTTCCGCAGCTCCTCCAAGATGGGCTTTACTTTGCCGGTCAGCTCCGCCTTGCGGGCGGTGTTCTGGGTGTCGCCCTCCGCCACAAAGCTTCCCTTGCCGGTGACGGACACCACATAGCCCTCGGCTTCCAGCTCGCCATAGGCGCGCTGGATGGTGTTGGGGTTGATGGACAGCTGCGAGGCCATGGACCGCACCGACGGCAGTTTGTCGCCGGGGGCCAGAACGCCGGTGACCATCAGGCGGCGCAGGCTGTCCTTCACCTGCTCGTAGATGGGGCGGCTGTCCCGATAGTCCAGATGGATCATATGATCACTCCTCCCGAGTGTAGTGTATTAAACGTACTAGTACACTTATACCACGGTGTCATACACCTGTCAAGAGGAAAGGTCAAATTTTTTGCAAAAATCTTCTGACGTTATTGCTGCCTTTCGTAATTTTCATGGTTCAGCGGCAGAAAATTGTCTGTGGGGGCTTTTCTTTTGCGGCAAATCCGATATAATAATAAGCACCTGTTATGAAAGGATGTTTTGCCTTTATGAAACTGAGTTCCATTCGTCAGGCGGCCAAGAGCGTGCCGCTGCGCCGCGTCTGGCAGACCGCCGAAAAGGCACACGCCATCTGCGGCAAGCCCACGGCGGCGCTGTTTACCGACATGCTGCGGTGCGCCAAGCGCTACGGCGCGGGCCCGACGGACTATATGATGTTTGAGTTTTACGATCTGAGCGACGCCGAGCGGGCCACCTATCTGACCCGCGTGCGCTCCGCCGCCTTCGTCAAGCGGGTCAACAACCGCACCGACGCCGCCATCTTCAACGACAAGAACGCCTTCTTTGAGAAGTTTCGGCCCCTGATGGGCCGCGAGGCGCTGAATCTGTTCAAGGCTGACGCGGAGCAGTTCAAGGCGTTCATGGCGGACAAGGACGCCGTGATCGTCAAGCCCATCGACGGCGACTGCGGCAGCGGTATCGAGAAGCTGTACAAGAAGGATTTCGCCGATCTGGAGGCCATGTGGGCCTACATGAAGCAGCCGGAGAAGCGGTTCGGCATCTGCGAGGAGGTCATCCGCCAGCATCCCCAGGCGGCGGCGCTGCATCCCGATTCCATCAACTGCATCCGCGTGGCCACCTTCGTGAAGGACGGCGAGCCGCTGGTGATCTACGCCGCCTGCAAGGCGGGCACCGGCGGCATGGCCTTTGACAACATGGGCCGGGGCGGCATCACCATGCGGTTCGATCTGGACACCGGCAAGATCGCCGGTCAGGGCCACGACGAGGAGCTGAAGAAGTACGACCGTCATCCCACCACCGGCATCCAGCTGAAGGGCTATCAGATGCCCATGCATGAGGAGGTCAAGGCGCTGGCCCTGAAGGCGGCGCTGATGTATCCGGAGTTCCACTATGTGGGCTGGGACATCTGCATGACAGAGAAAGGCCCTGCCATTATCGAGGGCAACGACTATCCCGGCTACGATCTGGCCCAGATCCCCGACGACGGCGATCCCCATCCCCGGTACGGCCTGATCCCCCGGTTTGAGAAGTACGGCATCGAGGTATAAATCTTTACAAGCATAATAGAGACGCATCAGGGGCGGGAATTGTTCCCGCCCCTGATTTTTGTTTATTGGACTCACAGGAAAACGTCGGTTTTGAGGCCCCCTCTGAGAGGGAGGCTTTTGAGGGGTGTGTAGGGGCCGACGGCTCTGTCGGCCCAACCGGAAATGCAGCGTTTAACGTTCGGGCGGACAGGGGCGTCCGCCCCTACGAATTCGGCCGTCATACGCAAAAAGACCACAGCGGGCATACGCCCGCTGTGGTCTTTCTTTTGTTGGAAGTATCAGTACGTTTCAGAACACGCTTACTTCTGGTGTGCCAGAGCCTTGTTGGCCTCGGCCATTTCCTCGAAGATACCGGCGTGCTTCTTGGCGACGATGACCTTGATGACCAGCAGGGTGGCGACCATCAGCACCACAGCGATGATCAGGTTGATGACCACGTTCTGGATCAGACCGGCCAGGATGAAGCTGACGAAGGCCACGCCGGAAACGGTCAGGGCATAGGGCAGCTGGGTGA